>CAZUGY010000119.1:0-12430 GCA_964620265.1 uncultured Alcaligenaceae bacterium
GCGAGCCGGGCGCCCGCCGTCCGTGCGTAGGCGTCATTCGGCATACGCCTGATTCGCGCCGAGGGCCCGTGAAAATAGGTGCGTGTGGGGCCAGGCTCGATGACAGTGACGCGAATGCCGTGCTCGGCCACTTCCTTGTGCAATGCTTCCGACAGGCCCTCGACGGCGAATTTGCTGGCGCTGTAGTACCCGGCAGCAGGATTGGTCGCAAGGCCCGCCACCGACGACACGTTGATGATGTGGCCGGCCTGGCGAGCGCGCATCCCGGGCAACACCTTGCGGGTGAGGTCCGCAAGGCCGAAGAAGTTGGTCTCGAACATCCTCCGGATCTCGTCGTCCTCGCCCTCTTCCACCGCCGCGAAGTAGCCATAGCCCGCATTGTTGACGAGTACATCGATCCGGCCGAAGCGAGCTTCGGCCGCGCGCACCGCGGCGCTCGTGGCCGCGGGGTCCGCCACATCGAGGGACAACGCCAGCGCGCGCTCGCGATGCGGCGCAACGATATCCGCAACCTGCGCGGTGTCGCGCGCGGTGACCACGCAGCGATCTCCACTTTCCAGGACTTTCAGGGCCAATGAACGACCGAGGCCCTTGGAGCAACCGGTGATGAACCAGACCAGGGAGTTGCTTGCGTCGTCTGCCATGTCGATTCCTGCCTTCGTTGCATTGCTGCGGTGGTCCGTGCGTCATCAGCGCAGCTGCTGCAGGCTGCATCGGAGCCATCGCGACGGTGGCGACGATACTAGCATCGTGAATCGTGATGTCGCATCGTGGATACGCAGAGGACACGAGGGTTGTGGGTTATCCGGCGCAATCAACCTTTCGCGCTTGCCTGCAGTATTCGTCGCGGGACGGCCGCACGGTTCCCTGTCGCTCGACTTTGTCCGCGCGTGCGCTATATTCCCGAGCGATCCCATCTCTTTCTTGCGTCGCCCCTTCGAGGCCCCCATGCAGATATCGTCACGCGTACTCTCCGAATTGGCTCCTCGAGGTTTCCTGCGAGCAGCCATCAATGTCAGCAACTTCCTCCTCGTGACCGGCCGCGATGCCGAGGGCAATCCCGTGGGCGTCGCTCCGGAAATGGCGCAAGCGATGGCCAAGCGTCTCGGGGTGGCGGTCCGCCTCGTGCCCTTTCCCACGCCTGGAGAATTGGGCGATCGCGTGGGTGACGACGTGTGGGACGTGGCATTGATCGGCGCGGAACCGCAGCGCGCGGAGAAGATCGCGTTCAGCGCGGCCTATGTGGAGATCGCCGCGACCTATCTCGTGGGACCGGATTCGAAGTTTCGCTCGGTGGACGAAGTGGATCGTCCCGGCGTGCGGATCTCATCCACCGCCCGCACTGCATACGACCTCTGGCTGGAGCGGAACATCAAGAATGCGGAGCTCGTTCGCGCGGGCAGCCTCGACGGTGCGTACGACGACTTCGTGTCGAAAAAGCTCGACGTGCTCGCGGGACTTCGACCACGGCTCATCGCCGATGCCCGGAAGCTTCCCGGGTCGCGCATCCTCGACGGCCAGTTTTCCGCCGTGCAGCAGGCGATAGGGACCGCGCGTGCCAACGAAGCCGGCGCTGCTTTCATCCAGGAGTTCGTGGAGGACGCGAAGCAATCGGGGCTGGTGGCGAGCTTGATCGAGAAGCATCGGGTGAACGGGCTGACGGTGGCGCCTCCGGCTGTATAGCGAGTGCCGCTTGCTACGGCGCCACGCCGCCATGGCCCGCTCTCGCGCAGGCGCTTGCCAGGCGGAACGTCCGTCTCTACCCAGCCAGCGGAATGATCTTCCGCTCCATCAACACCGTCAGCCAATGCTTCACCGCCACCTCGGTGTCATACGTCTCGGTAAACCCCGCCTGCTTCACCTTCACCGTACTCACGAACACCGGCGGCGGCGCTTCCTGCAATCCATACCCGAACCGCAGATCAGCCGAGTGATGCGACTCCCCGAGGATCGCCTCGATCGAGAGCTTCCGCAGCCCGTGCTTCTCGACGATCCGCGGAGGTACGATCACCGCTCTGATCCGAGCGTCAGATCGCGTACCGCCGCCATCGTAGTGCTTCCAAACCCGACCTCCGGCATCGAACCGCCTTGCGGGCGACTCATCGTTGCCCGCATGTCCTGACACAGCGAAGCTGCGCTCGACGTTCCGCGGGCGCGACGGCGGTGGACGAAGGCTTCGGATCGCCACGTGCCGAACGTCGCTGACGGTATGCCCACAGCACCAGCGCGATGATCGTTCCACCAGGCAGGAGGAGCTCGATCGCGACGTACGGTCCGAGCGAGCGAAGCCAGTGCTGGACGCGCGCGACGGCGCCGCGAAGGACGCCCGGCCAACGCCCCCATCTGCCATCGTTGACCGCATCAACCGGCGCAAGGATCGGCCGCGCGAGGTACGGCATCGGGGTCCTCTCGTCGGAAACGTTGACAGGCTCGGCGGAAGCAAGTGGGGTATGCATTTCTTCCCTTCTTTTTATTGCCCAGGCACTAATGGCCTAGGCAAATATCGTCACAAAAAAATTCACGCGTTATCGAGCATGCGCAGCAGGTAGCTTTCCAGCTGCTGCGCTTCCCTGGCACTGAATCCGTCGAGCATCCGGTTGAGCACTTTCATGCCGGCGGTGCGGAGCTTGGGCACCACCACCCTGCCCTCCTCGGTGAGCTCGAGCTGAAACGCGCGCCGGTCGTCGGGATTGGGGACGCGGCGCACGAGGCCCCGTCGCTCGAGCCGGTCGAGCATGCGCGTCATCGCGCCCGGATCGTAGGAGATCCCTTTGCACAGATCCGACGCCGAGCAGACTTCGCCATGCGCCAGCGACATCAGGATGACGTACTGGGCTGCGGTGATGTCGAGCGGCGCGAGCTCCGCGTCGAACGCGGCCCCGACTGCGCCCTTGACCTTGCCGAAGAGGCTGCCGATGCTGCGCTGCGGGTCGTACGATTTGGCGTCGTAGATCGGCTTGCGGGTTGCGGTTTCGTTCGCCACGGTAATCGGATTATAGTTGCCCAGGCAATTGTTGTCAAGGCCAATAAGAGGCTTCACGCAGCCGTGACGCGCAGCACGACCGCTACCGGCCATCCACCCGTCCGCGGGCGATGACGACCGTACGCGCCGCGTGCTAGCGTTGCCCCGGCATGGATCCCAATGGGGAGGGGAAACGCGTGATGATCTTCCGCCGCATCCGGCGCTACACCGAATTCGCGATGCTGTTGCATTGGCTCGTGGCCGCGGGCATCGCATTCCTGTTCGTCCATGGGTTCTACATGATGCGAATCGACGAGGCGCAGCGCCTCCCCGACCTCAACCTGCATCGATCCGTGGGGGTCCTCGTCTTCGCTCTCGTGGTCGTGCGGATCGGGTGGCGAATCGCGCACCCGCCACCGCACGTTCCGATGCCCGAGGTCCAGGCGTGGATGGCGAACTACGTCCACCTCCTGATCTACGCATTGCTCGTGATCAACGGGATCGCGGGCACCGCGGGCTGGATCGCGAGCGGCGATCCGATCGTGTTCTTCGGCGTGCCGCTGACGGATCAGCGCGCCGCGCACCCCGGGATGAACCATCTCTGCATCCTCGTCGGACTGGCCACCGCACGCCTGCTCATCGTCATGATCGTGCTGCACGTGCTCGCCGTCATCAAGCACGAATGGTTCGACGAGGACAGGCTGCTGTCACGCATGCTCCCCGGCCCGACGATCCTGCTGCGGCTGCGGCCGGAGGAAATCGTGCAGCGGATGCGCGAATGGCGGCAAAGGCGACGTACGCTGCGGGCCTCGCGCGACAAAGGCGGCGCGCCGATCGCACGGGAGTAGTCGCACCTCGGCGGATTTCGGCCACGTGGCCAACGACGGCTACCGCTCGCCCGACGATCCTTGCTTCGGCAAGCTGCTGAAGACCGGCATCATGTGGTCCATCGCGCCCGGGAACGTCGCGCCGTGAAGCGCTTCACGCGCAGACGATGAAACGAAACGGGCGCTCCCGAGTCACGGGAGCGCCCTCGCCGCCCGACCTGCCCGGCGCTAGACGCCGCAGACGATCTCGTTGTCCACGCCCACGCACTTGACCTGCGGGAACCACGGTTCGTAGAGGAAGCTCCCAACGTTGTCGGTGCCCACGTCCGAGGGCGTGGACGGTGTGTACGGCCCGAAGTTCGCCGCGTCGTTCGTGCTGCCCGTGCCTTTGTAGCGCGCGACCGTCGGATACGGATACACCGGCCGGGAAACGTTGGTCGTGGTGTTGTTGGCGACCAGCGCATCGGGTGCGGTGCCCGACTCGACCCACGACATGAGTGGTGTCAGGACGTCGAAGGTATTGGGGCCGAGTCCGCTGCCGCAGTGGCCCATGCCCGGGAACAGGTAGAAGCGGGCGAAGCTCGCGGCTTCCGGCGTGACCTCGGTCATCGCTTCCCAATACTTGATGGTTCCCTGCGGCGAGATGTGCTGGTCGGACCAGCCGTGCCAGAGGATGAGCTTGCCGCCACTCGCCACGAATGGCCGCAGGTCGGGATTGGTCGCCGAGTAGAGCGCCGACGAGAGGACCGTGTCGTAGAAGCCGAACACGCTCCAGTCGATGTCGTTGATCGTGCGCGCCGTCTTCGTCTCGGCATCCTTGT
Source organism: uncultured Alcaligenaceae bacterium (assembly GCA_964620265.1). Taxonomy (GTDB): domain Bacteria; phylum Pseudomonadota; class Gammaproteobacteria; order Burkholderiales; family Casimicrobiaceae; genus VBCG01. The sequence continues at coordinate 4,611 of CAZUGY010000119.1, forward strand.
AGGGATCGTTGAGGAACGTCTTGTACATCCAGCCGTTGACGAAGTTCTCGGCCTGGGCGGAGCCACCCTGCGCGGCGGGCATGTAGAGCGTCCAGTCGAGCTCGGAGCCCCACTCGGTGGAGATCGCGGGCTCGAGAAGGAAGCCCTGCGGCGTGCGCGCGCCGTCGTGGATGCGATGCGCCGCATATGCCTGCGCCTGTGTCAGGCAACCCGCCTCGTTGCCATTGTTCGCGCAGATGAGCGTGTTCACGTCGAACTTGCAGTTGCGCGGATCGTCGAGGATGCCGTCGGCGACACCGTCCTGCATGTCGCAGGCTGCCACGACCTTGGCGTGGATGTACGGCAGGTTGTCGCGCAGCAGGAGATAGGTGTTCCGCTCCGGCAGCGGGATGTAGCCGACGGTGGCCTGGTTGGTGATCACGCGATGGGCATGGTGATAGGTATTCTGCACGTCCATGTTGTTCGCGGGTGCGCCGGCGGCGATCCCGTCGAAGTCGTCGGGGTAGCGCTGCGCCGCCATCAATGCCTCGCGGCCGCCGTCCGAGCAGCCGTCGAAGTAGGAATATGCCGCGTCGCGTCCGTAGAAATTCCTGATGACGGCCTTGGCGACCTGCGCCGCGACGTGCACGCCGCGATACGCGAAGTCGATGCCCGCCCAGGGCTTGTCGACGATCCACGTGGCGCCTTCTGCTCCCGTGTGGCCCATGTTGGTGGTCGCCGTGACGAGCTGGCCGGCATTGACCGGCACGCAGCCCACGGATTGCGTCGGATTGCCGAGGTTGTCGTTCCCACACTCGCCGCCGCAGCCGTTCTGCACGTAGCGCTGCGTCCAGGCCGCCATCGGCAGCTTCATGACGATGGAGCTGGCACCGGGCCCGATGACGCCGCGCACGGAGCAATAGGCGGCGGGATTCGTATCCGAGGCATCGACGAGCGAGACGGTCGAGAACGTGACTTGCCCGCCGTCGTCGACCACGCCTTGCAGGTCCATGGACTGGAACGCGGCCAGCGTGCAGTTCATCAGGGCGGGAACGGCCGGCAGGTTCGCCAGCGCTGCCGCTGCCGCACCTGGCAGCGATGTCAACGCAGCCGCCAGTGCAAGACATGAGAGAAGACGTTCGAATCTGCCTCGTTCGAGGTGACGCAACATGGTGCCTCCAGTTTGATTTGATTCCTTGGACACGCAACACCGTCGATCGCCGACATCCGCCGCCGCGTGTTGTTGTGAATTCGTGAGCACGGCCAGTGTGCTACAGGCACGCGAGTCGATCGATGCGTTTGCCTGATGTGACGCGGCTTTCTCGTTATTCGTGCGTTCGATGAATCACGGATGCACGGGAAGTCGCGCCGCATGCCGCGGCGTCGCCCGTGGCGACGCTCTCAGGCGCGACTGCTCACCGCGCCATGGGCGAGAGCGTGTCGAATCCCGATCTCAACCGCGACGCGCTGCCTCGATGGCCGCGATGTCGATCTTCCTCATCGTCATCATCGCCTCGAACGTTCGCCTGGCCACGGCGGGATCGGGATCGGCGATCGCCTGCGACAGGGCGACGGGGGTGATCTGCCAGGACAGGCCCCACTTGTCCTTGCACCAGCCGCACATGCTTTCCTGGCCGCCATTGCCCACGATCGCGTTCCAGTAGCGATCCGTCTCCGCCTGGTCGGCCGTCGCGACCTGGAACGAGAAGGCTTCGCTGTGCCTGAACGCAGGCCCGCCGTTGAGGCCGAGGCAGGGGATGCCGAGCACCGTGAACTCGACGGTCAGCACGTCACCCTGCTTGCCCGACGGAAAGTCGGCCGGGGCGCGCAGCACGGCGCCGACGGACGACTCGGGAAAGTTCGCGGCGTAGAACCGCGCCGCTTCCTCGGCATCACGGTCGTACCACAGGCAAATCGTGTTCCTTGCGGGAGTGCTCATGTCGGATCCTCCATGGCGTGCGCCAAGCGTACTCCCGGATCCGACGGGACCCCGCTTGCGCGGGCCGCACGCGCGCCGTTTGATACAGTGATCGACTTTCCGAGGTTCCACAGAGGGCCGCTTCCATGCTCACCCCATCCGACCGGCAACAGCTCGACGAGCTCGGCTATCTCGTCCTTCCCGATTTCATCCCGCCGCCCATGCTGGACGCGCTGCGCGATCGTTGCGAGGCGCTGTGGAGCGAGGAAGGCGACGACGCCGGATCCGAATTCCGTGCCGAGCCCGGCACGCGGCGGCTCGCGAACCTCGTCGACAAGGGCACGATCTTCGCGGAGCTCGTCACGATGCCGAAGATCCTGGCATGCATGGAGCACGTGATCGGGCCGGGCTACAAGCTGAGCAGCCTCAATGCGCGCTCGACCAATCCGCACAACGGCGATGCGCAGCCGTGGCACGCCGACGCCGGCGCCATCGTCGACGCGCGCGGCTACTGGGTCTGCAACTCGGTGTGGATGCTCGACGACTTCACGCCGGAGAACGGCGCGACGCGGATGGTCCCGCGCTCGCACACGTGGCGCCGCTTGCCCGAGGCCGGGAATGCCGGCTCGCTGCCGGGCGAAGCGCTCGTCACCGGCAAGGCCGGCACCGTGGTCATCATGAATGCGCACATGTGGCACGGCGGCACGGCCAACCGCACCGATCGCTGCCGCCGCGCCTTGCATGCGTTCTACACGCGCGACGACAAGCCGCAGCAGCAGTACCAGAAGGCACTCCTGCGTCCCGAGACGATCGATGCGCTGACGCCGCTGCAGCGGCGCGTCCTCGCCATCGACGATGCACGCAACGACGAGCTCTCCTCGGCCACCACGCGCATGAGCGGATTCCTGAAGTAACGTACAACTTGTCCGGGCGTCGCGTGACGCCGCACTTCGACCGTCGGCGCCCGCACCGGTGCCGCTGGTCCCCCGCCCTTTCGCAATCGCGCACGACTCGAATATGATTCGATGCGTGCACTGTCCTTCGGGGCCGCGGCTTTTTTCGAGACGTCCGCAGGTCGCATCCGCGTGCCCCGCCGCTACAGGAGAGAGAAATGAAACGCCTGACCATCCCTGCCCTCGTCGCCGTATCGGCCCTGGGTACGGTGGCGCTGGTCGCCATTGCCCAGGAAGTCGGCCGTCGTGCCCCCTTCTGGCCCGCCATCGAGGGTGCCCCCGTCGTCAAGGAGTGGTATTCGGACATTCCGTGGCATCAGAAGCTCGGCACCTTCGCGGGCAACGAGATCGACGAGGCGCTCGTCCTCCCCTACGACGCGCTCGGCGAGGCGGAGAAGGCATTCTGTACGGCACATCACCTCAAGCAGGAAGACTGCATGCTCGAGCTCGGTGTGAACAACATCCTGGGGATGCTGCGCACCGACACGCCCTACGCTGCGCAGGATCCCAAGATCAAGGCCGCGCCCGAGTGCCAGGATCCGCTGCTGCCCTGCATCGAGGTCAAGCTCGAGCTGTCGAGCTTCTGGTCGCGCGCCCAGAATTCGCAGGCCGCACTGCTGCCGCGTCCCTTCGGCAAGGAGCCCGCGGAGAGACGCAACAACCTCGATTACTACGGCGGCTACACGATCACCGACGGCAGCACGTATGCGCCGCAGATGCCGTGGTACATGGCGCACTACTGCGATTCGACCTTCGCGCCCGGCGCCCTCGACGTGCAGGATCCCGTGTGCTACGGCGATTACTTCTCGCCGATGAACAACGGCTTCAACCCCATGGGCACGGGAATGACGGGCTGGCCGAGGTCGATGCCCTGGTCGATCTATCCCTCCATCGATCCCCCGGGCCCCACCAACCACTGCAAGGAAGGCGAGACGGCCTGCACGATGGTGATGGCGGGATTCGATCTCAAGCCCGTGCCGTCGAATCCGGCAGACCTGCAGTACAAGAAGTACAACGAGTTCCTCATGACCTGGTTCAACGGGGCGCTCAAGAAGTTCCCCACCGACGTGGGTGCGCTCGAGGTGAAGCACCACTATCCCTGGAGCGGGCAGGAGGTGACCTGGGAGACGTTCCTCTACCCGCAGGCGGCGCAGAATCCCTTCCTCGGCCAGTACGCCTTCACGCAGACTTCACCGGCCAACGGGGCGAACTGCGACGTGACGCTCACCGGTCCCAATGGCCCGGGCTGCTACAACACGGCGCTCGTGCGGGGCAGCAGCTACCTCTATCCCCGCCGCTGCACGCTGGCCGACCTGGCGTCGGGCAATGTGGCGCGGCTGCGCCAGTGCGGCCTCAACTACGAGCTCCATCACAACGGTTACCTCGAGCAGTGGCCGGAGTCGTTCTGGCCCGACGTCAGTGCCGCGGGGATGATCGCCAACCAGTACGGCCGCACGTCCTTCCTCTTCGCCGGCGTTCCCGGCATGCAGATGCCGGTCTCGTTCGCCAAGGCCACCGGCACCGACTCGACGATGAACATCTACGAGCAGGTGCACAACGCGAGCATCTTCAGCCTGTACCTGCCGATCGCCAACATCACCGACAACAAGCACGCGTTCACCGGCCGCAACTACACCGACATGGAGTTCTACCATACGTTGCTCATGAGCAACCACATGGAATCGGACCCCTACCAGTTCGCGGAAGGCATTCGCGGCAAGGTGCTGTGGCACAACGAGTACCGCACGCAGAAGATGTTCGAGGCGGACTCGCACCACACGACGGCCAAGTTCCCCGCGCGCATGTTCGCCGGCGCATTCGACGCGCAGACCGCGCGCGTGCCCTTCCACAACAATACCTGCGACGGCTGCCACGTGCGCAACGGCAGCGGCGTGCCGATCAATACCGCCGGCAAGCTCGACGTCGCGCTCCAGGAGTTCATGAAGGACGACGTGTACAACCCCTACGCGGTCAAGGACTACACCTTCACCGGGCAGATCCGGCCCATGAAGCTCGTGTTCTTCGACCTGCGCCGCAACACGGCACGGCTCGACTCGTCGCGCTTCTCCGAGCCGCTGTCGTTCCCGATGCGCCTGCTCGCCAGTCCGCCGCGCAACGTCTCCTCCGAGGACCTGTACTACAACAACAAGATCATGAACTTCCACGGTGACAGCTTCCACGTCACCACGCCGGGGAACAGCTATTCGTGGGCGTACGAGCCGGTCAATGCCAACCGCCTGGTCGTGAGCGCGCCGCGCGTCAATGCCGAGCTCGGCAAGACCTACCAGCCGCGCCAGGTCGGCCTCGGCGCCTTCCAGACCAGCGCGTCGTGCCAGCTCATGCCGCGCGGGTCCATCACGAAGCCCTGGCCGGCCACGTGCGAAGAGGTCAACGGCGCCGCCATCGGCAGCGCGATCGCGGGCAGCGAGGTGGGATACATGCTGCTCAACGGCAAGCGCCTCGGCAACCTCTCGGCGATCGAAGCGATTCCCAACCAGGCCGTCCTCGGCTTTGCCGCCGACCAGGCGGCCTCGCTCGGGGCGAAGATCGCGGGAGAGGTCATCTGGAACGCCGGTTCCCGCGACGGCGTCGATGGCAAGGTGTTCCGGATGTGCCGCACCAAGAGCCTGACCGATTGCTTCATCGGCCGCTTCGGATGGATCGGCGATCGCGTGTCGCTCGAGGACCAGGTTGCCAATGCCGCATTCGTCGAGATGAACCTGACGACGACGGAGGGATACGAGAAGCTCTACTTCCACGACCAGGTCGCCTTCCCCCTCCGCTACAACGCTCCCAACTGCGGTCCGGCCAACAAGAGCTGCGTGGAGTCGCTGGCCAACGGGGACCTGTCCGAGCTCGACGTCAACCGCATGGCCGAGTACGCGCGCTGGCTCGGCAATCCGACCCGCTCCGAGCTGAAGGTCGCCCTGCCCGAGGTCGTGGCCGGCGAGAAGATCTTCCGGCAGGTGAAGTGCGACACCTGCCACGTGATCAAGAAGATCGACGTCGTGCCGGAGGATACGATGTTGAGCAAGAATTTCCGCGATCGGCTGGCGACCCGCGTCGGGCAATCGGCGAGCCCCTTCCTCTCCTACCTCGGCACGGATCTCCTGATGCACGACATGGGCTACCTCTCGCAGGTCGCCAATGCCAGCCAGTCGATCCGCGACGCGGATGGCGTCGTGCTGCCCCAGTTCGTGAACTACGTGCAGAAGATCCGCACGCCGGCATTGAAGGGATTGCGCTTCAACCGCTTCGTGACCGAGTCCCACAAGAACACGAAGCCCGCGGGTGCGAACGAGCCGCAGAATCCGGCCTGCGACTTCCTGCTGCACGATGGACGGGCGTGCGACGCGATCGAGGCGGCATTCCTGCACGATGGTCCCGCGATCAGGAAGCTGGGCGTCATCGAGGCCCTGAATGCGCTCACGCCGCAGCAGCTCCTCGAGCTTCGCGCATTCCTGTACTCGCTATGATCCCCCGCGCGGTGGTGCGAACATGCGGTGTGGCGCACGCGAACCTCTCCTGCGAAAGGCATCAGGTCATGCAACGAGCGGCTTGGGTGGCACTCCTGGCGTCGACGATGAGCGGCGCGGCGCTGGCGCAAACGGCCGCCCCGTCCATGGCCGCCGAAAGCCGGTGGTCGGTGAGCGCCGAGGCGCTGTTCGGGTGGTTCAAGGACAGCCCCACGCCGGTGCCCATCATCACCGACAGCTATGCGGACGCACCGGACGTCAACGTCTTCCTGGGGGGAGGCTCGGTCGACACCAATCCCAATGCCGGATTCCGGATCACGGGGGCCTACCGGGGCGACGCCCGCTGGGGGATCGAGGCCAGCGGCTTCTACATCCCCGAGCGCACGACGTCGAGCAGCGTGAGCTCCACCGGCCAACCGGGCTCGATCGACCTCTACCTGCCGTTCTTCGACGTCCACACCAACCAGGAAAACGTCACCGAGATCTCCTACTGGCCGGAGTATCGCGGCAGCGCGCAGACGACGCTGTCCAACGACCTGGGCGGTGGCGAGCTCAACGCAACCTGGACGCTGCCACCGCAGGACGGCTGGCGCGTCGACCTGCTCGGCGGCGTGCGCTTCCTGCAACTGCGGGAGTCGTACACCATCACGACCAGCAGCCCCTACAACCCGCCCAATCCCGTCGACATCTGGAACACGACCGACGCATTCGACGCGCGCAACCGCTTCCTCGGCCTGCAGGTGGGCGCCCGCGCCGCCTACGACCAGGGCCCGTGGGTCGGCACCATCGGCGGCAAGCTCGCCCTCGGCACGATGCAGCAGCGGGTGTCGATCAACGGCTACCTCGAGACCAACGACTACAACGACTACGGGCCGACCCAGATCTTCCCGGGCGCCTATTTCGCGCTGCCGTCGAACAGCGGCGACCACACGCGCAACACGTTCGCGGTGGTGCCGGAGATCACGCTCAACCTGGGCTACCGGCTGACCCCGCAGGCCACGGTGTACGTCGGCTACTCGGTTCTTTATCTGAGCAACGTAGCGCGACCGGGCGACCAGATCGATCGCAACATCAACATCACCCAGAGCGTCGCCTGGGGCAACGATCCGCCGGCAACGCTGATCGGCCCTGCGCAACCGGCGTTCAGCTTCAACACGACGGACTTCTGGGCGCAGACCCTCTCGATCGGCCTCGTCTATCGCTTCTAGGCGGTCGCGCTGGCAAACGGCACGGCGGGGAAGTGACCATCGCCGCCCCGCCGCTCGCCAGGGAGCGCGCTAGTTTCCGCTCGGCAGCGGAATGCTCATGCCCTGGTTCTCGAGCACATCCCGCACGTACTTGAAGCGCTCGTAGTTGGTCAGCGTGATCGGCCCGGAGTAGCCTTCGCTCTGCAGCTTGCGCGGGGGATACTGGCGGTACGTCTTCATCTTCTCCTGGATCGCCGCATTGATCGTGACCAGCGTCCAGGTGCGCTCGGTGTAGTTGTTCATGAAG
>CAZUGY010000120.1:0-12399 GCA_964620265.1 uncultured Alcaligenaceae bacterium
TACCTCGGACGCAATGGCGTGGCGCACGACGGCGAGGTGGCCACGCGCCTGGGCCTCGCCGGCATCCCGTCGCTGGCCGAGACGATCGCGCTCGCGACGATGCTCGCCCTCGCGCGCGACACCGGCGTGCGCCTGCACGTGTGCCGGCTGTCGTGCGCCGAGAGTGTCGCGATGATCCGCGAGGCGAAGGCGCAGGGACTGGACGTGACCTGCGACGTGGCGGTGCACCACCTGCACCTGTGCGACGTCGACATCGGCTGGTTCGATTCCAATGCCCGCGTGGTCCCGCCGTTCCGTTCCACGCGCGATCGCGCGGCGCTGCGGGCGGGCGTGGCCGACGGCACGATCGACATCGTATGCTCCGACCACGCGCCCGTCGACGACGACGGCAAGCAGCTGCCGTTCGGCGAGGCGGAGCCCGGCGTCACCGGCGTGGAGTTGCTTTTGCCGCTCACGCTGAAGTGGGCGGCCGAGGACGGCGTGGACCTGGCCACAGCGCTCGCCAGGATCACCACCGCACCTGCGCAGCTATTGGGGACGTCCGCGGCGCTGCAACCCGGCGCGCCGGCCGACCTCTGCATCCTCGATCCCGCGCAATGGTGGAAGGTCGAGCGGGCGGCGCTCAAGAGCCAGGGCAAGCACACGCCGTTCCTCGGCATGGAAGTGCCGGGGCGCGTGCGCTGCACGCTCGTGGGCGGGCAGGTCGTCTACGAGGGTTGAGGCCGCAGGGCGGGCTTCAGGGCTCGCGCGCTACTTCTGCCGCGGCACCCGTCCCATCACGAAGAACTCGTCGTTGGGCCGCATGCCGATGAGGTTGGCCATGCGGTTGGACAGCGCGAAGAACGCGGCGATGGCACCGATGTCCCAGGCATCCTCGTCGGAGAAGCCGTGGGCCTTCAATGCGGCGAAGTCCTCCTCGCCGATGTCCTTGCTTGCGAGCGCGACCTTGAGCGCGAAGTCGAGCATCGCCTGCTGCCGCGGCGTGATGTCCGCCTTGCGATGGTTGACGGCCACCTGGTCGGCCACGAGGGGATTCTTCGCGTAGATGCGCAGGATCGCCCCGTGCGCGACGATGCAGTACAGGCAGTCGTTGGCACCGGAGGTCGCCACCACGATCATCTCGCGCTCGGCCTTGGTGAGTCCGCCTTCCTTCTCCATGAGCGCATCGTGGTAAGCGAAGAAGGCGCGGAATTCGGCGGGCCGGTGCGCGAGCGTGATGAACACGTTGGGCACGAAGCCCGCCTTCTCCTGCACGGCGAGGATGCGCGCGCGGATGTCCTCCGGCAGCGACTCGAGCGAGGGCACGGGATAGCGCGAGATCGGCGCTGACATCGCGTTTCCCCTCAGACCGGCGGCGGCACGTAGCCCTGCGGCATCTCGGCGCCGCCGCCGAAGAAGTGCTTCTCCATCTGCTCGGCGAGCCACTTGCGCGCACGCGCATCGGCCAGGCTCAGGCGGTTCTCGTTGACGAGCATCGTCTGGTGGCGCAGCCACTGCGCCCAGGCCTCCTTGGACACGCTTTCGTAGATGCGCTTGCCGAGCTCGCCGGGATACGGCGGGAAATCGAGGCCTTCGGCTTCGCGATTGAGCTTCACGCACTGGACCATGCGAGCCATGGGTCATTTCCTCCGGGGTGCGACGGGTGGACGCAACGGCATGCGCGCCCTACAGCGTCTTGAGATAGACGAGCGACTTGCGCTGGTAATTGTAAAGCGCCTGCTTCTGCTGGGGGAGATCGGCCACGTTGGCCGTGCGGAAGCCGCGCTCGACGAACCAGTGCGAGGTCTTGGTGGTGAGCACGAAGAGCTCCGCGAGCTTCAACTTGCGGGCGCGCATCTCGATCTCGCGCAGGAGCGCCTCGCCGTAGCCTTCGCGGCGGAAGTCGGGATGCACGGCGAGCGCGGCGAGCTCGCCGATCTTGTGCTCGGTGAAGGCATACAGCGCGGCGCAGCCCACGATGTGGTTGTCGTACTCCGCCACCACGAAGCGCTCGATCTCGCTTTCGAGCCGCTCGCGCGAGCGGCGCACGAGCACGCCCTGCTCCTCGAGCGGCTCGATGATCTGGAGTATCCCGCCCACGTCGTCGATGCTGGCGCTGCGCAGGTGCGCGAGCGCGGTGGACGCCACCATCGTGCCCACGCCGTCGCGCGTGAAGAGCTCGAGCAGCAACGCGCCGTCGAGGCGCCGCGAGATCAGGTGCGCGCGCTTGACCCCGTTGTTGCACGCGCGGATGGCGGCGGGGAGGTACGTGCGGACGTCGGGGGCGAGCTTGTCGCCCTTGGCGAGCAGCGCCTCGGCATCGGTGGTGGAAAGATCGGCCAGGAGCTGGCGGCGGGTGTTGCGCACGCCGTCGGCGTCCATCAGGAAGATGAGCTTGGTGGCTTCGAGGCGCACCGCCACCTGCGTTGCCACTTCCTCGACCGTGAGGTTGAAGATCTCGCCGGTGGGTGAATAGCCGATCGGCGAGATCAGCACGATGTCGCCGTCGTCGAGGCGCTGCTGCATCGCCTCGTTGTCCACGCGGCGGACCTCGCCGGACAGCTGCATGTCCACGCCGCCCACCACCCCCATCGGCTTGGCCGTGAGGTAGTTGCCGGTGGACACGCGATTGCGCGCACCCGCCATCGGCGAGTTGGCGAGGCCGAGCGAGAGCAGCGCCTCGATGCGTGCGCGCACCTGGCCCGCGGCCTCGAGCGCGCAGTCCATCGCATCCATGTCGGTCACACGCACGCCGTTGGCGTAGCGGCTGGGGATGCGCTGCGCGGCAAGGATCGCCTCGATCTGCGGGCGGAAGCCATGCACCACCACGAGGCGGATGCCCAGGCTGTGCAGCAGGTTGAGATCGTGGATCACGCCGAGGAACTCGTCGGCGGCCACGACCTCGCCGCCGAAGGCGATCACGAACGTCTTGTTGCGAAAGGCATGGACGTAGGGCGCGGCCGAGCGGATGAGATGCACGAACGAGCGCATCGTGGCCGAGTTCGCGGCCGGCTGGCTTTCGGGAGGAGGATTGGCCATGGACGGTGTGGGGAGAGTGCGCGCGATTATAGCCGCGCACGCGGGGCGGAGGCGCCGTCGTGCTCGGCTATCATTCGCCTTTCGCCGGCTGTCCCCGATGTCCTCCAAGCTTCTCGAAAACCTCAACCCCGAGCAACTCGCGGCGGTGACGCTGCCGCATGCCTCCGCCCTCATCCTGGCGGGTGCGGGCAGCGGCAAGACGCGCGTGCTCACCACGCGCATCGCGTGGCTTCTGGCCACGGGGCAGGCCACGCCGCAATCGGTGCTGTCGGTCACGTTTACCAACAAGGCGGCGCGCGAGATGATGCTGCGCCTGTCGGCGCTGACCCCGATGAGCACGCGCGGCATGTGGGTGGGCACCTTCCACGGCCTGTGCAACCGCATGCTGCGCGCGCATCATCGCGAGGCGAACCTGCCGCAGCTCTTCACCATCCTCGACACGCAGGACCAGCTGTCGCTGCTGAAGCGCATGTACAAGGCGCACAACATCGACGACAACCGCTATCCCGTGCGGCAGCTGCAGTGGTTCATCGCGGCGGCCAAGGAGGAGGGGCAGCGCGCCAACATGGTCGAGGCGGGCGACGAGCTCATGCGCCGGCAGGTGGAGTACTACGCCCTCTACGACGCGATGTGCCAGCGCGAAGGCGTGGTCGACTTCGCCGAGCTGCTGCTGCGCAGCTACGAGCTCCTCGCCGGCAACGATTCGCTGCGCGAACATTACCGGCGGCGTTTCTCGCACATCCTGGTCGACGAGTTCCAGGACACCAACACGCTGCAATACCGCTGGCTGCGCGCGCTCACCGGCCCCGATGCCGCGGTGTTCGCCGTGGGCGACGACGACCAGTCGATCTACGCCTTCCGCGGCGCCAAGGTCGCCAACATGCAGCAGTTCGAGCGCGATTTCGCCACCGGGGAGCGGCCGGTCAAGCTCATCCGCCTCGAGCAGAACTACCGCTCGCACGGCCACATCCTCGACGCCGCCAATGCGCTCATCCGCCACAACCAGGCGCGGCTCGGCAAGAACCTGTGGACGAGCGAAGACAAGGGCGAGCCGGTGCGGGCCTTCGCTGCGCCGTCGGACCACGACGAGGCCGCCTTCGTGGTCGACGTCGTGCGCAGCCTCTCCGCCGACAACGTGCCGCTCGACGAGATCGCGCTCCTCTACCGCTCCAATGCGCAGTCGCGCGTGCTCGAGCACGCACTCTTCGGCGCCGGCATCCCGTATCGCGTGTACGGCGGCATGCGCTTCTTCGAGCGCGCCGAGGTCAAGCACGCCCTTGCGTACCTGCGCCTCATCGCCGCGCCCGAAGACGATGGCGCCTTCTTGCGCGTGGTGAACTTCCCGCCACGCGGCATCGGCGCGCGCACGCTCGAGCAGCTGCAGGAATCGGCACAGGGGCACGGCACCTCGCTCTGGCAGGTGGCGGCCTCGGGGGCCATGACCGGCAAGTCGGGCACAGCGCTCGCCGCATTCTGCCGCCTGATCGAGAAGCTGCGCGAGGACACGCGCGCGCTGCCGCTGCCGGAGGCGGTGGAGCACATCATCGACAGGTCCGGCCTCGTGCCGCACTACGCCGCCGAGAAGGACGGCCAGGATCGCGTCGACAACCTGACCGAGCTCGTCACGGCGGCCGATGCCTTCGTGCGCGAGGCGGACCTCGCCACCGATGCGCCGATGCTCTCCGCGCGCGTCACGCCCGATGCGCCGTCACCCGCAAGCGGCGAGAACGAGGGCGCGGTCGACCCGCTTGCCGCCTTCCTCGCGCATGCGGCGCTCGAGGCCGGCGACACGCAGGCGGCCGAGGGCAAGCCGGCGCTGCAGCTCATGACGGTGCACTCGGCCAAGGGTCTCGAATTCCACACCGTGTTCGTCACCGGGCTCGAGGAAGGACTCTTTCCGCACGAGAACAGCCGCTCCGAAGCCGACGGCCTGGAGGAGGAGCGCCGCCTCATGTATGTGGCGATCACGCGCGCGCGGCGGCGCCTGTACCTCACGCAGGCGCAGCAGCGCATGCTGCACGGGCAGATGCGCTACGGCATCCCGTCGCGCTTCGTGAACGAATTGCCGCCGGAGCTCGTGCAGTGGCTCTCGCCGTTCCGCCGCCGCTCGATCGACGTCGACGACGACGAATGGGATCGCGTCACGAAGGCGCCGCAGGCCACCCCCGCGGCCTCGCCGTGGCGCATCGGGCAGAGCGTGCGCCACGCGAAGTTCGGCGTGGGAGTCATCATCGATGCCGAAGGGCGCGGCCACGATGCGCGCGTGCAGGTCAACTTCCGCGATGCGGGCGTGAAGTGGCTGGCGCTCGACTATGCGAGGCTGGAGGCGGCGTAGCAGCACCCGGGGCGCGCGGCGTGCGCTGCGTGACGCGCGTCACCTTGCCACGGGGTGCGTGGCGATGAAGTCGTCCACGGCCGCGGAAGCCGAGGTGAAGAAGCGCTCCTGCCCGAGACGCTCGTTGCCGATCCAGCGGGCGAGCTGGTCGCGCAGCGGCCGGTTGGCGCGCGCGAAGCGCACGTCGATGCCGCCGGTCTCGAGCTCGTCGTAGAGCTCGCGCAGCACTTCGAGCGCGGTCACGTCGATGCTGGCCACCGCCTGCAGGTCGAGCACGACGCAGCATACGGCAGGGACTTCGTCCTCGACGAGCTCGCGGACGCGCTCCGCCACATGGCGCGCATTGGCGAAGACGAGCGGCGCGTAGAGACGATAGACGAGCACGCCCGGCGTGGCCGCCCCCTCCTCGTCGTCGTCCAGGTCGTGGAAGCGGCGGTCCGCCGGCAGGCGTCGCAGCACGGCATCGCGCGGACGCGCGACTTCGGCGAGCACGCGCGCGAGCGAGAGCGCGACGCCGAGGAGCACGCCGGGCAGCACGCCCAGGACCAGCACGCCCATGGTGACCGACAGCGCCACCAGGAAGGCGCGCCGGTCGAGGTGGAAGAGCGTCCTCCACTCGACGGTGTCGATCAGCCGGAAGGCCGCCGCGATGAGGACGGCGGACAGCGCGACGCGCGGCAGCGCGCCGAGCATGGGCGCGAGGAACACCACGAATAGCGCGAGCAGGCCGGCGGCGATGAGTTGCGACAGTTGCGTCGTCATGCCGCTCGCGTCGGCCGTGACCGAGCGCGACGTGCTCGATCCCACGGGCAGTCCGCTGACCAGTCCGGCGGCGATGTTGCCCGCACCCAGTGCCGTGAGCTCGCAATCGGCGTCCACCTTCTCGCGGCGGCGCGCCGCGAGCGTGCGCGCCATCAGGATGCCTTCGGCGAATACGAGCAGCGCAAGCGCGATCGCGCCCGGCGCCAGCGATTGCAGGTCGGCGAGCGTGACGGTCGGCAGCGCGGGCACGGGCAGGGCGGCCGACAGCGGCGCGAGATGCGCGACGCCGGCGTCGCGCAGCCCGAGCGCTTGCGACACGGCAATCGCGACGAGGCATGCCACGAGCGCCGCGGGCAGCCGGGGCGCGAGCCGGCTGAGCAGGAGCATGAACGCGAGGAGCCCGCCGCCCAGGGCCAAGGTGCTGCGATGGGCGTGCGGCAATGCCGCGGCGGCCTCGTGCACGCGCAGGAAGAACGCGTCGTCCGCCAGCGGCACGCCGAGCATGGTGGGAAGCTGGGTGCCGATGAGGATGAGGGCGGCGCCTCCCGCGTAGCCCACGAGGACGGGCGTGGACAGCAGATCGGCGATGGCCCCGATGCCCAGCCTCCCGCCCACCACGAGCAGCACGCCCGTCATCAGCGCGAGCGCCGCCGCGAGATCGGCGGCCCGCATCGCATCGCCCGCTGCCAGGGGCACGATCACCGAGCCTGCCAGCAGCGCGATCGTGGTGTCGGGGCCGACGATCACGCGGCGCGAGGAGGTGAAGACTGCGAACGCCACCATCGAGCCCAGCGCGGCATAGAGGCCCGCTTGCGGCGACACGCCGGCGAGCTCGGCATAGGCCAGGACCGACGGGATCATCACCACGCACACCGCGAAGGCGGCGCCGACGTCGCCGCGCAGGGCGCCGCGCGGATACGTGAGCAGTTGGGCTGCGCCGGGGCACCAACGCGCAAGCACGGCAGGCATGCGGGCGACCGGGCGCGGCATGGCGGGCTACGACGTGGAGCTGCCGGGGGAAAGCGGTGTGAGCGTCTCGCCGGGGTGGAACACGTCGCGATAGCTCACGTAGTCGCTGATGTGGAGCGTGACCGTGAGGACGATCGAATACGGCAATGCCACGAGGATGACGAGCACCTGCAGCACCGCCACCGGCAGCAGCAGCGCCAGCAGCGTGAGCACCATCATGGGCAGCATCGCGTAGAAGAAGAACACGGTCACGGTGTAGGTGGCGAGCGCCCGCCAGTTGGTGAGCGCGGCGCGCAGGCTCGTGGCGAGCGCCCTGGCTGCGCCCGCATCCTGGAACACCACCAGCGCCGGCGCCCACCAGGTGGCGAGCAGGACGGGCAGCGCCACGACGACGGAGAACAGCATCGCGAGTTGCATCTGCGTGTTGGCGAAGGCCTCGCGCGCCTGCTCCTCGGTGACCGGTTGCAGCCCGGACACGAAGTCACGCAGCGCGCCGCCGTCGACGATCGCCGACGCCTGGATCGCGAGCGCCATGCCGAGCACGAAGAAGAGGCCGATGGACAGCAGCGCCAGCACGTTGCTGCGGAAGCCGTGGAAGAGCTGGCTCATGGCGGGGACGCCGCCGCGTTCCTGGCTCCAGGCGGCGGCCAGCAAGCCGACGGCGAGCACGGGTTTCAGCGCGAACACGGCCAGCGGCCCGAGATACGGCACGAGGTTGACGACGAACAGCACCGCGAGATAGCCGCAGAAAAGCAGCACCCACGGCCTGCGGTGCTGGCGGAACATCGCGAAGGCGCGGCGCAGCCACGCGCTGCCATGCGCTGCGGGCTGGCGGACGTAGGGAATGGCGGCAGCGCTCATGTCAACGCGTCGCGCCGGCAACCGGCCAGCGTTCCGCGCGCGCGGCGCGAAGACGCAGGATCCGCTCGAAGTGCGCCGGATCGTGCGCGTGCACGAGCTCGCCCGATCGCGGCAGGTGGAGGTCGTACAGGCGCGACAGCCAGAAGCGCAGCGCCGCCGCGCGCAGCAGCGACGGCCACGCATCGCGCTCGTCCTCGCCGAGCGGACGCGCTGCGGCATAGGCCGCGAGCATCGCGTGCGTGCGGCTGGCGTCGAGTGCGCCGTCTTCCGTCACGCACCAGTCGTTGACGGTGATGGCCAAGTCGTAGGCGAAGAAGTCGGTGGCCGCGAAGCCGAAGTCGATGATGCCTGCCACGCGCGAGCCGGCGAAGAGGACGTTGTCGCAGAAGAGGTCGCCATGGATCGCGCCCTTGGGCAGCCTGCCACGTCCGAAGCCCGTCTGGAAGCGGATTTCCGCATCGAGCAATCCGGCCTGGTCCGGATTCAGGAAGGGCCGCACCGCGCGCGCCGCCTGGCGCCACCAGGCGGGACCGCGCCGGTTGGTGAGGCGCGCGCGGTAGGCCTGCGAGGCGAGGTGCAGCCGAGCGAGGGCGGCGCCCACCTCCGCGCAGTGCTCCGCCGCGGGAGCGGCGACGGGCGCGCCATCGACGCGCAGCACGAGCCCCGCCGGCTTGCCGTTGAGGAGCGAGAAGAGCGCGCCGGTGCGGTCCGCCACCGGCGCCGGCACTTCCACGCCCGAGCGCGCGAGATGCGCCATCAGGTTGAGATAGAAGGGAAGCTCGGCGGCCGGCAGCCGCTCGTAGAGCGTGAGCACGTAGCGTCCGCGGTCCGTGGTCACGAAGTAGTTCGTGTTCTCGATGCCCGAGGCGATGGGGGTGAGCTCGGCGAGCCCTCCCGTGGTGTAGCGGAGGAGCCAGGCATCGAGATCGGCGGCGGTGACTGGCGTATAGACGGACATTGCGGAAGGCGACGTTGCGGCGTGTGACGAGCCGGGCGGGGCGTGCACGAACGTCATGCACGTCCGTGGCCTGGGCGCCGGCACACGCCCGCGGCCAGCGCTGCTTCGATTTCAGGGACGCTGCGCGCTCACCACGAGAACAGCTGCCACATCGGCGGACGCAATGCGGTGTCGAGCGAGTCGTAGCGCAGGAACTGCGTGCCGCTGTTGCTCGGCACGAGGAAATAGGGGCGGCCCATGCGCGGCGTGACCTTGAGGTACTGGATGCGTCCGCCCACGCGCACCTCTTCCACGGTATCGGAACCGCGGCGCGTGATCGTGACCTGCGGCTCGAGGTCGGGATCGAGGGGCGTGGCGGGATCGGCGGGCGGTGGCGGCGGTGCCGCGTCCTGCGGCTGCGCCGTGAGGGGCGGCGGCGGTGGCGGTGTCACCGGCGGCGGCGTTTGCGCGGAGGCGGCCGCGCTCGTGACGAGCAGCACGAGCAGCGGCACGACGATGCGTGCAGGCGACGGGCATCCAGGCATTCGGAACATGGCTTCATTCTACTACCGGGCGCGGTCCGTCGCGCCGCGCGGAGCGTGCCGTCGCCCGCGCGCAGTGTCATTTCCGCTACAGGTTGAGCATCTTCTCGCGCTCCTCGCGCGTGGGCACGAAGCCCTTGCTGTCGTAAAACGCAAAGATGGCGTCCACGATCGCGGCCGGCTCCTCGATCACCTGCATGAGCTTCATGTCGACGGCATTGATCATGCCCTCGCCGACGAGCTTGTCCTCCATCCACGCGAGGAGCCCGCGCCAGAAGTCGCCGCCCACGAGGATCACGGGAATGCGGCGGCTCTTGCCGGTCTGCACGAGCGTCAGCACCTCGCCCAGCTCGTCGAGCGTGCCGAAGCCGCCCGGCAGGATCACGTAGGCAGAGGCCAGGCGCACGAACATCATCTTGCGCGTGAAGAAATAGCGAAAGTCGACCGAGACATCCTGGAACGCATTGCCGCCCTGCTCGAAGGGCAGCATGATGTTGAGGCCCACCGCGGGCGATGGCCCGGCGTGCGCGCCCTCGTTGGCGGCACGCATGAGGCCGGGACCGCCGCCGGAGATCACCGAGAAGCCGGCGGCGGACAGGAGCCGCGCGATCTCCTTCGTCTTCTCGTACCAGGGATGCCCGGCCTGGATGCGCGCGCTGCCGAAGAGGCTCACGGCGGGGCGGATCCCGCGCAGCCGTTCGGTCGCGAGCGCGAACTCTGCCATAATCCCCAGCACCCGCCACGCTTCCTGACCGTTGGTTGTGTTCAGCGCGGTTGGATCGATGAGCTCCGGAATCTTGTGGGTCTGACGCATGCCTACGCTCGTGCTGGTGGATGGGTCGTCGTATCTTTATCGCGCGTATCACGCGCTCCCCGATCTTAGAACGAAACGCGGCGAGCCTACGGGCGCGCTGCGCGGGGTGCTGTCGATGTTGCGCCGGTTGGTGGAGGACGGCAAGCCGGATTACTTCGCCGTCGTGTTCGACGCGCCGGGCAAGACGTTCCGCGACGACTGGTACGCGGACTACAAGGCCAATCGCGCGCCGATGCCCGACGACCTCGGCAAGCAGATCGCGCCGCTGCACGAGCTCGTGCGCGCCAACGGCTGGCCGCTGCTCATGGTGCCCGGCGTCGAAGCCGACGACGTCATCGGCACGCTCGCCGCGAAGGCGGAGGCCGCCGGCGTGGATACGCTCATCTCGTCTTCCGACAAGGACCTGACGCAGCTCGTGCGTCCCGGCGTGAAGATGATGAACACGATGAGCAACGAGATCTTCGACGAGGCCGGCGTGCGCGCGAAGTTCGACGTGCGCGCCGACCAGGTGCTCGACCTCCTGACGCTCACCGGCGATGCCGTCGACAATGTGCCGGGCGTGGCCAAGGTCGGCCCCAAGACGGCTGCGAAGTGGCTGGCGCAATACGGCACGCTCGACAACCTCATCGCGCACGCCGGCGAGATCGGCGGCGTGGTGGGCAACAACCTGCGCGAGGCGCTGCCGTGGCTGCCGCAGGGCAAGCGCCTCCTCACCGTGCGCACCGACTGCGAGCTCGACGTCGACCTGCCCGACCTCGTGATCGCGCCTGCCGATGCCGCCACGATCAAGGCGCTCTACGAGCGCTTCGAGTTCAAGGCGTGGCTGAAGGAAGCGGGCGACCCCGACATGCCGGACCTGGCGGGTGCGATCGCGAAGAAGGCCGCCACCGATACCGCGGGACGGCGCTTCGACAGCGTGGACCCCGGTGCCCCGTCACCCACCGCGCCCGCCAAGCCGGGCACGATCCATTACGAAACGGTGACCGACGAGGCCGCGCTGCAACGCTGGCTCGACGCGATCGACAGCGCGCAGATCACCGCCTTCGACACCGAGACCTCGAGCCTCGATCCCATGCAGGCGCGCATCGTGGGCGTGTCGCTCGCGGTGACGCCGGGGCAGGCCTGCTACATCCCGCTCGATCATCGCTATGCGGGCGTACCGGCACAGCTTCCCCGCGAAGCCACGCTCGCGCGCCTCGCGCCGTGGCTTGCCGATCCTTCGAAGAGGAAGCTCGGCCAGAATCTCAAGTACGATGAGCACGCGCTCGCCAACGAGGGCCTGGTCCTCGGCGGCATCGCGCACGACACGCTGCTGCAATCCTACGTGCTCGAGTCGCACAAGCCGCACGACATGGACAACCTCGCGTGGCGGCACCTCGACGTCAAGGCATTGAGCTACGACGAGGTCACCGGCAAGGGGGCGCACCGCATCCCCTTCGACCAGGTCGCCGTCGAGCGGGCCACGGAATATGCCGCGGAGGATGCCGACCTCACGCTGCGGCTGCATCACGCGCTGCATCCAGCCATCGCTGGCGACGCGAAGCTCGACTTCATCTACGCCCAGGTCGAGCTCCCCGTGCGCGACGTGCTCTTCCGCATGGAGCGCAACGGCATCCTGGTCGACGGCGCCTTGCTCGGGCGGCAGGGCAGGGAGCTCGGCGAGCGTGTGCTCGCGCTCGAGCAGCAGGCGCACGAGCTCGCGGGCGGACCGTTCAACCTGGGCTCGCCCAAGCAGATCTGCGAGATCCTCTTCCAGCGCATGAACCTGCCGGTGATCAAGAAGACGGCCACGGGACAACCGTCCACCGACGAGGACGTGCTGCAGGAGCTGGCCGCCGACTATCCGCTGCCCAAGCTCCTGCTCGAGCATCGGGCGCTGTCCAAGTTGAAGTCGACGTACACCGACAAGCTGCCGCTCATGGTGAATGCGAAGACCGGGCGCGTGCACACCACGTTCGGCCAGGCCACGGCGGTGACGGGGCGCCTGGCCTCCAACGAGCCCAACCTGCAGAACATCCCCGTGCGCACGGCGGAAGGGCGGCGCATCCGCGAGGCCTTCATCGCCCCACCGGGTCGCGTTCTGGTGTCGGCGGACTACTCGCAGATCGAGCAGCGCCGGATCCTCGGACAGGTGCGCCATGATGCGCAGCTCGATCTGCGA
>CAZUGY010000121.1:0-6770 GCA_964620265.1 uncultured Alcaligenaceae bacterium
TCATGCGGCCGTGCGGCGAGAGCATGAACACGCGCACGCCGTGCTTGCCCTTCAATGCGTACTCGGCGGCGCTGCCCGTGTCGCCGGACGTGGCGCCAAGGACGTTGACGGTGCGCTTCGCGCGCGCCAGAACGTATTCGAAGAGGTTGCCGAGGAGCTGCAGCGCGATGTCCTTGAAGGCCAGCGTGGGGCCGTTGGACACGTGCAGCAGGTGCAGGTTGGGCTCGAGCGTGGTGAGCGGCGTGATCGTGTCCGAGCCGAAGATCGCCGGCGTGTAGGTCGCGCGCACGATGCGCGCCAGGTCGTCCTGCGGGATGTCATCGATGAACTTCGACAGCACCGCGAGTGCGAGATCGGGATACGGCAAGGGCCGCAGCGCGTCGAGCTCGGTCGCCGAAAAACGAGGATAAGCCTGCGGCACCGCAAGCCCGCCGTCGGGGGCGAGCCCCTCGAGCAGGATCGAGCAGAACGGCTGCGGGTCGGCGCTCCACGCGCCGCGGGTGCTGACGTATCGCATGTCGTGGGGGACTGGACCTAGTTCAGCTCTTCGAGGCGGATGCGCACGATCTTGCCACGGACCGTGGGCAGCGCCTCGACGTGCGCGATCGCGTCGTCGATGTTCTTCTCCACCGTGCGGTGCGTGAGCAGGATGATGTCGGTCTGCGACACGCCCTCCGGCGGCTCCTTCTGGATCATGGCGTCGATCGAGATCTCGCGGTCGGCCAGGATGCGCGTGATGTCGGCGAGCACGCCGGGCTTGTCGTCCACGCGCAGGCGCAGGTAGTAGCTCGTGACGACGTCGCCGATGGGCAGGAACGGCACGTCGGTGAGGCGGTCGGGCCGGAACGCGAGGTGCGGCACGCGATGCTCGGGGTCGGCGGTGTGCATGCGCGTCACGTCGACGAGATCGGCGATCACCGCGCTCGCGGTGGGCTCCGCACCCGCGCCTGCGCCGTAGTACAGCGTGGCGCCCACGGCATCGCCCTTCACCAGCACGGCATTCATCGCGCCTTCCACGTTGGCGATGAGGCGCGTGGACGGCACGAGCGTGGGATGCACGCGCAGCTCGATGCCCTCGCGGCCGTTGGCCTGCGCGCGCCGCGTGATGCCCAGGAGCTTGATGCGGTAGCCCAACTCCTCCGCATAGCGGATGTCCTCGCGGGTGAGCTTGCTGATGCCTTCCGCGTAGGCACGGTCGAACTGCATCGGCACGCCGAAGGCGATGGCCGACATGATCGTGAGCTTGTGTGCGGCGTCGATGCCTTCGACGTCGAAGGTGGGATCGGCTTCGGCGTAGCCACGCTTCTGCGCTTCCACGAGCACCTCGGCAAAGCCGCGGCCGGTCGCGCGCATCTCGGAGAGGATGAAGTTCGACGTGCCGTTGATGATGCCGGCGAGCCACTCGATGCGATTGGCGGTGAGCCCCTCGCGCAGCGCCTTGATGATGGGAATGCCCCCGGCGACCGCGGCCTCGAAGGCCACCATCACGCCTTTGGCGGACGCCGCGGCGAAGATCTCGTTGCCGTGGAGCGCCAGCAGCGCCTTGTTCGCGGTGACCACGTGCTTGCCGTGCGCGATCGCATCGAGCACGAGCGTGCGCGCGAGGTCGGTGCCGCCGATCAGCTCGCACACGATGTCGACATCGGGGCGGCGCACCACGGCGGCGAGGTCGTCGGTGAGCGTCATGCCGGGCACGGCCGCGAGCGCCTCCTGCGCGCGAGCCGGCGTACGCGTACCCACGACGGTGACGCAGATGGGGCGCCCCGCGCGACGCGCGATCTCCTCGCCGTTGCGCAGGAGCACGTCCCAGGTGCCGCGACCGACGGTACCGAAGCCCAGGAGACCTACATTGAGCGGTTTCATCATGTCAGGCATTCCGCCGGCGATAGCCGTCCAGGAATCGACCCAGGCGGTTCATCGCATCCGTGAGATCGTCGCTGTTGGGAAGGAACACGAGGCGCAGGTGATCGGGCCGCGGCCAGTTGAAGCCCGTCCCCTGCACCACCAGCACGCGCTCGGCCTCGAGGAGCTCGAGGATGAATTCCTGGTCGTCCTCGATCGGATAGACCTTGGGGTCCAGGCGCGGGAAGAGATAGAGCGCGGCCTTCGGCTTCACGCAGGTCACACCGGGAATCGAGGTGACGAGGTCGTAAGCCATGTCGCGCTGCCGCACGAGGCGGCCGCCCGGCCGCACGAGGTCACCGATGCTCTGGTAGCCGTGCAGCGCGGTCTGGATCGCGAACTGGCCGGGCACGTTGGCGCACAGGCGCATCGAGGCCAGGATGCCGATGCCCTCGAGGTAATCGGCGGCATGGCGCTTCTCGCCGGAGACCACCATCCAACCGCTGCGGTAGCCGCAGGCGCGGTAGTTCTTCGACAAGCCGTTGAAGGTCACGAACAGGAGGTCGTCGGCGAGCGAGGCGAGCGACACGTGCTGCGCCTCGTCGTAGAGCATCTTGTCGTAGATCTCGTCGGCGAAAACCACGAGCTGGTGCTCGCGCGCGACCTCGCAGATCTGGAGCAGGAGCTCGCGCGGATACACGGCACCGGTGGGGTTGTTGGGATTGATCACCACGATCGCGCGCGTCCGCGGCGTGATCCTGCGGCGGATGTCGGCGATGTCGGGGAGCCAGCCCGCGCCCTCGTCGCACAGGTAATGCACGGGACGCCCGCTCGACAGGCTCACCGCGGCGGTCCACAGCGGATAGTCCGGCGCGGGGACGAGCACTTCGTCGCCGTCGTCGAGCAGCCCCTGCATCGACATCACGATGAGCTCGGATACGCCGTTGCCGATGGTGATGTCCTCGAGCTCCACGCCGGCGATCTTCTTCTCCTGCGTGTAATGCATGATCGCCTTGCGCGCGGAGAAGAGGCCCTTCGAGTCGGAGTAGCCCGAGGCCTGCGGCAGGTTCACGATCACGTCGTGGCGCATCTCGTCGGGCGTGTCGAAGCCGAAGGGCGCGAGGTTGCCGATGTTGAGCTTGATGATGCGGTGCCCCTCCTCCTCGAGGAGACGGGCCCGCTCCATCACGGGGCCACGGATGTCGTAGCAGACGTTCGCGAGCTTGGCGGATTTGCGGATGGCTTTGTGCATGATTGCGTGTGAGGTCATGCCACGGCGGCGACGGAATCGTCGCGGCGGAGCATTTCGCGGATGCCGCGCACGGCCTGGCGGATGCGGTGCTCGTTCTCGATCAGCGCGAAGCGCACGTGGCCGTCGCCGTACTCGCCGAAGCCCACGCCCGGCGATACCGAAACGTGCGCCTTGGCCAGGAGCTGCTTGGAAAACTCGAGCGAGCCCATCCTGCGATACGCCTCCGGGATGCGCGCCCACACGTACATCGAGGCCTTCGGCACGTCGACCATCCAGCCGGCCTCGTGCAGGCCCTTGACCAGCACGTCGCGGCGCGCCTGGTACTTCGCCGCGATCTCGTGCACGCAGTCCTGCGGACCCTCGAGCGCCGCGATGGCCGCCACCTGGAGCGGCGTGAACGTGCCATAGTCGTGATAGCCCTTGATGCGGCCGAGCGCGGTCACGAGGTCGCGGTTGCCGACCATGAAGCCGATGCGCCAGCCGGCCATGTTGTAGCTCTTCGACATCGTGAAGAACTCCACGGCCACATCGCGCGCGTCCGGCACCTGCATGATCGACGGCGCCTTCCAGCCGTCGAACGTGATATCGGCGTAGGCCAGGTCATGCACGACGTAGATGCCGTATTCCTTGGCGAGCGCCACGAGCTTCTCGAAGAACGGCAGCTCCACGCACTGTGCGGTGGGATTGGCCGGGAAGTTCACGATCAGCATCTTCGGCTTGGGATAGCACATGCGGATCGTGTGCTCGAGCTCGGCGAAGAAGTCGACGTCGGGCGTCATCTGCACGTGCAGGATGTCCGCGCCGGCGATCACCGGGCCGTAGATGTGGATCGGATAGCTCGGATTGGGCACGAGCACGGTGTCGCCGCGGCCCAGGGTCGCGAGCGCCAGGTGCGCGATGCCCTCCTTGCTGCCGATGGTCACGATCGCCTCGGTCTCGGGATCGAAGTCGACGTCGAAGCGCCGCTTGTACCAGTGGCAGATCGCGCGGCGCAGGCGCGGAATGCCCTTGCTCACCGAGTAGCCGTGCGTGTCGGGACGCTGCACGGTCTCGACCAGCTTGTCGACGATGTGGCGCGGCGTGGGACCGTCGGGATTGCCCATCCCGAAGTCGATGATGTCCTCGCCGCGGCGGCGCGCGGCCATCTTGAGCTCGGCGGTGATGGAGAAGACGTACGGGGGCAAGCGCTCGATGCGCTCGAACGACGTGACAGGCCGGGATGACATGCGCGGGATCCTTGACGTAAGCGCCCGGAACCGTCCGAGCGACGTAAGTGGCCGCAAGATGCGGCCGGCGAGGATTCTAGCAGAGGCGCCTCCCGCGCCAGGAGGCCGGCGGCGCAACGGCCCGGCACGCGCAGCGTGGACACGCATCGTGTAGATTGGCGGCCGGCCCCGATGCTCATGCCCAGGCCGCTTGCGCCGGCCTCACCACGACCTCATCTTCCGTCCATGAAGTTCCATTTGCAGGCGCCCGCCCAGAACGTCGTGACCGGCACCGGTCCCGGCTGGGTCCGCGTGGGCGCCACCGAGCACCACGGCAACCTCGTGCTGCTGCCCGACGCCGTGGTGCCCGGCTGGGCCCCCGCGGGCCTCGATGCGCTGGGCGAGGACGACTTCGCCGCGCTCCTCCAGTACACGCCGGAGATGATCCTCGTGGGCACCGGCGCGCGCCAGCGCTTCCTGCATCCGCGGCTCACGCGCGCGCTCGCTGCCGCACGCGTCGGCGTGGAGACGATGGATACGCGGGCGGCCTGCCGCACCTTCAACATCCTGGTCGCCGAGGACCGCCGCGTGGCGGCCGCCCTCATCGTGCGTCAGGATGCGGACGCGGCGCCGCCCCCTTCCGCCACGTAGAGCGCCGCGACCGACGGCGGCGCCTGTGCGCACAGCGCCGCCGCGAGCTCGCGCACGCGCGCGTCGTCGCCGGCCGCGCGCGCCGCCAGCCACTGCGCATGCAGCGCTGCCACTGCGCGGAAGGCCTCGCTTTCTGCGAGCCGCTCGTCCCCGGCGAGCGCCGCGATCTCCATCGCCTCCGCTCGCCCGCGCAGGTTGACGCTCGACAGCGACAGGAAGGCCAGCCGCGGCGCCGCCGCGGCGGTGCGCGCGCCCACCAGGATCGGCACGCCGAAGTCCTTGGTGATCGACTCGATGCGCGAGGCCACGTTGACCGGATCGCCCAGCGCGGAGTAGTCGAGCCGCTGCGGCGAGCCGAAATTGCCGACCGTGCACGCGCCGGTGTTGATGCCCACGCCCACGCGCAGGCGCGGCGCCTCCGAATCCGGCGGAAGCGCGGCATTGCGCGCCTCCACCGCGGCCACGATGCGCAAGGCGGCACGGCACGCGCGCGCCGCGTGGTCGCGCTGGTCGAGCGGCGCGTTGAAGAACGCCATGATCGCGTCGCCCACGTACTTGTCCACGGTGCCGCCCTCGGCCATCACCGCCTCGCTGGCAAGCGTCAGGAACTCGTTCACGACCTGCGTGAGGCGTGCGGCGGACAGGCGCTCGGACAGCGTGGTGAAGCCGCGCAGGTCGCAGAAGAGGATCGTGACCTCGCGCTGCTCGCCGCCGAGTTCCGGCAACCGCTGCTGGTGCACGAGGCGCTCCACCATGGCCGGGGCCAGGTAGCGCCCGAAGGCATGGCGCAGGTGACGCCGCTCGCGGTCGAGGAGGCCATAGCGATACAGCGCGAGCACCGCGAAGGTGACGCCCACCGCGACGATGGGAAACGCCACGGCGTACCAGGCGCCGTGGCGGAAGAGCGCGGCCAGCGCGGCGACGAGCATCGCCGCCACGATGCCCGATGCGAGGAACACGGCCACCGACAATCGCAGCCGCGAGACCGCGAGCCCCATCGCGAGTGCCGCGAGCAGCATCGCGCCCACTTCGATCCATGGCGCCGCGGCCGGTCGCGCCAGGTGGCGATCGGTGAGGATCGAGTCGACCACGGTGGCCAGGCGCTCGACCCCCGGCATCACCGCGGTGAACGGCGACTGGAACGCATCGCGCGTGCCGAGCGCATCGGCGCCGACCAGCACGATGCGCCCCGCGAACGTGCCGGGCGCCACCTTGCCCGCGAGCACCTGCCACAGCGCAATCGTGGGGTACGTGCGCGCCGCGCCGCGGTAGTCCACCAGCATGCGCATGTGGCGGTCGGTGGGGACGCTGCGCTCGCCGATGGCCACCCCGCGTCCCAGGTCCACCTGCACGTCCTCCCACGGCACGCCGAGGTAGCGCTGCGCGATGCGCACGGCCATCGACGGGTAGTAGTCGAGGTCGAACTCGATTACCGGATAGTCGTAGCGCGGCGCGCCGTCGACGTCGAAGGCGAGCAGCATGTGCCCCCATTGCGCCCCGCCCACGGCGCGCACGGACGGCAGCACCACGTCGGTCGGGACGAGCGGAAGCTCCGTGGCGGTTCCGCCCATGCGCACCTTCGCGTAGGCAGCTCGCGCGGCGAGGTCCCGCGGGGCCGCGTGCGTGGCGCCGTCGAAGCGGAAGGTGAAGGGCACGACCACGTTGCCCGCGCGCGTGATCGCCTGCGCGAGCGCGGCGTCGGCCAGTGCCGCGTCCGGGCCCGATCCCGCGTAGTCGGTGAAAAGCACGTCGATGCCGATGACCGTCGCCTGCGCATCGGCGAGGATCGTCACCGCCTCGGCCAGGCGCTCGCGCGGGAC
>CAZUGY010000121.1:6870-12222 GCA_964620265.1 uncultured Alcaligenaceae bacterium
TCGCCTGCGCATCGGCGAGGATCGTCACCGCCTCGGCCAGGCGCTCGCGCGGGACAGGCCAGCTGCCGAGGAGATCCACGCTGCGATCGTCGATCATCACGATCGCGATCTCGGGCGCCGGCGGCTGCACGCCACGCACGCGCACGGCGAGGTCGAGGAGCGCCAGCTCCCGCCGCCGCAGCCAGGGGATATCGAGCGAATGCAGCTGGATGATGGCGAACCCCGCCATCACGGCGAGCGCCAGGCCGCAGAAGACGAGGTCGCGCCGACGGCCGCGCGGCACGGAGGGCTACAGCGTCGTGCGGGCGAGGAGCGCTGCGAGGCGCGGCTCGCCCCACGGCGCCGGTGGCGTGGGCGCGCTGCCCGCGCGTACGTCGGTGCCGTCGCGCGGGCGGGCGAGGTGCACCGTGGCCGACACCCGGCCGCGGCTGGTCACGTCGACGCTGCCTTCGAGCACCACCACGCCGGTCGTCGCGCGCGTCGCCTCCACGGCCCAGTCGGTGCCGCGCACCGCGGCAATGGCGGTCTCCGTCTCGACCTCGAAGCGCGCCTGCGGCGTGGCCTTCACCACCAGCAGGCGCAAGGCGCCCGAGATGAGCGCCACGCGCGTCGATGTGCCCGTGCCGGAGGCGATCGCCGGAACCTGCACCTGGCTGTTCTCGCCGACCGTGACGAGCGTGCCGTCGACGAGCTCGAGGCGCGCCTTGCCACTGCCGGCCACGATCACCATGCCGGTGCGGACCTGCATGTCGAGCACGAGCGGCGTGCGCTCGCTGCCGGTCTGCGCCACCACGTCGCCGCGCACCGCGACCACCTTGCCCACGAGCACATCGGCCGCATGCGCCGCACCGGCGAGTGCCGCAAGCGCGCAGCAGAAGACCACCGCCAGCCCGCGACCGAGGCGTGGCGCGTTCATCCCTCGACCAGCGCGCGCACGTGCTCGGTCGCGCTGCGACCGAGTGCCGACAGCGAATAGCCGCCCTCGAGCGAGGACACGATGCGCCGGTGCGAATGGCGGGCTGCCACATCCATGAGCCGATGCGTGACCCAGCCGTAGTCGGCCTCGGTGAACGCGAGGCCCGCGAGCGGGTCCTCGCGATGCGCATCGAAGCCGGCGGAGATCAGGATCATCTCGGGCTCGAAGGCGTCGAGCGCGGGCAGCCAGCGATCGGTCACCGCCGCGCGGAATGCCTCGCCGTCCGCCCCGGCCGGCAGGGGCACGTTGACCATGTTCGGCGCGGGATCGTCGTAGCCGCAATACGGATACAGCGGATGCTGGAACGAGCCCACCATGAGCACGCGCGGATCACCCTGGAAGATGTCCTCCGTGCCGTTGCCGTGGTGCACGTCGAAGTCCACCACGGCCACGCGCGACAGCCCGTGCGCGGCGAGCGCGTGGGCCGCACCCACGGCCACGCTGTTGATGAGGCAGAAGCCCATCGCGCGCCGGCGTTCGGCGTGGTGGCCGGGCGGACGCACGTTGCAGAAGGCGGTGGCGCATTCCTTCGCCATCACCATGTCCACGCCCAGCACCACGGCGCCCGCGGCGTGCTTCGCGGCCGCGAGCGAGTGCGGATTCATCGCGGTGTCGGGATCGATGTAGTGCAGGCCCTCGTCCGGGCTTGCCTCCTCGAGCGAATCGATGAAGGCTTCGCCGTGGACGCGCGCGATCTGCTCGCGCGTGGCCGGCGTGGCCGTGCGATGGAGCAGATAGGCATCGAGCCCGGAGGCGATGAGACGGTCGTTCACCGCACTGATGCGTTCCGGACACTCGGGGTGGTAGTCCCCCATGTCGTGCAGGAGACTCGAGGGATGCGTGATGTAGGCGACTGGCATGGGAACGAGAGCCCGCGGCGGCTGTCGTAAGAGTGTGTTTTCCGCCAGGCGGAGTGTACCCCGTGCCCGCCGGGCGTGACGAGGCGCCCACGCGGGGATACAGTCCCTCGTCACCGTTCGCGACCCGCCCCATGAGCCTTCGCCCCGCCTCCGAGCCCCGCACCCCCACCGCCGCGCGCCTGTCCCAGATCCTCGCCCAGCTGGGCCGCATCGTCGTGGGCAAGGACGATCCCCTGCGCCTGGCGCTGGCCTGCCTCCTCGCGCGCGGCCACCTCCTGATCGAGGACATTCCCGGCGTGGGCAAGTCCACGCTCGCGCAGGCCCTCGCGGCCACGCTCGGCCTCAAGTACTCGCGCGTGCAATTCACGAGCGACCTCCTGCCGGCCGATGTGCTGGGCGTGTCGATCTACGACGAGCGCACGCAGGCCTTCCGCTTCCATCCGGGCCCGATCTTCAGCTCGGTGGTGCTGGCCGACGAGATCAATCGCGCCCCGCCCAAGACGCAGAGCGCGCTCCTCGAGGCGATGGAGGAGCGCCAGGTCTCCATGGACGGCCAGACGCGCAAGCTGCCGGATCCCTTCTTCGTCATCGCCACCCAGAATCCGATCGAGCAGATCGGTGCCTACCCCTTGCCGGAATCGCAGCTCGACCGCTTCCTCATGGCCATCGAGCTGGGCTATCCGGACCCCGCGGCGGAGCGCGCGCTCCTGGCCGGCGGGGACCGTCGCGCGCACATCGATGACCTGCCGCCGCTGACCGATCCCGCCACCCTCGCCGACTGGCAGCGCGAGGTGATGGAGATCCACGTGGCGCCCGCATTGCTCGACTACGTGCAGGCGCTCCTCGCGGCCTCGCGCGGGCATCTCGGCGTGCAGGGCACCGGCGCGGGCGCCCACGCAGATGCCGGCCGGCGCGGGCTGTCGCCGCGCGCGGGCCTGATGCTCCTCAATGCCGCGCGTGCGCACGCGCTGATCGCGGCGCGTCCGATGGCGCTGCCCGAGGATGTGCAGGCGGTGTTCCCGTCGGTGGCGGGCCATCGCCTCGCGGGCGGCACGCGCGCAGGGGCCGCGCAGGCGCAGGCACTGCTGCGGGCGGTGCCGCTGCCGTAAGGGCCGGCCGGCCCGCGCATTGCACAAGCGCAACGTCCCATGCCCGCGAATACTGCAACGCTCGACGCCCGTGCACGTCCCTCGTGGCTCGCGCGCTGGCGCGAGCGCGCGCTGCGCCACAAGCCGCTCGACGTCACGCCCGTGGTGCTGCGCCATTCGCGCATCTACCTCCTGCCCACGCGACGCGGCTGGGCGATGATCGGCACGCTGCTCATGATGCTCGTGGGCTCGCTCAACTATTCGCTCGCGCTGGGAATGGGCGTCACGTTCCTCCTGGCGGGCCTCGTGGCCGCGGCGCAGTTGCATGCCTTCCGCAATCTCGCGGGGCTCGAAGTCGCGCCGCTGGCCGCGGGCGAGACCTTCGCCGGCGGCACGCTGCCGTTCACGCTCGCCGTGCACGCCGGTGCGGCTGCGCGGTACGACATCGCCATCGCCAGCGCGAGTGCCAAGGCCGCGGGAAGCATCGTGGCCGGGGGCGCGCTCACCGTCACGCTCGACGTCCCCGCGCCCGCGCGCGGACGCCTGGCGCTCGGCCGCGTGACGCTGTCGTCGTCGTATCCGCTGGGCCTGTGGCGTGCGTGGTCCTATGTGCATTTCCCGCTCGCCGGCGTGGTGTTCCCGGCGGCGGAGATCAGCCCGCCGCCGATGCCGGCGGGACACGGCGGCACCGAATCGCTCGCGCACGGCCGCAGCGACAATGCCGATCTCGCGGGCCTGCGCGAATTCCAGCGCGGCGATCCACCGCAGCGCGTGGCGTGGAAAGCCGTCGCGCGCGGGGCCGGCTGGTACAGCAAGGAATTCGACGGCGCGGGAGGCGGCGGCCCCATCGCGCTCGCGTGGGACGCGCTGCCGCATGCGATGGACGTCGAGGCACGGCTGTCGCGCCTCACGGCGTGGGTGCTGGCGGCCGAGCGCACCGCGCATCCCTTCTCGCTTGCCATCCCCGGCACGCACCTGCCGCCGCAGCAGAGCCGCGAGCATCGCCTGGCCGCGCTCACCGCGCTCGCGATGTATCCGGCACGCGGCACCGCCACGCGATGAGCGCACTCGCGCTTCCCGCGATGTTCCGGCGCACACGCCCGGCGACGCCCGCCTCGCGCCTGCTCGCCCCGCGCGAATTGCGCTGGCTCGCGGCATTGCTCGTGGCGGCGCAACTGCCGCAGGCGCCGCACCTGCCGATCTGGGTCGCGTTCGCGGGGATCGCGCTGGTGCTCGTGCGCATCGTGCTGTTGCGGCACGACCCGTGGCGGCCGCAGGCGCCGCCGGCGCGCATCCCGTCGTGGGCACTCGCGCTCTTCGCGCTCGCCGCCGCGATCGCGGTGCGCCAGTCGTTCGGCTATTTCCTCGGCCGCGATCCGTCGGTGGCCTTCCTCTACATCCTGATCGCGATCAAGTACCTCGAGACGCGCACGGCGCGCGACGGCATGCTCCTCGTGTGCCTCGCGTGCTTCCTGCTGATGACGCCCTTCTTCTACAGCCAGTCGTTCCTCGCGGCGCTCGCCGTGCTGCCGGCGGTCGTGCTCGTGGGCGTGGCGCTCGGCGTGCTCGCCAACGAGGGCGGGAATGCCACGACCTTCCGTCCGTGGGCCGCCGTGCGCCGCAGCGCGGTGATGATGGTGCAGGGCCTGCCAATCGCGCTCCTGCTCTTCGTGTTCTTTCCCCGCCTCGTGCAACCGTTGTGGGGATTGCCCGCCGACTGGAGCGCGCGCTCGGGCCTGTCCGACTCCATGTCGCCGGGACAGATCAGCGAATTGTCGCTGTCCGACGAGGTCGCCTTCCGCGTGGAGTTCGAGGGCGCCATGCCCGCGCCGCGCGATCGCTACTGGCGCGGGCCGGTGTTCTCGCGCTTCGACGGACGCACGTGGTCGGGCTTTGCCGCGCCGCGGGCGAGCGAGGCGCAAATCGAGGGGCGGCCCGTCACCTATACCGTCACGCTCGAGCCCAACGAGCGACGGTCGCTCTTCGCGCTCGAATTGCCGGCCGGCCCGCCGTCGCTGTCGTCGGGAACGGAGTCCGTGCGCGACCTGCGCGTCTCGCTGATGCGCGACATGCAGGTGCTGATGAGCGTCCCTGTGACGCAAGCGGTACGCTACACGCAGCGATCGCTCCTCACCTCATCATTTCCTGCCGCGTCCCCCGCCGAGGGCCGCCTGAACCTGGGCCTGGGCGAAGGCAATACCCGCACGATCGCCTTCGCGCGCGAGCTGCGCGGCCGGATGCCCGACGACCGCGCCTTCGTGCAGGCGGTCCTCACCCGGTTCAACCAGGAGGAGTTCGTCTACACGCTGGCCCCGCCCTTCTACGACCGCGATCCCGTGGATCTGTTCATGTTCGAGGAGCGGCGCGGCTTCTGCGAGCACTACGCGAGCGCGTTCGTGCTGATGATGCGCGCGGCGGGCATTCCCGC
>CAZUGY010000122.1:0-12148 GCA_964620265.1 uncultured Alcaligenaceae bacterium
GGCCAGCTCTCCGGCGGCCAGCAGCAGCGCGTGGCGATCGCCCGCGCGCTGTCGATGGATCCCATCGTGATGCTCTTCGACGAGCCCACCTCCGCGCTCGACCCCGAGATGGTGGGCGAAGTGCTCGATGTGATGGTGCAGCTCGCACAGGAAGGCATGACGATGATGTGCGTCACCCACGAGATGGGCTTCGCGCGCAAGGTGAGCCATCGCGTCATCTTCATGGACCAGGGACAGATCGTCGAGGACGCGACCAAGGACGAGTTCTTCGGCACGCCGCGCTCGGAGCGTGCGCAGCAGTTCCTGGCGAAGATCCTGCAGCACTGACGAGCGCGGTCGCGCATCCGGCCGCACTGTGCGCGCCAAGTAGCGGGGCAACTTCGGCCGACCTGATCCGGGACGGCGCGGCGGCGCACCTGCGCTGTGCCGGTCGCTACGCCATGAAGCGCAGGTCGGTGTTGGCGAAGCGTCCGATGTTGGGAAGCACGTAGGGCAGGTCGTCCTCGGGAATGCCGAACCAGCGCACGAGCGTGGCGGCGTACTGCTCGAGCGAGGTGGTGGGAATCCAGCGGCCCGCATTGCCGAGGTCGTCGGGACCGTCGAGCGCCTGCGTCACCGGCGTGCCGTACACGGCGCCGCCGCGAACGGCATCGCCGAGCACGAAGGCATAGTTGCCCCAGCCGTGGTCGGTGCCCTTGTTGGCCGCCGGCTTGAAGGTGCGGCCGAAGTCCGAGAGCGTGAACGACGTCACGCTACGGCCGAGGCCGATCTCGGTCATCGCCGCGTGGAATGCCGCGAGCGCTTGCGTAAGGTCGGACAACAGCCTCGACTGGATTTCCACCTGTCCGCCGTGCGTGTCGTAGTTGCCTTGCCGCACGTGGAAGACCTGGCGGCGCAGCCCGGTATGCGCGCGTGCCTCGATCAGCAGGGCAACGTTGCAAAGCTGCTGGCTTACCTCGCTGGTGAGCGCGGCGAAATGCGGTCGCACCTGCGACGCCTTGCCGACGAGGATAGGCGTTACCACCGAGCTCGAGGCCAGGCCTTCGCGCGCGTAGACCTGCGCGGCGAGGTCGTACGCATTGCTGCGCCGCTGTCCCACGATCTCGCGCATGGCGGCATCGGCGAGCGCGTCGGCCGCGGGATCGGGCGTGATCGCCGGCTGCGTCGACGCGCCGAGCGGAATGTTGAGCGGGATGGACTTCGCGCCGTCCACGAAGATCCCCCATTGCTGGGTGGCCATCGCGGCCGGAAAGAGCACGTTGCCGTTGAGCGGGACGAGCCGATCGGTCACGCGCCCGCCCCAGCCGGTTTGCGTCGCGCCGCGCGGGTCGGCGGATTGCAGTGCCCGCTGCTGGTCCGAGTGCGAGAAGAGATTGGCCGGACGCGCTGCACCGTGCTTCGTGAGGTCGGCACGCGTGGCGGGGACGGCAAGCATGCCCACGTTCGCCAGGACTGCGAGCTTGCCCTGGTCGAACAGGTTGCGGAACGCGCCGCATGCAGGGTGGAAGCCGAGCGGCAGGGCACCGCTGCCGCGCGGCTGCACGGGAAGGAGATCCTTGCGCGGAATGTGAATCCCCGAGGCTCGCGTGCGGATGGCTTCATAGGCGGCATGGCCCGCGGCATCGCAGCGCACGAGCGTGTTCTCGCCGTCGTTGCCGCCCTGCTGGAAGATGCACACGAGCGCCTTGTAATCGGGCGCCGTGGCGGCCAGCGCCGCCTGGCGTGCGACTGCGGCGAGCAGGCCCGACGCGCCTGCTGCCGCCAGGAAGCGCCGGCGCGCACGCGAGGTCGAGGTCATTTCTGCACCTGGTAGTCGATCGAGCCCAGCGCAAGGCGCAGCGCCATGCGGGCGCGTGCAAGCGTCTCCTGCGGCGGGATGCGCTCGACGGTCGTCACGATCGTCCTGCGCATCGCCGGCGACATGGTGCCGTGCAGGAACAGGCGATCGACATGCGTGACCAGTCGCACCGGGTCGGCGGCATCCGCGACGAAAGCCGTGAGCGTGGGCGTGGGCGTTCCTGTCGCACCCACCACGTATGGGCGCGGCCCGTAGTGGAATGCGAGGACCGGCAGGTCGGCGTCGTACAGGAGCTCCACGAGCTGGTTGGAGCGATTGAGGAACTCCGACGACCCGTAGATCGCGAATTCGGGCGCGGGCAGCTCGCCATTGGCGAGCACATGGTCGGAAGCGTAGTAGTTGAACACCGACGGTGCGAGGAACAGGCGCTGCCCGCTGAGCGCGGCGTGCTCGTAGGGAATCACGCCATCGGTGGTGACGTCGAGTCCGCGGACGAGCGCGGTCCAGAACAGCACGGGCTCGCGCAGGCGGCCGTAGGCCGGATCGATCTTGCGGGCTCCGCGGGCTTCCGGATCGAGCAGGATCGCCTTGGTCACGGCGGCGAGGTCGCCGCGCACGCCGCGACCGTTGTCCTTGAACACGGCGGACACGCGCGCCACGTAGCCGGGGCTCGGATTGCTCGTCACGAGCTTCTGGATGAGCTGGCGGCCGATGAAGGGCGGCGTGTTGGAATGCATCACGAGCGAGTGGATCGCCGCCTGCACGTCGCGCAGCGCCGTGCCGCCGGCCTCGATATCGATGCGGCCGCCCAGCAGGCGCTTGGCGCCCCGATCGTGATGCGCCTCGAACGGCACCATGTCGCCGATGTAGTAGCGCGTGCTGCGCCATTCCGGCGCCTTTCCCGGCAGGGGAGGAAAGCCGAACCCGGTGAACACGCGTGCGAGGGTCTCGATGTCCGCCTGGCCATAGGTCGGGATCGGCGCGCCGTTGCCGTCGAGCTTCGGCGTGCCGTCGTCGTCGAGCTCCGTCACGCCGATCGAGAAGAGCTGCATGATCTCGCGCGCGAAGTTCTCGTTGGGACGCAGTCCGTCACGCTCGGGCTCGTTGAAGAGCCAGTTCTGGTACTCGCCGAGGAAGGGCGACAGCGAATACCTGGTGAGCAGCGTTTCGAACGAGCCGAGCGCGTTGTCGCGCAGCATCTGGTGGAACTCGGCATAGGCGTAGGTGCCGGGACCGTCGCTGACCACGAAGATCTGGTGCCACGCGTGCGCGAGGCGCAGGCGAAGCTGGTCCGGGGCCGTCCTGGCCTGCCGGAAGAATTCCCAGCCTACGGGCCACGGCGCGACCCGGTAGGTGTGGCAGTAACTGGCGGGCGTCACGGGAGGCGTGGCGTCGTCCACGCACTCGGTGGGATCGTCCGGGGGCACGGAGAACGGATACGGCGTGTAGCGCGTGGCCGGCAGGCGAACCTGCTCGTCGAGCCAGGCTTCCATCCCGCGGGCCTTGACGTCGCGCACCAGCGCTTCGGTGGGGCCGAGCGACGCCTGCTCGAGCAGGCGCACGACGTCGGCGTCGAGGTCGGCCTCCGACCTCGGCGAGCATCCCACGACGCCGCCTGCGAAGCCGTCGTGCATCATCCGCGCATGTAGCGTGGGATCGGTGGTGAGCCGCGCCGTGGCGCCGCGCCGGGCGAGGTACACGGGGTACGTCGCGGGTGGGCATGACGCTGCCGGCGCTGCGAGGGTCAGGGTGGCAGCACCCTGAGGGCACCTACGCGTGCCGACCGTGAGCGAGCCATCGGCGGCGCTGCATGCCGTCACGCCGCGCCCCGCTGCAAGCACCACGGTGAGCTCGCCGCCCGTGCGCTGCCACGACGGGTCGCTGCCGGCGTCGAGTGCCGCCACCACGGCGGGATCCGTGACGAGGCGGAACGCGTCGCCCGTGTCCTTGGCGTACTCCACCGCTGTGCCGAGCGGCGGCACCGAAGCTTCGCGCGTCGCGGCCCAGATCACGGCGGCGAGCAGTACGCCGAATGCCAGCAGGAACTGGAGCGCGTGCGGCGGGCGAAGCCGTTCCATGAAGTTTCCTCGAGTGGACCGCATCGCGACGTGGATCGCGGCCGCGGCATTGTCACCTGCGCGGTGCGTGGCCGGCAACCGGCCCGGTCAGGCGACGCCGCGAAGGTCGAGCTCGCTTGCGCGGTGGCACGCCACGAGGCGCCCCTCTCCGGCGCTTGCGAGCTGAGGTATCTCGACCCGGCACCGTTCCACCGCGTGGCGGCAGCGCGGGTGGAAGGCGCATCCCGGCGGCGGATTCGCCGCGTCCGCGATGTCGCGCTCGAGGATGATGCGCTCGGCGCGCACGCGCGGATCGGGCTTGGGGACCGCGGAAAGGAGCGCCTCGGTATACGGGTGCCGCGGCCTGTCGAAGATCGCCCTGGTTTCCGCGACCTCCACCAGCCGCCCCACGTACATCACCGCGACACGGTCGGCGATGTGCTTGACGACCGACAGGTCGTGCGCCACGAACAGGTAGGCAAGCCCGAGGCGATCCTGCAGCTCGAGCATCAGGTTGAGGATCTGGGCCTGGACCGATACGTCGAGCGCCGATACCGGCTCGTCGGCGACGATGAGCTCGGGATGGAGCGCGAGCGCGCGGGCGATGCCGATCCGCTGCCGCTGCCCGCCGCTGAAGGCGTGCGGGAAGCGGTTCATGTAGGCGGCGGGAAGCTGGACGAGATCGAGGAGCTCGCGCACCCGGCGGCGGCGCTCGGTGGCGTCGGATACGCCGTTCAGCAGGAGAGGCTCGCCGATGGTGTCGCCCACGACCATGCGCGGATCGAGTGACGAGAAGGGGTCCTGGAACACCATCTGCATGTGGCGGCGAAACGGCTTCAGCTCGCGCGGGCGCAGCGGCGCGAGGTCGACGCTGCGTCCGTCGCGGATGAACCGGATCTCGCCGGCGGTCGGTTGCATCGCGCGCATCACGCAGCGCGACACGGTCGTCTTGCCGCAGCCGCTCGACGACGCCGACGTCGACGCCACCACCACGGTTGCCGTGCAGGCGAAATTCCGCAACGCGGGCCAGGTGTGCACGTCGCCGAGCCGTTTCTTCGTCGCGCGCCCCGTGCTCGATGCCTTCGAGGATGCAGTCTTGCGCCGCACGGGGGCCCTGGTGGTCGGCAATGGCCGCGATCCAGGGGTGGACATGGGACCACTCGCGACCGACCGGCAGCGCGTGCGCACGGAGCGCCTGGTGGCCGATGCGCTCGCCAAAGGCGCGCGGCTGGTGTGCGGCGGCCGCCGTCCCCCTGCGCTCGAGCGAGGCTACTTCCACGAGCCGACGATCCTCGCGGACGTGCCTGCCGATGCGCTCATCCTGCACGAGGAGCCGTTCGCGCCCGTGATGGCGATCGTGCCGGTGGCGGACGCCCGGGAGGCGGTGGCCCGCGCCAACGCATCGGAGGCGGGCCTCGCATCGTACCTCTTCACGCGGTCCCCGCGCCTGGCCGAGGAAATCTCCGGCGCGCTGGAGGCGGGACTCGTGGGCGTCAACACCGCCGTCGTGGCCACGCCGGAGGGGCCCTTCGGCGGCGCAAGCAGAGCGGCTTCGGCCGCGAGGGCGGCGAGATCGGCGTGCGCGAATATCTCGTCACGAAGTTCGTGCACAGGCGTGATGCGTGACCCCGCAGGGCCGCCCCAGGGGCGAACGAGCCCCGGAGGGCGCCAGGACGCAGGTCAGTCCGGTGAGCGTGCGGTCACCGCCCGCGCGGCGCGGCGGCGCGCGATCGCGGCGCCGGATGCAATTGCCACGCGCGCCGCGTAAAATGGAGGGACGATGCGCATGACGGAACCCGCGAACGCGCCGCAGGAGCTCACGGCGGCCGACATCGTCCAATCCCTCGAGGAGGAAATCGCGCTAGGGCTCCTGCGCCCCCGCGAGCGCCTCGTCGAGGACGATCTGATGGTGCGCTTCGAGGCGAAGCGCCACGTGATCCGCCAGGTCCTGGCGGACCTCGAGCTGATGGGCATCGTCAACCGCCCGCCCAATCGCGGCGCGACGGTGCGCGACATCAGCGCGCAGGAGGTCGAGGACATCTACTTCGTCCGCGATCTCCTCGAGCGCGCGGCGATCGAGGTGATGCCGCTGCCGGCGAGCGCGGAGGTGCTCGCGACGCTTGCGCAGCTGCACGAGCAGCACGGCAAGGCGGCGCGCACCGGCCGCCTGCGCGAAGTATTCCGCCTGAACCTCGAATTCTACAACGTGCTCTTCGCGGCCTGCGGCAATGCGCAGCTGGCCGAAGCGATCCGGCAGTTCGCGTTCAAGGCGCACGCGATCCGCTCGTACACGATCGGCGATCCGAAGCTCCTCGCCCGCGTGCGTGAGGAGCATGCGTACATCATCCGGCTGATGCGCGGCGGCGACCGCAAGGCGCTCATCAAGGTCGTCGCCGAGCACAAGCAGCCCGCCAAGCGCGCGTATCTCGAGGCGTCCCGCCAGCTCGAGCAGCGGGTGGGCCCGCCGGTGCGCCGCGGGGAAGCGGCGCCGCTACGTGCTCAGGAGAAGCGGGCCTCCGGCTCCGGCGTCACGCCCCGCCTGGCGAGGAAGTCGAGGTCGCAGCCTTCGTCGGCCTGAAGCACGTGCGCGATGTGCAGGGCGCCGAAGCCGCGCTCGTAATGCGGCGGCGGCGCGATCCACGCTGCGCGCCTCGCCGCGAGCTCGCCTTCGTCGACGCGCAGCTCGAGGCGTCGGGCTTCCGTATCGAGCGAGATCAAATCGCCGTCGCGGACGAGCGCGAGCGGCCCGCCGACGCGGCTTTCCGGGCACACGTGCAGAATGCAGGTGCCGTAGCTCGTGCCGCTCATGCGCGCGTCCGAAATGCGCACCATGTCGCGCACCCCCTGGGCAAGGAGCTTCTTCGGGATCGGCAGCATGCCCCACTCGGGCATGCCCGGTGCGCCGACGGGACCGCTGTCCTGCAGCACGAGCACGCTGTCGGGCGTGACCGGCAGAGCGGGATCGTCGATGCGCGCCAGCATGTCGCGGAAATCGCGGAACACGACGGCCGGACCCGTATGCTGGAGCAGGCGCGGAGTCGCTGCCGCACGCTTGAGCACGGCGCCGCGCGGCGCGAGGTTGCCGCGCAGCACCACGAGTCCGCCGGCGGGATACACCGGGTTGGCCGGATCGCGGATGACGTCGTCGTCGTAGACGGCCGCATCGGCGATATTCTCGCCCAGCGTGTGGCCGTTGACCGTCCGGCAGCCGAGATCGAGATGTGCCGCGATGCGCTTCAGCAAGGCGCGCAATCCACCCGCGTAGTAGAAGTCCTCCATGAGGTAGGTGCCGCTGGGTTGCAAGTTGCAGAGCACCGGCACCGATTCGCCCGCCCGCGCGAAATCGTCGAGCGTGAGCTCGATGCCGAGCCGGCGGGCCATCGCGATCAGGTGGATGAGCGAGTTGGTGGAGCCTGACAGCGCCATGTCGACGGTCACGGCGTTGAGGAAGCTCTGCCGCGTCACGATCGCGCTGGGGCGCAGATCCTCCCAGACCATGTCGACGATGCGGCGGCCGGCCAGCGATGCCATCTGGGCGTGCCGTGAATCGACCGCCGGGATCGAGCTCGCGCCGGGAAGCGTCAGCCCCAGCACGTCGACGAGGCTCGTCATCGTCGATGCCGTGCCCATGGTGTTGCAGGTCCCCGGCGAGCGCGCGGTTCCCTCACCGAACTCGCGCCACGATGCCTCGTCGAGCTTGCCCGCGCGGTAGTCGGCGAGGGCCTGCCACGTGCTCGACCCGGAACCCAGCATTCGCTTCTCGCGCCAGTGGCCGCGCAGCATCGCCCCCGCGGGCACGAAGATCGCGGGAATGTCCATCGACGCCGCGGCCATGACGAGGCCGGGTGTGGTCTTGTCGCATCCGCCCAGCAGCACGGCGCCGTCGATCGGATGCGAGCGCAGGATCTCCTCGGCGTCCATGGCGAGGAGGTTGCGATAGATGAGCGTGCTCGGCCGCACATAGGTCTCGCCGACGCTCAACGTCGGCATCACCACCGGAAAGCCGCCGCCCTGCCAGATGCCGCGCTTGATCTCCTCGATGCGCTGCGGGAAGTGCGTGTGGCAGCTGTTGAGGTCGGACCACGTCGACAGGATGCCGATGACCGGCTTGCCCTGGAAGTCCTCGCTCGTGTAGCCCATCTGCTTGGTGCGGTACGACTTGTGATTGCCCGGCTGCCCGGCCGCACCGAACCAGCGCTGGCTGCGCAGGGCCTCGGGCTTCATCTTCCGCGTGGCCATGGCGGGCCTTCAGGGCGCCTTGATCTCGGCCAGCAGCGCCTCGGTGCGGCGCGCGAGCGTGGCGAGGTCGGATCCGACGGCAATGAAGTCGTAGCCCATCTTCATCAGCTCGCGCGCCTCGACCGGATTGAAGTTGAGGATGCCCGGCGCCTTCCCGGTGGCGCGGATCGACTCGACGACCCGCGCGATCACCGCCCTGACCTCGGGCGCGCCCGATTGGCCGAACAGTCCCATGTTGGCGGCGAGGTCGTTGGGGCCGACGAAGATGCCGTCGATGCCGTCGACGGCGCCGATCGCGGAGATCGCGGCCACTGCCGCCGGCGACTCGACTTGCACGACGATGCATTGCTCCTCGTGGTAGCGCGTGCCGTAGTCCTTGATGCGCGCGAAGCCGTTCGCCCGCGTATTGCCGGCGACGCCGCGGATGCCGTGGGGCGGATAGCGCGTTGCCGCCACGGCGCGCCGCGCGTCGTCGGCCGACTGCACGAAGGGAACCATCAGGGAGCGCACTCCGGCATCGAGCAGCCGCTTCACGAGGATCGGCTCGTTCCACGGGATGCGCACGACGAGCTCGGCGGTGCCGCCTCGCGCAGCGCGCAGATGATCCGCCACCTGCGACACATCGAGGCAGGTGTGCTCCATGTCGAGCAGCAGCCAGTCGTAGCCCGCGCCGGCGACGACCTCGGTGACGTTGGGGCTCTCGAGCGAGAGCCAGAGGCCGGGCTGCTTGCGGCCTTGCGCGAGCGCGCGCTTGAAGTTGTTCGGATGCAGTGTCGTGGCGTTCATGGGCGGGAAAGGTCAACAGGAGGGCGCGAGGCGGGCGACAGCGTCGTGCGCGGGGAGCCGCTGCCGCCGGCCATGAATCCTCGCACGTCGCCGCGCTGCCCGCACCGCGCGAGCTTCATTCGGCCTTGATATTCGCAAGTTTCGCGACGCTTGCCCATTTCGGCGCCTCGGCACGGATGAAGGCGCTGAACTCCGCCGCATCCATCGGTGCAGCGTCGAGCCCCTGCGC
Organism: uncultured Alcaligenaceae bacterium; assembly: GCA_964620265.1. Classification (GTDB taxonomy): domain Bacteria; phylum Pseudomonadota; class Gammaproteobacteria; order Burkholderiales; family Casimicrobiaceae; genus VBCG01. Next base: position 9,110 of record CAZUGY010000122.1, read on the forward strand.
GAGGAAGCGCTCCTTCACGTCGGGCTGGGCAAGCGCCTTGACGATGGCATCGGAAAGCTTCTTCACGATCGCGGGCGGTGTCCCGGCGGGCACGAAGATGCCCTGGAAGCCGCTCGCGTCGACTCCTGGCAGGCCGGCCTCGTCGAAAGTGGGCACATCCGGGACGGCGGCAAGCCGCTTCTTCCCGGTCACCGCCATCGGCCGCAGCCGTCCACCCTTGACGAACTCGACGGTCACCGGCGGCGCATCGATGATGAACTGCGCGTGCCCACCGAGGACGTCGTTGACCGCCGGACCGCTTGCCTTGTAGGTCACGAGCAGCATGTCGATGCCGGCATTGCGCTTGATCATCTCGAACGCGAAGTGCACCGACGACCCCACGCCGGCGATCGCGCCGCTGACCTTGCCCGGGTTGGCCTTCGCATAGGCGATGAACTCCGTCAGCGTGCGGGCGGGGATGCCCGGGTGGATGGCGGCGAGGAACTCGTTGGTCGTCGTGCGCGCGACCGGCGCGAAGTCCTTGAAGGGATCGTAGGGAAGGCTGGCGTGCGTCGCCGGATAGATCGCGTTGGTCCCCGTGTTGCCGAGGAAGATCGAGTAGCCGTCGGGCGGCAGTTGCGCTGCGTAGGCCGCGCCGGTGATGCCACCGGCGCCGGGCTTGTTCTCGATGACGACCGGCACCCCCAGGTATTCCGACAGCCTGGGCTGCAGCGTGCGGGCGATGAAGTCCAGGTTGCCGCCGGGAGCGAACGGCACCACGAACTTGATCGGCTTGTCGGGATACGGCTGGGCCGCGGCCAGGCCGGCCCATAGCAGCGCCGCTAGCGCGGCGACGAGACGCTTCATGTTGCCTCCTCCTCGGGTGTTGCGGATCGTTTGGATTCCCGCGAGCAGACGGCAGTGTCATGGCCGTGCGCCCGTGCGGTCTGCGAGGCGAAGTATGGGCAGGTCTCCCAATATTGTCAATAATTATGGCGATAATAATCTCGAGACATTCATCGGGACGGCGGCGATCCGGGCTCGCTGCCGGCGTCAGGCGAAGACCGAGGTCTGGGCGAGCCCGCCGTCCACGACGAGGCTGTGTCCGGTGATCGCGCGGGCCTCGTCGGAGGCGAGGAACAGCGCCGTGCGCGCGATGTCGTCCTCCGAGAGCCTGAACTTCAGGCACTGCTGGGCGATGAACGCGCGCTCCTCGTCGGGCGATGTCCACAGCGCGCTCTGCCGCGCGGTCGCGATCGCTCCCGGGACGATGGAGTTGACGCGGATGCCGCGCGGGCCAAGGGTGCGGGCGAGCGTGCGCGTGAGGCCCATGATCGCCGCCTTCGAGGTCGTGTACGCCGGAAACTCCGGACGCCCGCGCATCCACGACACGGAGCCCAGGTTGATGATCGCGCCACCGCCGGCTGCTTCCATCTGTGGCGCCGCCGCCTGCGCAGCGAAGAAGTGATGCCGCAGGTTGACCGACAGGTTCTCGTCCCAGTACGCCGGAGTGACCTCCTCGAAGGCGTGACGGTCGTCGCGGGCGGCATTGTTGACGAGGACACGCACGGGGCCGAGCACGTCACCGGCCTCGCCGATCGCGTGCTGCAGCGCGTCGATGTTCCGTACGTCGCAGCGCCAGTAGCGCACGTCCGCCCCGAGCTCCTGCGCGAGTGCGCGCGACGGCTCGTCGGCGATGTCGACGAATGCCACGCGCGCGCCCTGCGCGGCAAAGGCGCGGACGAAGGCGGCGCCGATTCCCGAACCGCCGCCGGAGACGAAGACGAGGCGACCTGCCAGGCCGGGATAGGAGGCTGCAGACGGTGGACTCATGGCCTGGCTCTTCGTTTCGACGGGGCATTGTAGTGCTCGCGACCCACCCGACCCCGGCTTCTCCGTCGCCCATGTAGAATTCCGTTTTTCGCCTTCTTTCCCGATGGCCGAAATCCTCTCGCTGGCCGGCCGGCCGGCGTTGTCGCCGTTTCGCGTCGCCAAGCTGCTCGGCAGCCTCACGCAAGCGCATCCCATCCACGGCATTGCGGGCGTCACCGCCACGTACTGGCACTTCGCGGAGCTGGCGCGACCGCTCGCGGCGCGGGAGCGCGCCATGCTCGACGAGCTCCTCATCTACGGACCGGAGACGCGTGACGAAGTGCTGCGTGCCGGAACGGCCCTGCTCGTGGTCCCCCGTCCCGGCACCATCTCGCCGTGGTCGTCGAAGGCCACCGACATCGCTCACAACTGCGGGCTCGATGCCGTGCGGCGCATCGAGCGTGGCATCCTCTACGAGGTCCGCACGCGCGACGGTGCGCCGCTGGCCACGGCCGACCGCGGTGCGCTGCTCCCGCTCCTGCACGATCGCATGACGGAGGCGGTGCTCGATCGCGTGGAAGATGCACAGCTGCTCTTCGCCCACGTGGCACCCCGGCCGCTCACCACGATCCCGCTGCTGGCGCAGGGCCGCGATGCGCTCGTGCGCGCCAATGGCGAGCTCGGCCTGGCGCTTGCCCCCGACGAGATCGACTACCTCGAGGCGAGCTTCCACCGCCTCGGGCGCGATCCCACCGACGTCGAGCTCATGATGTTCGCGCAGGCCAACTCGGAGCACTGCCGGCACAAGATCTTCAATGCCGACTGGATCATCGACGGCACGGCGCAGTCGCAAAGCCTCTTCGCGATGATCCGCGCCACGCACCGCGCGCATCCGCAGGGCACCGTGGTGGCCTACGAGGACAACGCATCGGTCATGGAGGGCACCACCGTCGCGCGCTTCCATCCGCGCGAAGGCGAGCGCTACGGCGCGCAGCGCGAGCTCACGCACACGCTGATGAAGGTGGAGACGCACAACCATCCCACCGCCATCGCGCCGTTCCCCGGTGCGGCCACGGGCTCGGGCGGCGAGATCCGCGACGAGGGCGCCACGGGGCGGGGTGCGAAGCCCAAGGCGGGGCTCGTGGGCTTCACGGTGTCGAACCTGCGCATTCCCGGCCTCACGCATGCGTGGGAGCAGGACTTCGGCAAGCCGTCGCGCATCGCCTCGGCGCTGTCGATCATGCTCGA
>CAZUGY010000123.1:0-12010 GCA_964620265.1 uncultured Alcaligenaceae bacterium
CAACAACGGGCGCAAGGCCGACTTCCGCAACGTGATCATCATCATGACCACCAATGCGGGTGCTGCCGAGCTCTCGAAGACATCGATCGGCTTCACGCAGAACAAGGCGGCCGGCGACGAGATGGGCGAGATCAAGCGTCTCTTCACGCCCGAGTTCCGCAACCGGCTGGATGCCACCATCTCCTTCGGCTCGCTCGACCACGACATCATCCTGCGCGTGGTCGACAAGTTCCTGCTCGAGCTCGAGAACCAGCTCCACGAGAAGAAGGTCGATGCCTCCTTTACGCCGGGGCTGCGCGAATTCCTCGCGAAGAAAGGCTTCGATCCGCAGATGGGCGCGCGCCCCATGGCGCGCCTCATCCAGGACACGATCCGCAAGGCGCTGGCCGACGAGCTGCTCTTCGGGCATCTGGTGGGCGGCGGCAAGGTGCTGATCGACCTCGATGCCGAGGAAAAGGTGAAGCTGACGTTCGAGGAAACGCCCAAGGAGCCCAATGCCTCCGAGGCGGAGCCGGTGGCGTAGGTCGGCAACCAGCACTCCCCTGCAAACGGAAACGGCGCCGCGAGGCGCCGTTTCCGTTTCGAGCTCTTGCTCGCCGCGTCCTTCTTACGTCAGCGCATCGGCCCAGATGTTCTGCGCCCACGCCAGCGCATAGGCGCCCTCGACGTCGGTGGGTCCTGGCGACAGCCCGCCCGAGCCCGGCACCGCGAGGAACGTCTTCTTGTCGGCGTCGTACTTGTGCACCGAGCACACGTGCACGGCCGTGCTGTCGGAGATGAAGCTGTAGCACGTGTTGTTGATGATGGGCACGGGGTTGGGCGCGCTCCCCGCAAAGGCATTGAGGATCGCGGCGGCGGCGACCTTGCCGTGCTGGTTCGCCATGTGCCCGGACTTGGGCATGGCGGGGGCGACCTGGATCGCATCGCCCAGCACGTGCACCTTGGGCACCTTGATCGACTCGAACGAGCGGAAGTCGACCTCGCACCACTTGTTGTTGGCGGTGATGACCCCCGCCTGCGCGGCGATGGCGCCGGCGCGCTGCGGCGGGATCACATTGAGCACGTCGGCCTTCACGTCGTCGCCGAATTCGAACTTCGCGGTCAGCGTGGCCACGTCCACGCCCGTGATCTGCTGGTTGGGACGGTATTCCACGAGGCCCTTGTAGTCCTCGTTCCAGGCCTTCATGAAGAGGCCCTTCTTCGACGTGACGTCCTCGTTGGCATCGAGGATGAGCACCTTGCTGCGCGGCTTGGCGCGCTTGAAGTACCACGCGACCTGGCAGGCGCGCTCGTAGGGGCCGGGTGGGCACTTGTAGGGCGCGCGCGGGATCGAGATCGCATACACGCCACCGTCGCGCATCGCCTCGAGCTGGCGGCGCAGGGCTACCGTCTGTGGTCCCGCCTTCCACGCATGCAGGACCTTCGATTGCGCTTCGGCGCTGGCGAGGCCGGGCACCTCGTTGTAGAGCATGTCCACGCCGGGAGAGAGGATCAGCCGATCGTAGGGGAGGTCCACCTGGCTGCCGATGCGCACCGTCCCGCGGACAGGGTCGACGCCCTGCGCGGTGTCGAAGAGGACCTTGATGCCGCGCCGGCGCAGCGCGTCGTAGGTCACGGTGAGGTCCGTGATCGTCTTGCTGCCGCCGAGCACGAGGTTGGACAGGGGGCAGGAGACGAACGCCGGGTCCGCCTCCACCAGCGTGATGTCGAGCGTGCCGTTGCTCCACAGGTCGAGGTACTTGGCTGCCGTGGCGCCCCCATAGCCGCCACCCACGACGACGACGCGCGGACCGTGGCGCGCGGGTGCGCTGCCACAGCCGGCGAGCGGGCCCGCCGCAAGGCCTGCCGCGCCGAGAAGCTTCAGGAAGTCGCGCCGCGTGCGGGCGGAGGGGAAGGTGTTGGCTGCATTCATGGTCGGCTCGCTCATGGCTTTTGCGTCGAGAACCAGCCGGACATCGCCTCGATCTCCTGGTCGGAGTAGCCCTTGGCGAGTTGCGGCATGATCGTGCCCGGCGTACGTCCTGCCTTGTAGTCCTGCATCTTGCGCACGAGGTCCGCCCTGGGCTGGCCCGCGAGGGTCGGCATGCCGCCCTTGCTCACGCCGTTCGTGCCATGGCAGTTCGCGCACGCGGCCGCGATGTTGCGGGCGAAGTTGGGGTCGGGACTTTGCGCCTGCGCGAGGCTGGCCGCCGCGGCAAGCGCCGCGGCCAAGAGGGGCATCCGCACGATCTTCCTCCGTTCGTGGTGGCGCGGGATCGAGGGTGAACCCGCGTACCTCGCAAGCATAGTGGGTTGCGCACGCCGGCGTCATGCCCTGTGGTGCCTTCGTCATTGCCGCGAGTTCGGAGCGCCTTGGCACGCGAGATGTGGTGGAAACCGTTTCCATGCGTTCCGGGGCCCCGGTACGACCCTTGGCGCCCGGCGGGATCGCTGAAACATCAAGCAATTCATCGCGATACGGCGGGATGGGTGGACCGTATGTCTACTATCTTATATAAGATACGAATGCTTCGCAGCACCATTGGTGGGCATGCTGCTGTGAATATTTCCGTATTGCGGAAATAGATTTTAAACACATGTTTTCATTGGATAAATATTTGTTTGCGGTGCGCCAAAAACATTGCGTGACGCCGTCCGGGCTTGCTATGTTGCAGGCGCAGTGATCGCGCGCCGCGTCCGCCGCGCACCGTCGAACCGACCACCAGGAGCACCGCAGTGAACTACGACCTCGAAGCAGCACGCCTCAAGAAGGACTGGGCCGAGAACCCCCGCTGGAAGGGCATCAAGCGCGGCTATACCGCCGAAGACGTCGTCCGCCTGCGCGGCTCCATCCACGTCGAGCACACGCTCGCCCGTCGCGGGGCCGAGAAGCTCTGGCGGCTCCTGGGCGAGGAGCCCTTCGTCAACACGCTGGGGGCGATGAGCGGCAACCAGGCGATGCAGCAGGTCAAGGCGGGATTGAAGGCGATCTACCTGTCCGGCTGGCAGGTGGCGGCGGACGCCAACGTGGCGGGTGAGATGTATCCCGACCAGTCGCTCTACCCGGTCAACTCGGTGCCGAGTGTCGTCAAGCGGATCAACAACACGTTCATGCGCGCCGACCAGATCCAGCACATGGAAGGCACCGGCGACACCGACTTCTTCGCGCCCATCGTGGCCGATGCGGAAGCGGGCTTCGGCGGCGTGTTGAATGCCTTCGAGCTCATGAAGGCGATGATCGAGGCGGGTGCGGCGGGCGTGCACTTCGAGGACCAGCTGGCGTCGGTGAAGAAGTGCGGCCACATGGGCGGCAAGGTGCTCGTGCCCACGCGGGAAGCGGTGGACAAGCTCGTGGCGGCGCGGCTCGCCGCCGACTGCATGGGCGTACCCACGATCATCCTCGCGCGCACCGATGCGGAGGCGGCGGACCTCGTGACCTCGGACATCGACGAGATCGACCGTCCGTTCCTCACCGGCGAGCGCACCGTGGAAGGCTTCTACAAGAGCCGCAACGGCCTCGAGCAATCGGTGGCGCGCGGCCTCGCGTATGCGCCGTATGCCGATCTCATCTGGTGCGAGACGGGCAAGCCCGATCTTGCCTTCGCCCAGGCCTTCGCCGATGCGATCCACGCCAAGTTCCCCGGCAAGATGCTCGCGTACAACTGCTCGCCGTCGTTCAACTGGAAGAAGAACCTCGACGATGCGACGATCGCGAAGTTCCAGCGCGAGTTGGGCGCCATGGGCTACAAGTTCCAGTTCATCACGCTGGCGGGCTTCCACAGCCTGAATTACTCGATGTTCAACCTTGCCCACGGCTATGCGCGCAACAACATGAGCGCGTTCGTGGAATTGCAGGAAGCGGAGTTCGCCGCGGCGCCCAAGGGCTTCACGGCCGTGAAGCACCAGCGCGAGGTGGGCACGAGCTACTTCGACGCGGTCACCACGACGATCCAGGGCAGCCAGGCCTCCACCACGGCGCTCAGGAATTCCACCGAGGACGAGCAGTTCTTCGATGCGCCGGGAGCCGGCCTGTCGGTCGCCAACGGCTAGATCTTTCGCCCGCCGACCGGCCCACGCCGCGCGCAACCCGCGCGGCGTTTTTCATTGCCGGGGCGTGCAATGCAACTCGCGACCCCGCGCGGGGTCCGAAGATGCATGGTCCCCACAATCGAGATCCAGCCGGACGCGCTGCCCGACATGCGCCCGGCCACCAGCGTGCGCACGTTCTTCGCGCTCGTGCCCGACGATGCCGTGCGCCAGCGCTTCGTGACCCTCGCGCGCGACGTCGCCCGGCGCTCGCGGGGACGGGCAGTATCGGGCGAGCACGTGCACCTCACGCTCGCCTTCCTGGGCGATGTTCCGGTCACGAGCGTGCCCGACCTGCGCGGCATCGGCGATCGCCTTCCGCACGAGGGTGCGCTGCTGGAATTCGATACGCTCGGCGCCTGGCGGGCGTCGGGGGTGGCATGGGTCGCGCCATCGCGGCTGCCGCCTCCGCTCACGCAGCTCCACGCCACGCTCAACCAGGCGCTGCGCGACAGCGGCTTCGAGGTGGAGACCCGGCCCTTTCGTCCGCACGTGACGCTGGCGCGGCGGTGCGTGCAGCCGCAGGGCCGCGCGGTCATGACCCCGATCGCCTGGCCGGTGCGCAAGCTCTGCCTCATCGGCTCCGAGCTGCACCCCGAGGGCCCCGTCCACTCGACACTGGCGGAGTGGACGCTTACATACGCGTCGTAGGCGTCGCGCGGCCGGTGTGTGCTACGCGCCCGTGGCCACCGGGCGCTCCGGGTTCGCGCACCACTCGCTCCAGGAGCCCGGGTACAGGCGCGTCCCGGTGAGTCCCGCGACCTCCATGGCGAGGATGTTGTGGCAGGCCGACACGCCGGAGCCGCACTGGTGGACCACGGTGTCCACGGATGCGTCCCCCAGGAACGTTTCGAACTCGCGCCGCAGGTCCGCGGCGGGCTTGAAGACGTTGCCTTCGGCCAGGTTCTCGGTATACGGCCGGTTGCGGGCGCCCGGGATATGGCCCGCGACCGGATCCATCGGCTCGGAATCGCCGCGAAAGCGCTCCGTCCCCCGCGCATCGACGATGAAGAGCGCGCGCCGCGCGAGGCTGCCGAGGATTCCCGACGCATCCACCGTGGGCACCACCTTGCCGATGACGAACGTGGCGGGCGAGGGCTGCGTCGCTTCCTCGCTCACCCCGCGACCCTCGCCGGACCACCTGGCGTAGCCGCCGTCGAGCACGGCGACATCCACGAAGCCCAGCCAGCGCAGCATCCACCAGATGCGCGAGGCGAACACGCCGCCGCCCTGGTCGTAGACCACCACTTCCTTGCCGGGGCCGATGCCGAGCCTGCCGAACGTGGCCGCGGCCGCTTCGGGCGTGGGCAGCGGATGACGGCCGTTGCGGCCCGTCTTCGGTCCCGACATGTCGCGGTCCATGTGCACGAAGATCGCGCCGGGGATGTGGCCCGCGTTGTACTGCGCCTCGCCCCAGGCATCGGGACGGGCGAGATCGTGCCGGGCGTCGAGAAGGACAAGGCCCGGCTGTGCGAGCCGGGCCTCGAGGTCTTGCGTGGAGATGAGCGTGCGTAGCATCGCCCGATTGTAGTACGTGCCGCGCATCGCCCCGTGCCGGGATCCGAGGCGCACCACGTCGCACGCCTTACGGATGTGCGACGTACGCTTCGGGCCAGCGCCTAAAGATGCGCGATGCGCGGCTCCATCTGCCGCCGGTAGAACTCGTGGAAGTGCTGCATCCCGTCTTCCATCGGCGACTGGTACGGGCCGATCTCGCTGCGCCCCTGCTCGTAGAGCGCGCGCCGTCCCGCATCCATGCGCTCGGCGATCTCGTCGTCTTCCTTCGCCGTTTCCATGTACGCCGCCTGCTCCGCCGCCACGAACTCCGGCTCGAAGAGCGCGATCTCCTCGGGATAGTAGAACTCCACGACGTTGCGCGTGCGGTCCACGGCTTCGGGGATGAGCGTGCTGATCACGAGCACGTGCGGATACCACTCGAGCATGATGTTCGGGTAGTACGTGAGCCACACCGCGCCCTGGCGCGGCAGCTCGCCGCGATAGAAGTCGAGCACCGCCTTGTGCCAGCGCTCGTAGGTGCGCGAGCCGGCCTTGGCGAGCTGGTTGTTGATGCCCACGGTCTGCACCGAGTACCAGTCGCCGAATTCCCAGCGGAGGTCGTCGCAGGTCACGAACTGGCCGAGGCCCGGATGGAACGGACCCACGTGATAGTCCTCGAGGTACACCTCGATGAAGCTCTTCCAGTTGTAGTTGCAGACGTGCGTCTCCACGCGGTTCAGGAGATACCCGCTGAAGTCGAAGTGCTTCACGCCGAGCGCCGCCAGGTCACGGGCGACGTCGCGCGGGCCGTCGAAGAGGAGGCCGTTCCAGTTCTGCAGCGGCGAGCGCGAGAGGTTCAAGCACGGCTTGGACTCGAAATGCGGAGCGCCGAGGAGCTCGCCCTTCAAATCGTAGGTCCAGCGGTGCAGCGGGCACACGATGTTGCTCGCATTGCCGCGGCCGTTCTTCATGATGGCCTGGCGGTGGCGACAGATGTTGGACAGGAGCTCGATGCCGCCTGCACTGCGGACGAGCATCTGCGCGTCGTTGCGTGCGGCCAGGACCTGGAAGTCGCCGGCGTCCGGGATCATGAGCTCGTGGCCCACGTAGCCGGGGGCGCGGGCGAGCAGGTGCTCGCGCTCGGCGGCGAGCACGCGCGGATCGCAGTACCAGGAAACGGGAAATTGCGTCGTGGAAGGACGCAAACGCCCCGCAGTGGCGAGGTCGGACATCGGCCTACCCTTTCGTTGCTATGGTTGCTTGCAACCAACCCAACCCAACAATTCGGGGCGCTCGAAGGATCCGCTCGGGGCATTGGCGTTGCATCGCCTTCCGCCACCCGAGCCCGACTGCCGTCCCGGACCATTTTGCTAAGTCGGCCGCACGAAAGGTTTCGCTGCAGGCCGCGTCGTCAACATGTTATGATATTTGGCTTTCCGCCATCAGGTCAAGACCTTAGCTGCAGAAAGTCTTCCGCAAAGCATCCTCTCCGCGCGGGAGCTTCTTGGACCGGGCCACGTCGAAAACGTGCCCCGCTCGAGGCGCCGGCCGTCGGCCGGCGTGCCAGCGGACATTTCACCTGTGACTTCGCGAACCCCCACTCCCAAGGACTTCGAAGCGGCGCTCGCCGAGCTCGAAGGCATCGTCGCCGCGATGGAAGGCGGGCAGATGCCGCTGGCCGAGTCGCTCGCCGCCTACAAGCGCGGGGCCGAGCTCGTGGCGTTCTGCCAGTCGGCCTTGAAGGACGCGCAGCAGCAGATCGAGATCCTGGAGAAGGGCGTGCTCAAGCCCTTCGTGCCCGGGAACGGGGACGATGGCGCTTGAGGCGAAGCTGACCGCGCCGGCGCCGCTCGCCTTCGACCAGTGGGTCAAGGCGCGGCAGGAGCGCATCGAGGAGGTGCTCGACCGTGCGCTCGTGGCGGCGCCGGGCGTGCCGGCCGAGCTATCCGAAGCGATGCGCTACGCCACGCTCGGCGGCGGCAAGCGGATGCGCCCGCTCCTGGCCTACGCGGCCGGCGAGCTCACGCAGGCGGCCCCCGATGCCGTGGACGGCGTGGCGGCGGCGGTGGAGATGATCCATGCGTACTCGCTCGTGCACGACGACCTGCCGTGCATGGACGACGACGTGCTCCGCCGCGGCAAGCCCACGTGTCACGTGAAGTTCGGCGAGGCGATCGCGCTCCTGGCCGGTGACGCATTGCAGGCGCAGGCCTTCGTCGTGCTGCAGTCCGTGCGTCTGTCCGATGCCGCGCAGGCGTGTCGCCTGCTCGCGCAGGCCGCTGGCGCGCCCGGCATGGCCGGCGGCCAGGCGATCGACCTCCTGCACGTCGGCAAGCCGCTGGCACTGCCCGAGCTCGAGGGCATGCACCGGATGAAGACGGGCGCGCTGATCCGCGTATCGCTGCTGCTCGGCGCGCTATGCGGACGCGGCGCGCAAGGTACCGAGGCCGCGCTCGCCGCATTCGCGCGCGCGATCGGGCTCGCCTTCCAGGTGGTCGACGACATCCTCGACGTCGAGGGCTCGGCCGCAGCGCTTGGGAAGACCGCCGGCAAGGACGCGGCGAGCAACAAGCCCACCTACGTCACGCTGCTGGGGCTCGTCGAAGCGAAGCGCCACGCCGAAGCATTGCGCGAGGAAGCGCACGCGGCGCTCGTCCCCTTCGGCGCCCGCGCGCGGCGCCTCACTGAAATCGCGGACTGGATCGTCCGCCGCGACCGCTGACATGGCCACGACCTATCCCCTTCTCGACGCGATCCACTCGCCCGCAGACTTGCGCCGTCTCGAGCGCCCGCAGTTGCGTGACGTGGCCCGCGAGCTGCGCCAGTTCCTGCTGCATTCGGTCGCGCAGACGGGCGGGCACCTGTCGTCGAACCTCGGCACGGTGGAGCTCACCGTCGCGCTGCACTACGTGTTCGCCACCCCCGACGACCGCATCGTGTGGGACGTCGGGCACCAGACCTACGCACACAAGGTCCTCACCGGCCGCCGCGCGGCCATGGCCAAGCTCCGCCAATGGCAGGGGCCGTCGGGCTTTCCGCGCCGCGACGAGTCGGAGTACGACACCTTCGGCACCGCGCATTCGTCCACGTCGATCTCGGCCGCGCTCGGCATGGCGGCGGCCGCGAAGCTGAAAGGTGTGAAGCGACACGTGGTGGCGGTGATCGGCGATGGCGCGATGAGCGCCGGGATGGCCTTCGAGGCGCTCAACAATGCGCAGGGCCACGACGTGCTCGTGATCCTGAACGACAACGAGATGTCGATCTCGGAGCCGGTGGGCGCGCTCAACAGCTACCTCGCCCGGGTCCTCTCCAGCCGCCTCTACAACACCGTGCGTCGCGGCGGCAAGGAGGTGCTCGGCAAGCTGCCCCCGATGCACGACCTCGCCAAACGCATGGAAGAGCACGTGAAGGGGATGGTGCTCCCCGGCACGCTGTTCGAGGAATTCGGCTTCAACTACATCGGCCCGATCGACGGGCACGATGTCGATTCGCTGGTGCGCACGCTCTCGAATGTGCGCGAGCTTTCGGGTCCGCAGTTCCTGCACGTGATCACGAAGAAGGGCTACGGCTATCCCAGGGCGGAGGAGGATCCCATCCTCTATCACGGCGTGGGCAAGTTCGATCCTGCGGTGGGCATCGTGAGCAAGCCGCAGGCGTTGCCCACGTATGCGCAGGTGTTCGGCGACTGGCTATGCGACATGGCGACGGCCGATCCGCGCATCGTGGGCATCACGCCGGCGATGCGCGAGGGCTCCGGCCTCGTGCGCTTCTCGCAGGAGCATCCGTCGCGCTACTTCGACGTGGGCATCGCCGAGCAGCATGCGGTCACGTTCGCGGCGGGTCTCGCGTGCGAGGGCATGCGTCCGGTGGTCGCGATCTACTCGACATTCCTCCAGCGTGGCTACGACCAGCTCGTGCACGACGTCGCCTTGCAGAACCTGCCGGTGGTATTCGCGATCGACCGCGCGGGCGTGGTGGGTGCGGACGGCGCGACGCACCTGGGCGCCTTCGATCTCGCGTACCTGCGCTGCCTGCCGAATACGACCGTGATGACGCCGGCCGACGAGAACGAATGCCGGCAGATGCTCTACACGGCCGTCACGTTGGGCACGCCCGCCGCAGTGCGCTATCCGCGCGGCGCGGGCCCGGGTGTTGCGATCGAGGCGCAGATGCGCGCGCTCCCGGTGGGCAAGGGGGAGGTGCGCCGGCACACGGCGCGCGGCGGGCAGCGTGTGGCGCTGCTCGCGTTCGGCCCGATGCTCGAGTCCGCGCTCGCCGCCGCCGAAGAGCTCGACGCCACGGTCGCGAACATGCGCTTCGTGCGGCCGCTCGACACGGAGCTCGCGGTGCGCCTCGCGCACGAGCACGATCTGCTCGTCACCGTCGAGGAAGGCGTGGTGGCGGGCGGGGCGGGAAGCGCGGTGGCCGAGGCGCTGGCGGCGGCCGGCGTGACCGTGCCGATCGTGCATCTGGGACTGCCGGACCTTTTCCTGGACCACGGCGACCCCACCTTCCTCCTGTCGCACGTGGGGCTCGATGCGCCCGGCATCGCGGCGTCCGTGCGCAGCCACCTGGCGCGGGTCGCCGGCAAGCGGGTGAAGCCGGCGGCCTGAAGCGCGAACGCAACCGCGCGCCGGCGGCGCCCGATGCGGCACTCCCTATCCGATACAATCGACGTCCCCATGAATCGACCCGAACAACCCGCCCACCTGATGCCGATCCCCGACACGCAGTCGGCGCCGGACGGGCGGCACCTCGCCATCGACCAGGTCGGCATCCGCGGCCTGCGCTATCCGCTCGTGTTCAGCGATGCGAACGGCACGGCGCAAGCCACGATCGCGCAGGCCAGCGTCTACGTGGCGCTGCCCGAGGATCGCAAGGGCACGCACATGTCGCGGCTCGTGACGCTCCTCGAGGAGCGCGCGGCGGCGTCCACGCCGCTGTCGGTGGCCGGGCTCGACGCGCTGTTGCGTGAGCTCGTCGTGCGCCTCGACGCGCCCGCGGGACGGATCGAGCTCGCTTTTCCCTTCTTCGTGCGCAAGACGGCCCCGGTCTCGGGCGTGGCGAGCCTCCTCGACTACGAGGTACGCCTCGTGGGCGAGCTCGCGCAGGGCCGCGTGACCACCACGGTGACGGTCGCGGTGCCGGTCACGTCGCTGTGTCCGTGTTCGAAGGAGATCTCCGAATACGGCGCGCACAACCAGCGCTCCACCGTCACGATCGCCGTGCGCTCCGCCGAGCCGGTGGAAGTGCACGAGCTCCTGCGGGTGGCCGAGGAGGAAGCCTCCTCCGAGCTCTACGGCGTGCTGAAGCGCGCCGACGAGAAGTACGTCACCGAGCGTGCCTACGACAATCCGCGGTTCGTGGAGGACCTCGTGCGCGGCGTGGCGGGGCGTCTCGCGGCGGATGCGCGCTTTGCCGCCTGGTGCGTGGAAGCCGAGAACTTCGAGTCGATCCACAATCACTCGGCCTACGCCCGCATCGCGCGGGGGATGTAAGGCGCGTGCGCTTCGGCGATGCGCTGCCGTTGCGCGCCGCGCCGCCGTCCGTCGCCGCCCGGCGCCTTCCGTGAAGGCGCAGCGCCCCCCGTCGCGCCACTCGCGCGTCGGGGAGCGCGGCCCTAGAATCGCGCCAGAATGAAACCTTCGCTCAAGGACCGCTACGACACGCTCGCGCAGCGCGTGCTCGCCTCGCTTTCCGAAGTCGAGCGCCGCGACGTGCGCGCGTTCGACCGCTGGTTCTACGCACACGGCGGCTGGCGCTGGCTGATCGGCGTGGTGGGCGTGACCTCACTGGTCGCGTGGATCGCCTCGCGCTTCCCGTGGAACATGACGTTCGTCGAGGCGGCGATCCTCTTCAACCTCGTGGTGCTCACGCTGATCTGGTCGGGGCTCTCCGCGTGGTTCGGCTACCGGCGCTTCCAGGGGCGCATCTTCCGTTACATCGTGGCGGCGCCCATCCTGGCGCTTGCCGGCGTGTTCGTGGGTGCGAGCGTCGCGGGACTCGTGAAGGGCGTGGATCCATTCGTGTTCTTCCGGGACAGCGCCAAGCTGCGCCACCTCGTCACGGCGGCGCTCGCCTTCGGCCTGCTCTTCTCGCTCGTCACGGCGCTGATCGCACACCTGCGCCATCGCGAGTACCGCGCGGTCACGGCGAGCCTCGAGGCCGAGGCCAGGCAGAGCGAAACGTCGCGCCAGCTCGCGGAATCGAAGCTGAAGCTCCTGCAGCTCCAGATCGAGCCGCACTTCCTGTTCAATACGCTCGGCAGCGCGCAGCAGCTCGCGGAGAAGGGCGCGCCCGAGGCGGCGCGCCTCATCGGCGACCTCATCCGTTTCCTGCGCGCGGCCGCACCCGCACTGCGCGACGAGGTCACCACCGTGCGCCAGGAAGCGGCGATGATCAGTGCGTACCTCGGCATCATGCAGACGCGCCTCGGGAAGCGCCTCGC
>CAZUGY010000124.1:0-11763 GCA_964620265.1 uncultured Alcaligenaceae bacterium
GGCCGCGCCAGAATTGCCAGCGCTTGACATGCCATATATGGCATATGCATAATATGGCATGTGGCAGATCTTCGAGCACCGTCGCGTTGACAAACAATGTGCCGCGGTGCCTCAGGAGATTCTCAAGCGATACGAGAAGTGGAAGGACATTGCGGCAATTTCCGGACCACTTGGGCTGCGCCAGATCGCCGGATTCCATGATGAAGTGCTTTCGGGTACATGGAAGGGCCATCGATCTTCTCGTCTTGGGGCTCAGTATCGCGTGATCTATCGAGTCCTATCTGACGAATTGACCTTTCAAGTCATGTCCATCACGGCGCATGACTATCGGAGACCCTAAATGAAGGATTTTCGCCCTGCCAAGAAGCGCGCCGAGGTTTCGGTTGGTGAGTCGGTGCGTATTCTGCGCGAGCTTCAGGGCTTGAGCCAAAATCAACTCGCCGAACTGAGCGGTGTTCCCCAAGCGACGCTTTCCGCCATTGAAAACGATCGCGTTCGTCTTGGCGTTGAGCGTGCGAAAGTGCTCGCGCGTGCGCTTCGTTGTCATCCGGCGGTGCTGGTATTCCCAGGCTGGGAAGTGCCAATTGAAACCGCGGCCAACGTTCCAGGACCCTTTCTTCGATTTTGAATGGTCGCGCGGGTATCAGCCCCGAAATGGCTGTTCGGCTTTCGATTGCGTTTGATACCAGTGCTGAGAGTTGGCTCAACCAGCAAACTCAGTTTGATCTCTGGCATGCCGAACAATCGCGTAAGCAGTTGCGAGTCACGCGTCTGGCAGCGTAGCGATGCCCAGGTTCTGGTATGACTAGTTCATCGCAGCCCGGCGCCTGACGATTCGTTCAAGTCGAACCCGCTTCGCGGCGCGGCTTAATCCAGGCGTTAGCGACATTGGAGGCGTATATGGCGATTGTTCCTTTGCGGAGAGAGACTTTGGCCGAAGCCGCCAACGTACTCGGCCGGGCATTTCAGGATGATCCACTGCAGCAATACGTTCTTCCAAACACTGAAGACCGCCAAAGACTGTCACACCTCCACTTCCAGCCTGTACTGGAGTACGGAGTGCGATTCGGGGAAGTATTTGTCACGGACGGTACCGTAAAGGGCGCCGCTGTGTGGTTGCCACCCGGATCCACGGACGTGACTGAGGACCGTGCTGCGGCAGTCGGTCTTGATCGCGTCGCGAGCAAGGTCGGTCAAACGGCAGCTGATCGCTTCTTCTCGGTCCTCGGATTCCTGGAGCCATTTCACACCACTGATGTACCAGAGCCGCACTGGTACACGATGGTGGTAGGGGTCGACCCAAGCGCAAAAGGGCAAGGGTTGGGCAGAGCCCTTTTGCAACCTGTGCTGGACAAGGCTAGCGCTTCTGGCCACCCATGCTATCTGGAAACCGCCCAGCCGGAGAACGTATCTTTCTATCAACATCTCGGGTTTCGCGTGGTGCGCGACATGACGGAACCGACCAGTGGATTGCACCTATGGACGTTTCGCTGGGATGCCGCCTAATAATTCATTCAAGCCGACACTGCGATCGCGGCCCCGACCGAGCGGTGATTCGTGATGAGTGGATCGGTATCCGGCGATGGCTTCAACCACGAGAATTCGAATGCCAATGAATGCCGCAATCGAAGTTGTCCGCGAATTCTGGCGCCTCATGGCATCCAACGACTTCAAGTCGGTGGAAGCGGTTCTCGCCTCGAGCTACGTCCTGGACTGGCCTCAAACCAACGAACGCATTCGAGGGGCGGAGCGTTTCGCGCAGATGAATGCGGAGTACCCCGCAAATGGCCCCTGGTCGTTTCGCATCAACCGCATCGTCGGCGGCGAGTCCGAGGCCGTATCGGATGTGAGCGTTACCGATGGAGTGCAAGAAGCCCGATGCATCTCGTTCTTCACGGTAGCCGGCGGAAAAATCACCAAGCAGGTCGAGTTCTGGCCCGAGCCCTACACTGCGCCGTTGGATCGAAAGCGCTTCACCGAGCCAATTCAATGAGCCCTTTCGGACCCGCGACCCGTTCCAACAGATGAGCAGTCTTGGGCCCGATCTCAAGCTCGGCGGCGTGCGTATGGTCGCCCGAAAGCCGGCATAGCATGCCAATGCAGCGGACCGGCTCTTCGTTTCACACACCGGTATACGTGCCGGCCCTGTTGTTGGCCACCGCGCTGCTGCAAGGCGGTTGCGTTGCCCACACTGCGATCACCGGCGGTGAGAGCGCCCCGAAGGGGACGATTCAGGTCACGTCGGCAACCTTCGGCAACGTCACGCTGACGCCGGCGGCGTGCGCTTCCGGGGAACATCACCTCTTCCTCGGCGCAGACTTCATCGATAGTGCTCGTGGCCTGACCCTTCGTCTCATTCTCGAGCCCACGGGCGAGGCCACGCTGCGGGTGTTCGATACGGCCCATCCGCTCGATCCGGGCACCATGGTCCAGCACACCGCCTGCAGCAAGGCTCGCATCGCCTTCGAACGTACCGGCTGGCGAATCAACGACTTCCACGACGTGCGCGTGAGCCTGGAGGTCGACTGTCGAACCGCCTCCGGCGACTCGCTGCAAGGTATGCTGACCGTCGCACACTGTCATTGATGGCCTCGCGGCCAGCCGGCCCTGGCGCGAGGTCACCGGAGTCGCTCCGCCGTGTCCCTGCCCCAGTTCATCGCCGCCGACCTCCGCCGCGACCGCGCGGCGCTCATCGAGATCAACATCGAATACGCCTCGTGGGTATTCGACGGGATCGCGAGCCTGTTCGGCATCCGCGCCGACGACATCGTGGGCATGCCCGTGCAGGACTACATCCCCGTCGTCATCGACAAGGTGTGCGGCGACACGCCGCCGGCGGGATCGTTCTACCTCGTGCGGATCGATGGCGAGCTGGCGGGCATGGGCGGGTTGCGGCGGCTGGACGCGCAGCGCGCGGAGATCAAGCGCGTCTACTTCCGTCCTGCATTCCGCGGCAGGAAGCTCGGCGAGACGATGCTCGAGCGGCTGCTCGCGGATGCGAAAGCCTTCGGATATGCGGCGGTGTGCCTCGACACCGCTCCCTTCATGCACGCGGCCCATCGGCTCTACGAGGCCCATGGCTTCGTCGATCGCCCGCCGTACGCAGGGGTCGAGGTGCCGCCGCAGTTCCACCTGCGCTGGCGCTTCATGGAGCGCCGGCTTTGAGCGGGCAGCGTCAGGCGGAGTAGAGCGCTGCCCACCGGGAAGGGCGAGCGGCCCTGCGCGGCACCTCCGCATGCATCCGGTGCAGCGCCGGATCCACCGGCGCCGGCCCGGCCGTCGCGTGGGTGCCGCTTCTCGCCCCGGCGGGAACGGCCGGCGGGCTCGCGGGTTGCTCCGGCAGCAGGGCCTCGACCTCGCTTCCGATGTGCAGGAGGTCCGCCAGCGTGCGCACCTCGAGCTTGCGCATGAGGCGGGAGCGGTGGACCTTGACGGTGGCTTCCTGGCTGTCGAGCGCGGCCGCGATCTGCTTGTTCCGCTCGCCGCGCAGGATGCGGGCGAAGATCACGCTCTCGCGCGGCGTGAGGCGGCGCAGGAGCATCCGGGCGCGTACGCGAAGCCGGTCTTCCTCGAGCCACTTGTCGGCCACCGTGATCGCCTGCGCGAGCAGCGCTTCGAGCGCGTCGTCGTCGAGCGGGGTGCACACGAAGTCGAAGGCGCCGGCCTTCATGGCATCCACGGCCAGCGCCATGTTCGCGTCGCGGGCGAGGTAGACGATCGGCGAGCGCGCCATCTCGCCCTGCTCGACGCGGCTGAGGGCGATCGTCTGGTGGTCCTGCGACGAGATCGCCGCCAGGATGCAATCGGAACGTTCGGCGCGGGTGCGCAGGTACTCGGCCACCGACGCGAACGTGCGGACCTCGTGGCCCGCGGTCGCCAGTCGCTTCATCAGCGCCACGCGAGTGCGATGGTCGGGATCGACCACGTGGATCGTTCTTGGCGCGCGCATGGCATCTCCCGTTCACCTTGTATGTAGATGACAGGATAGGCAAGGTCGCGCGGACACCGCAATGACCGGCGGCGCCTGTGAGCCGAGGCCGCGCCAAACAGGAATCCCTCGATTACCATTCGGTTATCGCCCTGGCCCGGAGCGCCCGCCCATGTCCACCGATCTGCTCATCGAGCGCCTCCCACGGCAACTGCGCCTGCGCGAGTTGCGGGTGTTCGTTGCAGTTCTCGACAACCGGAGCTTCCGGAAGGCAGCCACGGCGCTCCATGTCACGCAGCCAGCGATTACCAAAGCGATTGCTGGCCTGGAGGAGCTCCTGGGGGTCCGGTTGTTCGACCGGACGGCCACCGGGGTCGAGCCCACGGTGCAGGGCCAGACCTTTGCCATCCATGCCCGTGCGATCTTCAACGAGCTGCGCAGCGCCGCCCGGCAGATCGACGTGGTGGCTCGGGGCGCGACCGGAACGCTGCGCCTGGGCACGGTCCCGCTGCCGGCGAGCGGCTTCCTGCCCACGGCGGTGAATACGCTGGTCCGCCGCCATCCGGGCATCTTCATCTCCATCGTGGAGGCGCGCGAGGTGGAGCTCGCCGACCTGCTGCGCAAGCGCGAGATCGACGTCGCGCTGGTGATCCTCACCCTCGTGCCGCCCAACGACGACCTCGACGCCCATATGCTCTTCGAGGCGCAGCTCTACGTGCTGTCCGCGCGCACGCATCGCCTCGCGGCGCAACCGGTGGTGACGTGGCCGGAGATCCAGAACGAGCTGTGGGTGCTGCCGCCCGCGAGCACCTTCTTCGCGACCTACGTCCGGCGCACGCTGGCCCGCGCCAACCTCGAGATGCCGCGCAACTGCGTCGAGTCGCTGTCGATCCACGTGCAGCGCTCCATGGCCCTGCACGGCGGGATGCTGTCCTTCGGCTCGCGCTCGCGGCGGAACGTGTCGCCGCTGCACGATCTCCTCGTGCGGTTGCCGTTCGACCTGCCGCCCGCGGTGAGCGCGATCGGCGCGCTCACGCTGCGGGGGCGGGAACTCACGCCGCTGGCCGAGCAGCTCCTCGAGGAGATCCGGCGGCTGTCGCGGGAGGAGTGAGGGCTGCCTGCGCTGCCTGCGCATGCATGCGCCGTCGACCCGGACCGGTCTTCGGCGTCCCCGGCGGCTTGGAGGAGGTGCTGGCGCCGCCGGGGGGCCGAAGTCGTCTACACGCGTTCGAGGATGCAGCAGCCCCGGATGCGGTCCAGGAGGTAGATGAGCCCGGTGTCGGGGTCGATCGTCACGTCGTTGCTCTGCACGCGGCCCTTCGCCCGTTCGTCCGTGACGTCCGGCATGTAGTGCGCGACTTCCTTCACGGCATGGGGATTGGACATGTCGAGGATGCGCAACCCGTAGGCGAACCACGCCACCGGGATGTCCGTGCCGGTGATCACTTCCGACGGCTGGTGCACGCCCGTGAACTCCGGCTGGTACGACCCGTCGATGCCCTCGACCTGGTAGCTCGAGAACGGGATGGGCTGCCGTTCGTCGGTGATGTCGTAGATCCACAGGAACGCCGGATAGAAGTCGCGCATGCGCCCGGCGTCCTCGCTCGCGAGCAGCATGATCCTGCGCTTCTGCAGCTCGTAGGGGAGTGCCAGGCAGGTGTGCGTGGGCCACGGAAAGGCCGGCGCAGTGTTGAAGTGCGACACGAACTTCGGCTGGGTCATGTCCTCGATGTCGAGGATCACGAAGCCGCCGTGCCAGTAGCTCACATACAGCCGATTGCCGAGGCGCATCGGATGATGGCAGCGGAAGTCGTTGCCCTGCCACGAGGGCTTCTCGCCGCCCGCGATCCACTGTCCGGGCATCCACCAGCGGCCCACCTCCTTCGGCTGGGCGGGGTCGGCCAGGTCCACGATCATCACGATGTTGCCGACGTAGCCTTCGACGGTCGGCGAGATGTACGCATAGCGGCCGTCGAAGTCGAAGCGGTGCACGCCCTGGCCTTCGGTCTCCCAGCGGGAGACGAGCTTCGGGCCGTCGCGCTTGCTGATGTCGTAGATCCCCAGGCCGCCCTTGAATTCGGAAGGTGCGCCGGAGTCGAACTGGTTCACCTCGTGGTTGGTGACCATGAGGTCGCCGCTCACGCGCACCTTGTGCGAGTGCGTGCCCTTGGGCATCTCGAGAAGCGAGATCTGCTTGGGGCGGGACGGCTCGCGCACGTCGACCACGAGCGTCCCGTGCGGTGCACGCATCACCCCGATGTATGCGTAGCCGTTGCGCGCCACCACCTGCCCGCCGCCGGGGCAGTCGATGTAGCCGACCAGACGAACGCCTTTGCCTTGTGCCATGTCTTTTCAGTCCACCTTTGCGCCGGAAACCTTCACGACCTGCGCGAGCTCCGCGATGTCGTCGTCGAGGAATTTCTTGTACTCGGCGCGCGTGGTGATCATCGGCTGCGCGCCCTGCTTGCTCCAGAACTCCATGCTCTCCGGCGTGGAGAGCACCTTGTTGATCGCGTCGTGCAGCTTGTCGAGGATCGGCTGCGGGGTGCCCTTGGGCGCCATGAGGCCGATGAAGATCGTGCTCTTGAAGCCGGCGATGGTCTCGCCCACGGTAGGGACGTCGGGCAGCACGGTCGAGCGCTTGGTGCCGGTGGTGGCGAGCACCTTGACCTTGCCGCCGCGGATGAGCTCGAGGCCGGCGGGGAGTGCGTCGAACATGATGTCCACGTGACCGCCCACGAGATCGCCGCGCGCGGTCGAGGCGTTCTTGTAGGGCACGTGCGTGATCTGGAGCCCGCCGCCGGTCGACTTCAGGAGCTCGCCCGACAAGTGATAGGCGGAGCCGTTGCCCGACGACGCATAGTTGAGCTTGCCCGGATTGGCCTTCGCATAGGCGATGAGTTCGGCGACGTTCTTCACCGGCAGGTCGTTCTTCACCATGAGCACGTTCTCGGTGAAGTTGAGCGAGGCGACCGGCTCGAAGTCCTTCATGAGCTCGTAGCCGCGCTTGGACACGAGGGATTCGTTGGCGGTGTGGCTGCTGCTGATCTGCATCAGCGTGTAGCCGTCGGCCGGCGCGCGCACGGCGGCCTGGGCGGCGAGCACGCCGTTGGCGCCGGGCTTGTTCTCGACGACGAACGGCTGCCCGAGCTGCTTTTGCAACCCTTCGGCGAGGAAGCGCGCGGTGAGATCGCCCGGGCCTCCAGGCGAGAACGGCACGATGAGGTTCACCGGCCGCGTGGGATAGTCCTGCGCGACCACGGCAAACGGAGCGGCGGCGATCGCCGCGAAGGCGAGCGAAGCAACGGCGTGACGGATCTTGATCATGGTTCCTCCGGTTCTACGATTGCCGCATCTGCGGCCGCCCCGGGGTCTTCGAGCGGACCCGGTAGAGCGAGGTGGACGCGGTGATGAAGAGACTGCGGTAGTCGTCCTCCCCCCACGCGAAGTTGGCGCATTTCTCGGGCGTGCGGATCACGCCGAGGCTCGTGGCATCGGGTGCGAACACGTGGATGCCGCCCGGCCCGCAGGTATAGAGGTTGCCGGCGACGTCCATCTTCATGCCGTCGGGGCCGCCTTCGCCCGCGCCCACGGTCTGCGCCCATACGGCGCCGCCTTTGAGCGTGCCGTCGGGCTGGACGTCGAAGCGGCGCACGTGCTGGCGCTCGGTGTCGTTCACGTAGAGCACCGCCTCGTCGGCGGAAAAGCACAGGCCGTTGGGCTGGCCGAAGTCGTCGGCCAGGAGCGTGAGCGCGCTGCCGTCGGGCCGCACGCAGTACACGCCGCGGAAGTCGAGGTCGCACTCGCGCAACACGCCGAAGCCCTCCATGCGGCCATAGGAGGGATCGGTGAAGTAGATCGTGCCGGTCGAGTGCACCACGACATCGTTCGGGCTGTTCAACTCCTTGCCGTCGTAGTGGCTCGCGAGTGTCGTGATGCGGCCGTCGGGCTCGGTGCGCGTGAGCGTGCTCGTGGCGTGCTGGCAGGTGAGGAGGCGACCCTGCAGGTCCCACGCCGTGCCGTTGGCCTTGTTCGACGGCTGGCGGAAGGTGGTCACGCCGTCCGTCGCGCTCCACCTGCGCATGTGGTCGCCCGGCATGTCGCTGAAGAGCAGATAGCGTCCCTGCGGATGCCACAGCGGTCCCTCGGTGAAGATGCAGCCGGCGGCGAGCTGGTCGAAGGCGACGCTGTCGCCCACCACCTCGCGCATGCGCGGATCGCGGATCTCGATGGTCATGGCGATACCTACTGCTGCGCCTTGATGCGGGTGACGCTCTTGTCGCCCACGAACCAGTCGTCGGTCGTGACGTCGTTGAATACCACCCACACGACATCCTGCGGCACCTGCGCGACTTCGCTGATGACGGCGCTCACGCGCCGGGCGATCTCGTCCTTGCGCTCCTGCGAGTGGCCGGCGAGGATGGTGATGTTGACGAATGGCATGGTGTTCCTCCTTCTCGATGTTCGATTCGGGTCAGGCGCCGCCGGCCACGTTGACGAGCGTTCCCGTCACGAACGACGACTTGCCCGACAAGAGCCACAGCACGGTGTCGGCCACCTCTTCCGGACGGCCCAGGCGCCGGAGCGGCACGCCTTGCAGCGCGCGCTGGAGTCGCTCGGGGCGATCGCCGATCCTGTGCACGTCGGTATCCACATAGCCGGGCGTGACGGCGTTCACCCGGATGCCCTCCGCGGCCACCTCGCGCGCAAGCCCTTGCGTGAATGCGTTGATGGCGCCCTTGCTGGCGCCGTAGGCCACGCGCAGGTCACCGCCGCCGCGCACGCCGGCCATCGACGAGATGTTCACGATCGCACCCCCCGCGCCGCCGTGCTTCAACGACATGCGCCGGATGGCTTCGCGCGCGCAGAGGAAGCCGCCCGTGATGTTCGTGGCCCACAGCTCCGCCAGCACGCCCTCCGCCGTGTCGGCCACCCGGTGCTCGCGGCCGATCACGCCGGCGTTGTTGACGAGCTGGGTCACCTTGCCGAGGCGCTCGTCGACCTGCGCGAAGAGCGCCCGCACATCGTCGTCACGGCCGACGTCGGCGCGCACCGCCACGACCTCGCCCGGGCAGTGCGCGAGGCTCGCCGCGAGGGTGTGGGCCCTGGCGGCGCCATCCAGGTACGTGAAGCACACCTTGCTGCCGGCGGCGGCCAAGGCGGTGACGATGGCGGCGCCGATGCCGCCACTGCCTCCCGTCACCACGGCGACGTCCGCGCTCATCAGTAGGTGGCGCGGCCGCCGGAGATGTCGAACACGCCACCCGTGGAGAAGCTGCACTCCTCGGAGGCGAGCCACGCGACCATGGCCGCGAGCTCTTCCACCAGCAGGAAGCGGTTCATCGGGATCTTGGACAGCATGTAGTCGATGTGCTGCTGCGTGATCTGGTCGAAGATGGCCGTCTTGGCCGCGGCGGGCGTCACGCAGTTCACGCGCACGTCGGTCTTCGCGAGCTCCTTGCCGAGCGACTTGGTGAGCGCGATCACGCCGGCCTTGGAGGCGGAGTACGCCACCGCATTCGGATTGCCTTCCTTGCCCGCGATGGACGCGATGTTCACCACGCGCCCGTAGCCGGCCTTCAACATGTGCGGCACCACCGCGCGGCAGCAGAGGAACTGGCTCGTGAGGTTGATGCGCAGCACGCGCTCCCACTCCTCGATCGGATAGTCGACCGTGGTGTGGTTCGCGCCGCCCACACCCGCGTTGTTCACGAGCACGTCGATCCTGCCGAGCCGGGCGAGTGTGGCCTGCGTGGCGCGCTCCACGTCCTCGGGACGCGACACGTCCACGCGCGGATCACCGTCGAGGTCCCAGATCTCGACCTTCGCTCCGGAGTCGCGCAGGCGCTGCGCGATCGCGGCGCCAAAGCCCTGCATGCCGCCGGTGATGACGGCGGTACGGCCCTTGAAGTCGTAGGTGTTCATGGCATGTCCTCCGCGCAGTGGATTGCCATCGTGCGCTGCCGGATGACTTAAGGCAATTTGAATGATTTATCATTGAGTTTTGTTTTTCTTAACCTATTGCCACAGCGGTTCTTCCGCGCCGCAACATTCCTGCCCATGCTCAAGATCCAGCAGCTCCGCCAGTTCGCCATCGCGGCCAAAACGGGCAGCTTCAAGGAAGCGGCCACCGCCACCTTCCGTTCGCCGGCGGCGGTGTCGATCGCCATGCGCGAGCTGGAACGGGAGATCGGCGGGGAGCTCGTCGAGCGCGACCAGCGCGGAACCTTCACACCGCTCGCAGCGTCGGTGCTGCCCCTGTTCCAGGAGCTCCTGACGCTGCACGACCTCGTGCTCGCTCGTGCCCGCCAGCTCGCGGCAGGGCAGCACGGGTCGCTGTCCATCGCGGTGGCGCCATTCCTCGCCGAGCGCTGGCTGCCCGACCTCATCGCCGAGTTCGCCGCCGGGCATCCGGGCATCCGCATCCGCACGGTGGAGGAAAGCTCGAGCCGCATCCAGGCGCTGGTGGCCGACGGCGTGGTGGACATCGGCGTGGCCGGGCTGCTGCACGGCGATGCGAAGCTCACCGTGCGGACCATCGCAAACGACTCGTACGGCGTGTTGTGCAGCCGGCAGCATCCGCTCGCACGCAAGCGCACGACGCCGTGGAGCTCGCTGCGCGGCGAGCGCATCATCGGCAGCGATGCTTCGGAAGCGTTGCTGGAAGCCGGTCGCGCCCCGCCGCTGCCGCCGTCCGACCTCGTGATCACGAGCCGCGCGCCGCTGCTCGCGTGCGTGCGCAAGAACCTCGGCGTGGCGATCCTGCCCATGCTCACCCGGCCCGGTCCCATGGACGGGTTCGCCTTCGTGCCGCTCACGCGCCCGCATCTCGCGCGCACGGTGGCGATCCTCACCCGCAACAGCGAGTCGCTCCTGCCCGCCGGCCAGCGGCTGGTGGCCGCCCTCGCGGAAGCGCTGCGGCTCTTTGCGCGCGGACGCGGAGCGGTTCCGGTGCGCCGGCGCCCGCGCGCCAACGGCGGCGACGCCGCCCTGGGCAACGACCGGCCATAACGCGAAGCGGTGTGCCGGCGGCCGGTCGCCGCTGCCACCGGTCGATTGCCGGCGGAATGCCACGATCGTTCATCGGTCCGCCAGCATCCGCCGGCTTGGATCGCCGCGTTCGATGGTGTAATTCGGCCTCGCGCGCGGGGAGGTGACGGTGCCACGATCCGTCCCTCCGCAGGCTCCTCGCACGCTCGCCATCCGAGGACACCGATGATCCCGCTTTCACTTCCTGGCGCTCGTCTTTCCCGCGCCCATCTGCGCGCTGCGCTTCTCGCCCTGCTCGCTGCCGTGGCGGCGCCCGCCTGGGGCCAGGCGGTCGAGCTCTTCAGCCCCCGCGGCGAAGTCAGGAACGTGCGCCAGGTCACCGCGCGCTTCGCCCAGCCGATGGTGCCCTTCGGCGATCCGCGCGCGGTCGATCCTTTCACGATCGACTGCGCGGAGCGCGGCAAGGGCCGCTGGGCGGACCCGCGCCACTGGGTCTACGACTTCGCGCGCGACCTGCCGGCGGGCGTGCGCTGCACGTTCACCGTGAAGGAAGGACTCACCGACGTCGACGGCGTGGCGGTCGCCGCCGGCCAGCGCTTCGAGCTCACCACCGGCGGCCCCGCGATCCTGCGCAGCCTGCCGTTCGAGGGAAGCCGCATCGACGAGAACCAGATCTTCATCCTGGGCCTCGATGCACCTGCGAGGCCGGAGACGATCGTCGCCCACGCGCGCTGTGTCGCCGCGGGCGTGAACGAGGAGATCGGCGTGCGGCTCGTCACGGGCGAGGATCGCCGCATCGTGCTCGACAATCGCAAGTCGTTCGCGGCGAGCTACCTGCGCGTGCT
>CAZUGY010000125.1:0-11555 GCA_964620265.1 uncultured Alcaligenaceae bacterium
CGCTCGTGTCCGAAGAGCTCGGACTCGAGGAGGTCCTTGGGGATCGCCGCGGTATTGATCGCCACGAAGGGCATCGGCGCGCGCGGGCTGTGCCGGTGCAGCGCGCGGGCCACGAGCTCCTTGCCGGTGCCCGACTCGCCCGTGATCATCACCGTGGTGTTCGATTGCGAGAGGCGACCGATCGCGCGGAACACCTCCTGCATCGCCGGCGCCTGCCCCAGGATCTCCGGCGTTTCGGTGGTGGCCTGCGGTGCGGATGCAGTGACCTGCGTCTCGCTCGTGGCGCGGCGGATGAGCGCCAGCGCATGGTCGATGTCGAAGGGCTTGGGCAGGTACTCGAACGCTCCGCCCTGGAATGCAGCCACGGCGCTGTCGAGGTCCGAGTAGGCCGTCATGATGATCACGGGAATCTGCGGATACCGCTCCTTGACCTTGCTCAGGAGCGCGAGCCCCGACTCGCCCGGCATGCGGATGTCGGATACGAGCACCTGTGGCTCGCTCACCGCGAGCGCCTGCATCACCTCGTAGGCGGTCGCGAATGTCTTGTAGGGAATGCCCTCGCGGGCAAGGGCCTTCTCGAGGACCCAGCGGATCGAGCGGTCGTCGTCGACGATCCAGACGGCACGGGTGCCGTCACCGCGGGGAGGTTCGTAGTCGTAGGCGTACATCTTTCGATCAGTCCCTTCTCGCGCGCATCAGCCGGGTGCGCGCGCCAGTTCCAGCGGCAGGATGATGGTGAACGTGGTGCATCCCGGCTCGCTTGCCCATTCGATGGTCCCGTTGTGCTGGGCCACGAACGTCTGCGCGATCGTGAGCCCGAGCCCGCTGCCGCCGTCGCGGCCGGAGACCAGTGGATAGAAGA
Source organism: uncultured Alcaligenaceae bacterium (assembly GCA_964620265.1). Classification (GTDB taxonomy): domain Bacteria; phylum Pseudomonadota; class Gammaproteobacteria; order Burkholderiales; family Casimicrobiaceae; genus VBCG01. Next base: position 863 of record CAZUGY010000125.1, read on the forward strand.
TCTTGTCGCGGATCGCGTCCGGAATGCCCGGCCCGTTGTCCCGCACCGTGAGCGCGAGCCCGAGGCGATAGCGCTTCCTGGCCAGCGTCACCCCGCGCGCCACGCGCGTGGACAGCGCGATCTCGGGGGAGGGCGTGCCCACCGCGATCGCCTGCGCGGCGTTCTTCACGATGTTGAGCACGGCCTGCGTGAGCTGGTCGGAGTCCGCCTCGAATTCGGGAATGCTCGTGTCGAAGTCGAGCGCGAAGCGGATCGCGGGAAACTCCGCCTGCACCACGCTGCGCACGCGCACGAGGATCTCATGGACGTTGGTGCGCTTGTACATGGGCAGGCGGCTGGGTGTGAGCAGGCGGTTCACGAGCGCCTGCAACCGGTCGGCCTCGCCGATGATGACCTGCGTGTATTCGGTGAACTGCGCCGACAGCTGCGGATGGTGCAGCTCCGCCTCCAGCAACTGTGCGGCCCCGCGGATCCCGCCGAGCGGGTTCTTGATCTCGTGCGCGAGGCTGCGGATGAGTTCGCGATTGGCCTGCTGCTGCTCGAGCAGGCGCTCCTCGCGCGCGATCTTCAACTGCTGGTCGATGTGCCGGAATTCCACGAGCAGCGTCGCCTCGCCATGATCGATGGGCGACACCGTGCACGTGAGATGCAGGCGACCCTTGCCGATTGCGCCGAGCTCGATCTCCTGCTCGGTGTACGACGCGCCGGTGAGCACCGCCTTGGCGATCGCGCCGTCGAGCGCGTGGCAATCGGAAAAGATCTCCTGCGGCGTGCTGCCCAGGAGCTTCTGTCGCGACAGCTCGAAGAGGTTCTCGGCGGCAGGATTCACGTAGATCACGCGTTCGTCGGAGCGCAGCAGCAGCACGGCCGTGGCCAGCAGGTCGAGCCCGGGAAAGCTCGGCGCCTGCGCGGCGAACCGTGAAGGAAGGAGGCGCAGCTTCATGGCAGCGACATGCACGCCCGCGGTCGGCGCACGGCAAGGAAGGTCCCCGGGATCACCCGGAAAAAACTTAGCAAGTTCCGCGCCGACGCGAGCTGCCCGCGGCGTGCGCGCGCGAACGCGCTAGCGCGTGTTGCCGAGTTCCTTGCGCAACGCCTCGACGTTGCGCTCGTGCAGGAGCACGGACTGGCGCAGCCGCGCGATGCGCTCCTGGTATTTCGCGGCATTGGCCTGCTCTTCGGGCAAGGGCGTGGGCGCGCCATTGGCGTAGAGCGTGCGCGCCTCGGCGAGGAGCTTCTCCTCGGAGGTGAGCTCGTCGGTGAGGACCTTGCGCCGCATGTCGTCGCGCGTGCGCTGCGTCTCGGCGTCCACCTTGGGAAAGCCCGCCGGCGCCGGCGTGCTCCTGCCGCTGCCCGAGCTGCGCGGCGCAGGCGTGCCATCGGCCCCCGGCACGTTGAAATAGGCGGGCACGCCCGAGGCGGTCTTGCAGCGATACAGCGACCCGCCGGCGGCCTCCGGACGATCGACGCAGCCCGCATCCTTCGCGCGGGAAGTGATCGTCTGGGCGAACACCTGCGTGCCGAGGAGCGCGGCGAGGCACCACGAAAGGGCGCGCGCGCACCTTTTTCCTGCAATGACGGCTCGTTGCTGCATGGCGGGCGAGTGTAGCGTACCCGTCTTTGCGGGCGCAAAAACAAGAAGGGCAGGCACGCCGCCCGCCCCCTTGTCTGCTTCAACGCACGCGCCATCGCGGGCGCTGACATCGTCTGCCTCGCTTTACAGGCTGTAATACATGTCGTACTCGACCGGATGCGTGGTCATGCGGAAGCGCGTGACCTCGTCCATCTTGAGCGCGATGTAGCCGTCGAGCATGCCGTTGGTGAACACGCCGCCGCGCGTGAGGAACTCGCGATCCTTGTCGAGATGGTCGAGCGCCTCGTCGAGCGACGCGCACGGATGCGGCACCTTGGCGGCTTCCTCCGGCGGCAGGTCGTAGAGGTTCTTGTCCATCGGATCGCCCGGATGGATCTTGTTCTGCACGCCATCGAGGCCCGCCATCAGCATCGCCGAGAACGCGAGATACGGGTTGGCGGTGGGATCCGGGAAGCGCACCTCGATGCGGCGGCCCTTGGGGCTGCTCACATACGGGATGCGGATGGCCGCCGAGCGATTGCGCGCCGAGTACGCGAGGTTGATCGGCGCCTCGAAGCCCGGCACCAGGCGCTTGTACGAGTTGGTGCCCGGATTGGTGAGCGCGTTGAGCGCCTTGGCGTGCTTGATGATGCCGCCGATGTAGTAGAGCGCGAACTCGCTCATGCCGGCGTAGCCGTCGCCCGCGAAGAGATTCTTGCCGTCCTTCCACACCGACTGGTGGCAGTGCATGCCGGAGCCGTTGTCACCGACGATCGGCTTGGGCATGAAGGTGGCCGTCTTGCCGTAGGCCGCGGCGGTGTTGTGCACGCAATACTTGAGGATCTGCAGCCAGTCGGCGCGCTTGACCAGCGTTTCGAACTTGGTGCCGATCTCGCACTGGCCCGCATTGGCGACCTCGTGGTGATGCACCTCGACTTCCACGCCCATCTCCTCGAGGGCGAGACACATCGCGGAGCGGATGTCCTGCAACTGGTCGACCGGCGGCACCGGGAAGTAGCCGCCCTTGACCGTGGGACGATGGCCCATGTTGCCGCCGTCGAACTTCTCGGCGGTGGACCACGCGGCCTCGCTGCTGAAGACCTTGCAGTAGCTGCCCGACATGTCGACGGACCACTCGACCGCATCGAAAACGAAGAACTCGGGCTCCGGCCCGAAGTAGGCGACGTCGCCCACGCCCGAGGACTTGAGGTACGCCTCGGCGCGCTTGGCCAGCGACCGCGGATCGCGCTCGTAGCCCTTGCCGTCGGAGGGCTCCACCACGTCGCAGGTGATGAGCAGCGTGGTCTCGTCCATGAACGGATCGATGTTGGCGGTCGCCGGATCCGGCATGAGCAGCATGTCGGAAGCCTCGATGCCCTTCCAGCCGGCGATCGACGAGCCGTCGAAGGCATGGCCCGAGTCGAACTTGTCCTGGGTGAACTGCCTGGCCGGCACGGTGACGTGCTGTTCCTTGCCGCGAGTGTCGGTGAAGCGGAGGTCGACGAACTTCACCTCCTTGTCCTTGATGGTCTTGAGCACGTCGGCGGGTGTTGCCATGCAGGTCTCCTGGTGGTGCGGTGGTGGATTGGGTGCAGTGCGACAAGGCAATGCGGGCAATTGGTCGGCGCGCGGCGAGCCGGGAATTCCTCGTCACGGCGACGCGATGGAAAGCTAGGACGATGCGAATCGCTGCCGGGCGATTTTAGCGAGAAGCATGCCACCGAAAATACGTTGCAACATCAATAGGTTGCGCTGACCGACGAGCCGATGCCCAGCTCGGGCCCCGCATTCTGCACTGATTTCGTGCGAACGTGCAACCGCGACGCACCCGGAAGGTGCGCCGGCTCAGGGGAAGAACAGGTAGAGCCGGTAACCCGCCTGCTGCGTGGCGCTGGCATCGATGAAGAGCCGGACCGGCACCTCGCCATTGGCCGGGATGCCCGCCGCCGCGTTGGCGGTGCCGGAGAGGTAGTCCGCCGGCGCCAGGGCCCGGCGCACCACGATCTGGTCCTGCGCATCGGTGAGGGTGAGCTCGACGTGGGGAAAGGCGATCGGCACCGATCCCCGGTTGCGCAGCGTCGCCGAGAGGATGAGCAGGCCCTTGTGCGCCAGATCCTCCTTCAGGTCGGACGATTCGATCGCCAGCGCATCGGCATTGCGCAAGGGACGCACGGAGCAGCCCAAAACGGTGCAAAGCGTCGTGAGACCCGGTTTGGTCGAGGGGACGTGCGCCGCGAGCGCATCGCGGAAGTGGACGATCGCCTGCAACGCCAGGGCCAGCACCAGGATGGGAATCGCGATCGCCCCCAGGACCTTCCATGCGCGCGACACGGGCTTGCGCTCGTTCCACGCGAAGCGGTTCTCGTAGTCGGGCACCTCGACCGGCGGCTCGTCGACGGCCACCGACTCCGCGAAGTCGCGGTGCGGCGCCACCGGTGCGAACGGCGGCGCGTGGGCCACGGCCGGCGGCGGCGGATCGAGGGCGTGGGCGCTGCGCAGCGTGACCGTCGGCGGCCCGGCCGCGAGCTCGTCGGCGTCGTGGTCCTCGTCGAGCGCGGGGGGATCGAGCGCGATGAGCTCGTCGCGACCGTTGAACACGGTGCGGCAATGTCCGCAACGGACCTGGCCCTGGCGCAGCGCCAGCTGGGGCTCCGTCACGCGGAAGATGGTCTTGCACCCGGGGCAACGGGTGAACAGTTCGTCGGCCATTGGCTATGCGGCCTTGTTCGCGGTGAGGAGCACCCACCCCTCGCTCGCGCGGCTCGCCGCGAGTGTAAACCACGGCGCATACGCCGCCGCCACCTCCCCGGCCTGCGCCTCGAGGATGCCCGACAGCGCGATGCGTCCGCGCGAAGCCACGCGCGCCGCGAGCGCGGGGGCGAGCAGCAGCAGCGGATTGGCGAGGATGTTGGCCACCACGATGTCGTAGGTGCCCCCGGCAAGCGCGTCGGGCTCCACGAAGGTACCGGCCACGCCATTGGCATGCGCATTCGCGCGGCTTGCCACGATCGCCTGCGGATCGAGGTCGGTGCCGGTCACCTCCCCCGCCCCGAGCCGGGCGGCGGCGATGGCGAGGATGCCCGACCCGCAGCCGTAATCCAGCACGGTCTCGCCGCCGCGCACGCTCTCGCGCAGCCATTCGAGGCACAACCGTGTGGTGGGATGCGAGCCCGTGCCGAAAGCGAGCCCCGGATCGAGCCGCAGGTTCAGCGCCGCAGGATCGGGCGGCGCCGCCCACGACGGCACGATGAAGAAACCGGGCGCGATCTCGATCGGCCCGAACTGCGCCTGCGTATTGCGCACCCAGTCTTCTTCGGCGACGGGGAGGGTCTCGAACGGGGGCACGGCCAGCTCGCGCTCGCGCGCGGTCGCCGCCACGATCGCCGCGATGTCGCTGTCCGCCGCAAAGAGCGCATTGACCCGCGACAGCGCCCACGCATCCTCGGTCACGGTGCCCGGCTCGCCGAAGAGCGGCGACTCGTCGTCGGTGCCGGCGAAAGGATCGGACAGGTCCACCGACAGCGCCCCCGCCTCGAGCAGCGCATCCGACCACGCGAGGGCGGCGGCGGCGGGAGCGTCGAAGCGCAGCGCCAGGTAGCTCACGATGTCGCCTCGCGCACCGGACTTACGCCTTGCGCTTGGCCATGCGCTCTTCGAGGAAGTGGATCGAGGTCCCGCCCTGCAGGAACCGGTCGTCGAGGAGCAGCTCCTGGTGCAGCGGGATGTTGGTCTTGATCCCCTCGACGATCATCTCGGACAGTGCGATGCGCATGCGCGCGATCGCCTGGTCGCGGGTGTCGCCGTAGGCGATGACCTTGCCGATCATCGAGTCGTAGTTGGGCGGCACGAAGTAGTTCTGGTAGGCGTGCGAGTCCACGCGGATGCCGGGCCCGCCCGGTGGATGCCACGACGTGATGCGCCCCGGCGAGGGCATGAACGAGACCGGATCCTCGGCATTGATGCGGCACTCGATCGCATGCCCGCGCTTGACGATGTCGCGCTGGCGGAAGGCGAGCTTGCGCCCGGCAGCGATGAGGATCTGCTGCTGCACGATGTCGATGCCGGTGATGAGCTCGGTCACCGGATGCTCCACCTGCACGCGCGTGTTCATCTCGATGAAGAAGAACTCGCCGTCCTCGTAGAGGAACTCGAAGGTACCGGCGCCACGGTAGCCGATGCGCTTGCACGCATCCGCACAGCGCTCGCCGATGCGCGTCAGCAGGCGCGGATTGATGAGCGGTGCGGGCGCCTCCTCGATGATCTTCTGGTGCCGCCGCTGCATCGAGCAGTCGCGCTCGAAGAGGTAGACGGCGTTCTTGAACTCGTCGGCCAGCACCTGGATCTCGATGTGGCGCGGATGCGTGAGGAACTTCTCCATGTAGACCATGGGATTGCCGAACGCCGCCTGCGCCTCGCCGCGCGTGAGCGTCACCGCGGGCACCAGCGCGGCCTCGGTATGCACCACGCGCATGCCGCGGCCGCCGCCGCCGCCGGCGGCCTTGATGATCACCGGATAGCCCACGCCGCGGGCGATGCGCACGATCTCCTTGGGATCCTCCGGCAGGGCGCCCTCGGAGCCGGGCACGCAGGGCACGCCGGCCTCGGCCATCGCCGCCTTGGCGCTCACCTTGTCACCCATGAGGCGGATGGTCTCCGCCCTGGGACCGATGAACACGAAGCCGGAGCGCTCGACCTTGTCGGCGAAGTCGGCATTCTCCGAAAGGAAGCCGTAGCCCGGATGGATCGCCTGGGCGTCGGTCACCTCCGCGGCCGCGATGATCGCCGGCACGTGCAGGTAGCTTTGCGCCGACGGCGGCGGGCCGATGCACACCGACTCGTCGGCCAGGCGCACGTACTTGGCGTCGCGGTCGGCTTCCGAATGCACGACCACGGTCTTGATGCCCATCTCGCGACACGCGCGCTGGATGCGCAACGCGATCTCGCCCCGATTGGCGATGAGGATCTTGTCGAACAGCTTGCCGGCAGCCGGCTTGGCGAGGGTCACGCGCTTTTCAGCCGATCAGGAACAGCGGCTGGCCGAACTCCACCGGCTGGCCGTTCTCGGTCAGGATCGCCTTGACGGTGCCCGCCTTGTCGGCCTCGATCTCGTTCATGAGCTTCATGGCCTCGACGATGCAGAGCGTGGCGCCCTCGACGATCGTGTCGCCCACTTCCACGAACGGCTTGGCGCCGGGCGTCGCCGCGCGATAGAAGGTCCCGACCATCGGGCTCTTCACCACGTGGCCCTCGGGAACCGGCTCCGCGGCGGGGACTGCCGCAACCGCCGGCGCGGCTGCGGCCGGAGGAGCGCCTGCCGCAGGCACCGAGATCACCTGTGACGACGGCGCGAGGGAGGCGCCGGTCGGTGCGCGCGTGATGCGCACCCGCTCCTCGCCCTCCTGGATCTCGAGCTCCGCGATGCCCGAAGTCTCGACGAGCTCAATCAGCGTTTTGAGCTTGCGCAGATCCATCGTGTGTCACCCCGTAAAGGACGCGGCCCTGTTGCCGGCGCGCATCGCGTGCTGCCTGTTGTGGTCCCGGACGCCATCGAGGGCGCCAGTGGCATCGACCTCGGCGCCGCCCCACGTCGTTCGCGGGCGGCCTGCCGGGTCGATCGAGGGCGGAGTTTGCCGCCAATTGCCGGGTGTTGTCCAGCGATTGACCCACGTTCCCGGCGAAATGGCGCCGATCGCCTAGAGCAGCGACTTGACAAGCGCGTCGAGCTTGTCGGGCTTGAGCACGCCGAGCTGCGTGTGTGCCACGCTCCCGTTGCGGTCGAGGACGACCGTGAACGGCAGCGCCATGAGCTCGTTGCCGAGCGTCCTGGAGAGCTCCATGGCGCCGAATCCGCCGATGAGCGCCGGGTAATTCAAACCGATCTCGGCCACGTACTGCTGCACCTTGTCGGCCTGATCGACGGCGATGCCGATGAATTGCAGGCCCTGGTCACCGAACGCCTTCTGCGCCTTCATGAACTCGGGCATTTCCTCGCGACAGGGCGCACACCACGTCGCCCAGAAGTTCACGACCACGACCTTGCCCTTCCACTGGTCGAAGCGCTGCTCCTTGCCCGCGGGGTCGGGCAGGGCGAGGTTCATGATCGCGGCTGCGGCCGCCGGATTGGCCGCTGCTGGAGCAGGGGCGGCGCCGCGCTGCTGCGCGAAGTGGATCCCGGCGGCGAGCGCCACGGCGGCCACGATGGCAAAGACGATTCCCCGCTTGGTATTGGCAGTCATGTCGGTAGGGTGAATCAGTGAGAGCAAGCGCTCACACCGAGAAGTGGGGCGCGCCGTCAGTTGAACCAGTTCTTCTTGCGCGGGAAGGCGTCCACGAACGCGCCCGGCCCCGTCCCGGCGGCGGGCATCGCCAGCGTGACCTTCTGCCGGAACGCGGGGTAGCACACGCCGGCATCCGCACAGCCCTGCGAATCGGACACGAGCACGAGGGACTGCCCCGCGGCCGACGCGGCCAGGGGAAGCCGCATCAGCACGGCGCCCCGCCAGGTCTCCACCGTGCCGAAGAACGCATCCTCCTTGACCTTGCCGGGCGGCAGCGTGGGCGCGTCCATCCCGACTGCCTTGGGCTCGAGGAAGAAGGCGGTCTTGTCGCGGTACAGGTAGTAGCCGTCGGCCACCTCGAAGCGGGCCTCCACGGTGCGGTCGTCGAGCGCGCGCGCGGAGAAGCGGAAGGCCTCGGCCGGCGGCAGGAGCTTGGGCTCCGCCGACGCCGTGCCCGCGCCGGCCAGCGCACCTGCGAGCACCAGCGCCGCCAGCGCCCGTGCGCCGCTAGGGCGAGGCTTCGGCGGTGATCCAGTCGAGATAGCGGGGAAGGCCATGGGTGACGGGGATTGCGATGATTTCCGGAAGCTCGTAGGGGTGCGCCGCCAGGATCGCGGCCTGCACCGTCTCGTACAACGCCGCGCGGGTCTTGATCGTGACCGGGACCTCGCGCGCGGTTTCGATTTGTCCCTGCCAGTGATACATTGACTCGACGGACGCGCCGACATGCACGCAAGCGGCCAGGCGCCCGGTCACCAGCGTGCGCGCCAGCGCGGACGCCGCGGCGTGATCGGGCAGCGAAGTCAGCACGAGGATCGCCGCGTCCGGCAAGGAGACTCCATGCGTTTCGTCCTGCTCGCCATTCTACTTTCTTTACCCGTGGTCGACCTTTACGTCACCGCGCGCCTCGCGCGCTTCACGGGCGTGCCCCTGTGGCTGTGGCTCACCGGCTCCCTGCTCGTGGGCCTCGTGCTCCTGCGCGCCGAGCGCGTCGAGTTCCGCACGCGTACCGTGGCCGCCCTGCACGGCGACCAGCCCGTGCTGCGGGGCATGCTCGACAGCGGCCGCAAGGTGCTGGCCGCGATGCTCCTCATCGTGCCCGGCGTCGTGTCGGATGTCGTCGCGCTGCTGCTGCTCGCGCTGCCGCTCAACGTGGGCCCCGCCTACGCGCGGCTCGGCCTGCGCGGGGGCAAGTCGGCCAACGGCTGACCGGCCGCTTCACTTCATGCGGTCGATCAGTGTGGGCAGGTCCTTGTCCGCGCGACGGTAGGCCCACACCATGAAGCCGACCCCGAGCACGATCATCGGCAGCGACAGGAGCTGCCCCATCGTGAGGCCGCCCGGAAAGTAGCCCAGGAAGGCATCGGGCTCGCGCGCGTATTCGGCGAGAAAGCGGAAGCTGCCGTAGCCCACGAGGAAGAGCCCCGATACCGCGCCCAGCGGGCGCGGGCGCCGCGCATAGAGCCACAGGATCACGAACAGCAGCACGCCTTCCCCCGCGAACTGGTAGAGCTGCGACGGGTGCCGCGGCAGCGGGTCGACCTGCGGAAACACCATCGCCCACGGCACGTCGGTGACGCGGCCGACGAGCTCGCCGTTGATGAAGTTGCCGAGGCGCCCGGTGGCAAGGCCCAGCGGAATGAGCGGCCCCACGAAGTCGGTGACCTCGAGAAAGCGCTTGCGGCGCACGCGCGCGAACACCCACATCGCGACGAGCACGCCCAGGAAGCCGCCGTGGAAGCTCATGCCGCCGCTCCACACCTGCAGGATCTCGAGCGGATTCGCCGCGTAATACAGCGGCTTGTAGAAGAGCACGTAGCCCAGGCGACCGCCGAGGATCACGCCCCACACGCCGTACCAGAGCATGTCGCCGACGTCGCTCTCGCGCCAGCCCGTCATGAAGTGGCGCCGCGCCTGCACGCGGCCCAGCCACCAGAAGAGCGCGAAGCCCGCGAGATACATGAGCCCGTACCAGCGCACGGCGAGCGGGCCGAGGTGGAGGGCGACGGGATCGAACTGCGGGTGGACGAACATGTCGCCGTGACGCCTTGCGCACGCGACCGCGGTCTCGTGCGCGCGGTCGGTGCGCTAGAATCGTCCGATTATACAAACGGTGCCGATCACGAGCGCCGTCCTCGCAAGGAACCCCAGATGGCATCCAATCGCCGCTCCAGGCTCATCACGCACGGCATCGCCCGTTCCCCCAATCGCGCCATGCTGCGCGCCGTCGGCTTCGGGGACAACGACTTCGACAAGCCCATCGTGGGCGTGGCCAACGGCCACAGCACGATGAATCCCTGCAACGCGGGCATCCAGCCGCTCGTCGATCGCGCGATGGAAGCGCTCGAGGCCAACGGCGCCATGCCGCAGGTGTTCGGCGTGCCCACCGTGACCGACGGCATCGGCATGGGCACCGAGGGCATGAAGTATTCGCTCGTGTCGCGCGAGGTGATCGCCGATGCGATCGAGACGTCCGTCAACGGCCAGTGCATGGACGGCGTGCTCGTGGTGGGCGGCTGCGACAAGAACATGCCGGCCGGCATGATGGCCATGGCCCGCATGAACGTGCCCGGCATCTACGTCTACGCCGGCACCATCAAGCCGGGCGAGTGGAAGGGCCAGGCGCTCACCATCGTGTCGCCGTTCGAGGCCGTGGGCGCGTACACCGCAGGCAAGATGAGCAAGGAGGACTACGACGGCATCGAGCGGCACGCGTGCCCGTCGGTGGGCGCGTGCGGCGGCATGTACACCGCGAATACGATGTCGTCGTCGTTCGAGGCGCTGGGGATGAGCCTGCTGGGCTCGTCGCAGATGGCCTCGCCCGATGCGGAGAAGGCCGACT
>CAZUGY010000126.1:0-1296 GCA_964620265.1 uncultured Alcaligenaceae bacterium
CCACGTCCTTGCCGTCGCTCACCGCATCGACGTCGACCTCGGTGGCGTCGTTGAGGAAGCGGTCGAGCAGCACCGGCGAATCGTTGCTGACCTTGACCGCCTCGCGCATGTAGCGCTCGAGCTCGCGCTGCTCGTGCACGATCTCCATCGCGCGGCCGCCCAGCACGTACGAGGGACGCACCACGAGCGGATAGCCGATCTCGCTGGCCGCCGCGAGCGCCTCGGCCTCGGTGCGCGCGGTCTTGTTGGGCGGCTGCAGGAGATCGAGGCGATGCAGCATCTGCTGGAAGCGCTCGCGATCCTCCGCCATGTCGATCATGTCGGGCGAGGTGCCGATGATGGGCACGCCGTTCTTCGCAAGATCCCGCGCGAGCTTCAGCGGCGTCTGCCCGCCGTATTGCACGATGACGCCCCAGGGCTTTTCCACGTGCACGATCTCGAGCACGTCCTCGAGCGTCAGCGGCTCGAAGTACAACCGGTCGGACGTGTCGTAATCGGTCGACACGGTCTCCGGGTTGCAGTTGACCATGATGGTCTCGTAGCCGTCCTCGCGCAGCGCCATGGCGGCATGCACGCAGCAGTAGTCGAACTCGATGCCCTGGCCGATGCGGTTGGGGCCTCCCCCCAGCACCATCACCTTCTTGCGATCGGTGGGCGCGGCCTCGCACTCCTCCTCGTAGGTGGAGTACATGTACGCGGTGTTGGTCGCGAACTCGGCCGCGCAGGTATCCACGCGCTTGAACACGGGGCGGATGCCGAGCTCGTGGCGGCGCGCGCGCACTTCCGCTTCGGTGGACTTCGTGAGATAGGCCAGGCGCCGGTCCGCGAAGCCCTTGCGCTTGAGCTCCCGCAGTTCGTCCTTGGTGATCTCGCCGAGCGTGCGCTCCTCGAGCTTCAACTCGAGCTCCACGATCTCGCGGATCTGGTCGAGGAACCACGGGTCGATCTTCGTGTGGCCGTGGATCTCCTCGAGCGTCATGCCGATGCCGAAGGCGTCAGCGACGTACCACAGGCGTTCGGCGCGCGGATACGCGAGCTCGTCGCCGATCGTGTCGGGATCGACGGTCTTGAGGTTGAAGCCGTCCACGCCCGTCTCGAGGCCGCGTAACGCCTTTTGCAGCGACTCCTGGAACGTGCGGCCGATCGCCATCACCTCGCCCACCGACTTCATCTGCGTGGTGAGGCGGTCGTCGGCCTGCTTGAACTTCTCGAAGGCGAAGCGCGGGATCTTGGTGACGACGTAGTCGATCGTCGGCTCGAACGACGCCGGCGTTTCCCCGCCGGTGATGTCGTTGG
>CAZUGY010000126.1:1306-11551 GCA_964620265.1 uncultured Alcaligenaceae bacterium
TGACGACCATGCGGCCGTCGGCCGGATTGACCGCGAACTGCACGTTGGAGCCGCCCGTGTCCACGCCGACCTCGCGCAGCACGGCGATGCTCGCATCGCGCATGATCTGGTATTCCTTGTCGGTCAGCGTCTGCGCCGGCGCGACGGTGATCGAGTCCCCCGTGTGCACGCCCATCGGATCGAGGTTCTCGATGGAGCACACGATGATGCAGTTGTCCTTGCGGTCGCGCACCACCTCCATCTCGAACTCTTTCCAGCCGAGCAGGGACTCCTCGATCAGCATCTCGTGCGTGGGCGACAGCTCGAGCCCGCGCTTGACCATGTCGACGAACTCGTCCTTGTTGTAGGCGATGCCGCCGCCGGTCCCGCCCAGCGTGAACGACGGGCGGAGCACGGCGGGAAAGCCGATGGTCGCCTGCACCTCGAGCGCCTGCTCCAAGTTGTGCGCGATGCCGGAGCGCGCCGACCCCAGGCCGATGCGCGTCATCGCGGCCTTGAACTTCTCGCGGTCCTCGGCCTTGTCGATCGCCTTCTTGGAGGCGCCGATGAGCTCGACGTCGAACTTCGTGAGCACGCCCTCGCGCGCGAGGTCGAGCGCGCAGTTGAGCGCCGTCTGTCCGCCCATGGTGGGCAGCAGCGCATCGGGACGCTCGCGCTCGATGATGGTGGCCACCATCTGCCAGGTGATGGGCTCGATGTAGGTGACGTCGGCCATCTCCGGGTCGGTCATGATCGTCGCCGGATTGCTGTTGACGAGGATCACGCGGTAGCCCTCTTCCCGTAGCGCCTTGCACGCCTGCGCGCCCGAATAGTCGAACTCGCACGCCTGCCCGATGATGATCGGGCCGGCGCCGATGATGAGGATGCTCGACAGGTCGGTGCGCTTGGGCATTCAGGAATCAGGAATCAGAGGACAGAAGTCAGAAGGGCGACTCGGGGCGGTTCGCTATTGGTGCTGCTCCATCGATTTCACGAAGCGATCGAAGAGGTATGTCACGTCGTGGGGGCCGGGGCTGGCTTCGGGGTGGCCCTGGAAGCAGAAGACGGGCTTGTCCTTCCATGCGAAGCCTTGTAGCGTGTCGTCGAAGAGCGAGACGTGGGTCACGCGGATGTTGTCGGGGAGCGAGGCGGGGTCCACCGCGAAGCCGTGGTTCTGGCTCGTGATGAGCACCTGGCCGGTGTCGCGGTCGAGCACCGGATGGTTGGCGCCGTGGTGGCCGAACTTCATCTTGAGCGTGCGTCCGCCCGCGGCAAGCCCCAGGAGCTGGTGGCCGAGGCAGATGCCGAACGTGGGCAGGCCGGCGGCGATCACGGCGCGGATCGCCTCGATCGCGTAGTCGCAGGGCTCGGGGTCGCCGGGGCCATTGGACAGGAACACGCCGTCGGGCTTCATCGCGAGCACGTCCGCCGCGGGCATCTTCGCGGGCACGACCGTGATGCGGCAGCCGCGCTCGGCGAGCCGGCGCAGGATGTTGTGCTTCACGCCGTAGTCGAAGGCGACCACGTGGAAGCGCGGATCGGCGAGCTCGCGGAAGCCCTCGCCCAGCGCCCACGCGCTGCCGGTCCATTCATAGGGCGTGCTGCAGGTCACCGTCTGTGCGAGATCGAGCCCCGCCATCGACGGCACCGCGCATGCGCGCTTCACCGCATCCTCCTGCGCGTCGGCGTCGAGCCCGGCTGCGGCGACGATGCAGCCGTTCTGCGCACCCTTCTCGCGCAACAGGCGCGTGAGCCGTCGCGTGTCGAGGTCGGCGATGCCCACGACGTTGCCGTCGCGCAGATAGGCGGACAGGTCCTGCGTCATGCGCCAGTTCGACGCGAGCCGCGGCAGGTCGCGGATCACGAGCCCCGCGGCGTGGATGCGATCGGACTCGACGTCCTCGGCATTGATGCCCACGTTGCCGATGTGCGGATACGTCAGGGTGACGATCTGCCCGGCATACGAGGGATCGGTGAGGATCTCCTGGTAGCCCGTCATGGCCGTGTTGAACACGACCTCGCCCGTGGCCACGCCGGCGGCGCCGATCGCCCGCCCGCGGAACACCGTGCCGTCGGCCAGCGCGAGCACGGCGGGTACCACCGGCGCGAAGAGCGCGGCGGGGTCGGCGACGGCGGTAGCGGAGGTGTTCATTCGTGATGGGCGGACGTGCAAACGGGGAAGGTCGAATCAGCACTCGACCTCCCCCGCTTACCTGTCGAATTGTACCCCAGGACGGACGCCCCGGCAAAGCGGGAGGCGTCGTTCGCGCAACGTCAGTAGCTCGCGGAAAAGCCGCCGTCGACGTACAGCACGTGCCCCGTCACGAAATCCGCCGCCGGCGAGGCCAGGAACACCGCCGCGCCCGCGATCTCGCGCGGCTGGCCCCAGCGTGCCGCGGGCGTGCGCTTCAGGACCCACGACGAGAACGTCTCGTTGGCGATGAGCGGGGCATTCATCTCGGTATCGAAGAAGCCCGGCGCGATCGCATTGACCTGCACGTTGTAGGCCGCGGCCTCCACCGCCAGCGCACGCGTGAGCATCTTGATGGCGCCCTTGCTCGCGGCATACGCCACGATGTTGGGACGCCCGAGATCGGAGGCGATCGAGCCGATGTTGATGATCTTGCCGCGCTTGCGCGCACGCATGCCGGGCAGCACCGCACGCGACATGAGGAACGGGCCGTCGGCATTCACGGCCTGCACCTCGCGCCACTCCTCGAGCGAGTAGGTCTCGAGCGCCTTGCGGTTGTTCATGCCGGCGTTGTTGACCAGGATGTCGATCGCGCCGATCGCGCCCTGGACTTCCGCCACGCCCGCGGCCACCGCTGCCTCGTCGGTGACGTCGAAGGCGCACACGGACGCCGCCTGGCCGCTTTCCGCGAGGTGCTCGAGCGCGGCGTCGAGCTTGTCGCGGTTGCGGCCGTTGATCACCACGCGCGCGCCCGCCGCGGCGAGGCCCTCGGCAATGGCGAGCCCCAATCCGGAGCCGCCGCCGGTCACGAGCGCGACGCGCCCGGACAGATCGAAAGGATGTGCCATCAGCGCAGCCCCAGGACGTCGGGCATGTCGAACACGCCCGTCAGGCCCGCCGCGCGTTTGGCTGCCACGAACTGCACCGCGCGCAACGCGCCGTTCACGAAGAGCTGGCGCGACGTCGCGCGATGCGCGATCTCGACCCGCTCGCCTTCACCCGCGAATACCACCATGTGCTCGCCCACGACGTCTCCTCCCCGCAATGCCGCAAAACCGATCGTCCCGCCTTGGCGCTCGCCGGTCTCGCCGTGGCGCGCATAGACCGCGCGCTCGGCGAGCGGCGCGCCCAGGCCTTCCGCCGCAGCCTCGCCGAGCCGCAGCGCGGTGCCCGACGGCGCATCCACCTTGTGCCGGTGATGCATCTCCACGATCTCGATGTCGAAGCCGTCGGAGAGCGCCCGGGCCGCCTGCGTGACCAGCGACAGCAGCACCGTGACGCCCACGCTCGTGTTGGCGGCGAACACGATCGGGATCGTGCGTCCGTGCTCGCGCAACGTGGCCTTTTGCGCATCGTCGAGGCCGGTGGTGCCCACGACCGCGGCCACGCCGTGGCGTGCGCAGGCGGCGAGATGGGCGAGCGTGCCGGCCGGCCGCGTGAAATCGACGAGGACGTCGCTTGCCGCCACCGCCGCATCGATGTCGCTGCCAATGGCGAGCGCGTGGCCGGGAGCTGCGGCAGTGCCCACCGCCGGACTTCCCGGCGCCTCGAGCGCCGCGGCGAGGACGAAGCGCGGATCGGCGACCACCGCCGCCACGAGCCCGCGGCCCATGCGCCCGCCGGCACCGGCGACCGCGAGGCGTAGCGGGGCCGTCATCGGATCTGCCTCGGTGGTGTGCCCATCGCGCTCACGGGCTGGCAGGCGCCGACGGAGCGAAGATCTTGTTGAAGAAATCGATGACCTTGCCCATGAACCCGGCATCCTGGCCGTAGGGATCCTGCGGCATGGAGCGCGTCCCCGCCACGCGGTTCAGGTCCTGCGCGGACTGCGGCATCTCGTCGCCCTCCCAGCGCGCGAGGAGATCGTCCTTGAAGTAGACGGTGAACTGCCGGTGCTCGCGCACGCGTCCGCCGCGCTGGAATTCGTACACGTAGTCCCAGCGATTGTCGCGGAAGGCGCTCGTGATGAGCGGCGTGCCGAGCGTGGCGCGCACCTGCGCCTTGGTCTGCCCCTCCTTCAGCTTGTCCACCATGTCCTGCGAGAGATAGTTGCCCTGGTTGATGTCGATCTTGTAGACGCCGAACTGCGTGATGATGGGGATGTATTCGTCGATCGTCTGCGTGAACGCATTCTGCGTGGAGCATCCGGCCAGCGCCGCGAACGATGCCAGGAGCGCCGCGGCGCTCAGGCGGCGTGCGGCGACTGCCATGCGGACAGCATTGGGGCGTGCGGAATACGGCATCGGCGAGGTCTGTCGGGGTGGGTACTCAGGAGCGGCATGCAGGCACGGGGCAACGCCTGATCGGCATGCCGGCCGCACAACCGCGCTATTATAGCTACGGCCCTTTTTCCTGCTCATCCGGCCGCGTCGAGCGGCAACGGCGAAAGGATGCCGATGAACGACGCCCCGAAGGAAATACCCATGTCGTCACCGCAGGATTTGAAAAGCGCCGGCCTCAAGGCCACGCTGCCGCGGCTCAAGATCATCAATCTCTTCGAGTCGTCCAAGGTTCGCCATCTCACGGCCGAGGACGTCTACAAGCTCCTCCTCACCGAGGGGCTCGACATCGGCCTCGCCACCGTCTACCGCGTGCTCACGCAGTTCGAACAGGCAGGCCTGTTGATGCGGCACCACTTCGAATCCGGCAAGGCCGTGTTCGAGTTGAATCCGGGCACGCATCACGATCACCTCGTATGCATCCAGTGCGGCCGCGTGGAGGAGTTCTACGACGCGGAGATCGAGAAGCGGCAGGTGCGCATCGCGCAGGAGCGGGGCTTCGAGATCCGCGAGCACGCGCTCTACCTCTACGCCGACTGCACCAAGACGCGCTGCCCCTACCGCAAGAGCGGCGGCAACGACTGAACGCGCACGCGCTGCCGCCACGCGCACCACGTGCGCAGGCGCTCAGGCCTCGTGCCGCCTGAAGTCGGATAGCCGGAAGCCCAGCACGAAGAGGGTCCCGAAATACACCGCGATCCCCGCCGCCACGAGCCCGGCGAGCCGCGCCGCGCGCTCGGCAAGGCCCGCGGCGAACCACACCTGCGCCGGTGCATTGAGCCAGTAGAGCGTGCCGGCGAGGACGACGAGCGCCACCGCGAGCTTGCCCAGGAAGCGCCACCAGCCCGCCGCCGGCAGGTAGTGCCCCCTCCGGCGCAGGAACCAGAAGAGCGCCCCCGCATTCACGCAGGCACCGAGGCTCGTGGCCAGCGTGAGGCCGGCGTGCCCCATCGGCCACATGAGGATGACGGCGATCGTCTGGGTCACCAACACGGTCACGAAGGCGATGGTGACGGGCGTGCGCATGTGCTGGCGCGCATAGAAGCCCGGCGCCAGGATCTTGACGAGGATGATCGCGAGCAATCCCACGCTGTAGCCCAGCAGCGCCGAACGCGTCTGCCACGCATCCTCGATGCCGAACTTGCCGTATTGATAGAGCGTGGTCACGAGCGGCAGCGCGAGGAGCCACAGCGCCACCGCCGCGGGTAGCGCGAGCATGAATGCCAGGCGCAGGCCCCAGTCCAGCAGCGACGAATACGCCGCGGGATTGTCGTCGGCATGGTGCTTGGATAGCGACGGCAGCAGCACCGTCCCCAGCGCCACGCCCAGGAGCGCGCTCGGAAACTCCATCAGGCGATCGGCGTAGGTGATCCAGGAGATGCGGCCGTCGCCCAGCAGCGCCGCGAGCTGCGTGTTGATGAGCGCGGAGATCTGCGTCGCCGACACCCCGATCACCGCCGGGCCCATCAGCAGGAGGATCCGCCGCACGCCCTCGTCGCGGAAGTCGAGCCGCGGCCGCGCCAGCATGCCGATGCGCGCCAGCGGTGCGATCTGGAAGGCGAGCTGCGCCACCCCGCCGATGAAGACGCCCCAGGCAAGTGCCAGGATGGGCGGATCGAAGTAGCGCGAGAGGAATACGGCCGCGCCGATGATCGACAGGTTGAGCAGCACCGGCGTGAACGCCGGGATCGCGAAGCGCCGGTATACGTTGAGGATCCCGCCCGCCAGCGACACCAGCGACACGAACAGGATGTACGGGAACACGATGCGGATCATCGTGGCCGTGAGCTCCACTTTACCGGGCGTGGCGGCGAAGCCGCTCGCCAGGAGGTACACGAGCCACGGGGCCGCGAGCACGCCCAGGACCGTGATCCCCAGCAGCACCAGCGCGAGGAGCCCGGCCACCCGCCCCACGAGGTCGCGGGTGGCCTCGTCGCCGCGTTGCCGCTTGTACTCGGACAGGATGGGGACGAACGCCTGCGAGAAGGCCCCTTCGGCGAACATCCGGCGCAGGATGTTGGGCAGCCGGAAGGCCACCTCGAACGCGTCCATCGCCGCCCCGGCCCCGAAGAAGGTGGCCTTGAGGCTTTCGCGGGCAAGTCCGGTGATGCGGGAGACCAGGGTCATCCCGCTGACCGTGGTCAGGGTACGGAGGAGGTTCAAGGGCGGCGGGGCGAACGGCGGGCCTGACAGGGCATCCCCGCCAACGGCTTGTCCGGACAGCGAAAACGGGTTATTATCACTGGCTAACCCAGATTTATCCAACCCGGGGTTTGCCAGCCCAGCCAATAGCGGGCCGCGAGCCGCGACTCAACCAGGAATCCGATCCATGGCCAATTCGGCCCAAGCCAAGAAGCGCGCCCGCCAGGCGGAAGCCACGCGCCAGCGCAATGCGAGCCAGAAGTCCGAGCTCCGTACCGCCGTGAAGAAGGTCCGCAAGGCGATCGCCGCCGGCGACAAGGCCGCCGCGACCAAGGTGATGCAGGAATCGCAAGCGGTGATGGACCGCATCGCCGACAAGAAGATCGTGCACAAGAACATGGTCTCGCGCACCAAGTCGCGCCTGTCGCAGGCGATCAAGTCGCTCGGCGCGTAGGGCCGACCAAGGTCCGCCACACGGCCGGTGATGCCACGACGGCGCCTGCGGGCGCCGTTGCCGCTTGTGGAAGGAGCCCCTCCGGCGATGCCGGTCTCGTGGTGCGCGGTCCCTGTTTCCGGCCGCCACCGGGGCAACGCCGACAGCCGTCTGCTAATATCCTGTTTTAAATGACAATGATGTCGGACGCGCCGCGGGGTCACCCCTGCAAGCCACGCGCGACACCCGGCCTCGCATTGCCATGGCCTCACTGCCCCAGCCCTCCCCCGCCCCCGTGGCGGTGCCCCGGCACTTCCTCCAGTTCGCCGATTTCACGCGCGACGAGATCCTGCATCTGTTCGACCGCACGCGCTGGATCAAGGAGCGCTTCAAGCGCTACGAGCTCTACCAGCCGCTGCGCGACCGCACGCTCGCGATGGTCTTCGAGAAGGCCTCCACGCGCACACGCGTGTCGTTCGAGGCCGGCATGAACCAGCTGGGTGGCATCGCCATCAACCTGAATCGCGGCGACACGCAACTCTCCCGCGGCGAGCCCATCGAGGACGTTGCGCGCGTGGTCTCGCGCATGGTCGATGTGGTGATGATCCGCACCTTCGAGCAGGACATCATCGAGCGCTTCGCCGCGCACTCGCGCGTGCCCGTGATCAACGGGCTCACCAACGAATACCATCCCTGCCAGATCCTGGCCGACATCTATACCTACGTGGAGCACCGCGGCGACATCGCGGGACGCACGGTCGCGTGGGTCGGCGACGGCAACAACATGTGCAACACGTGGATCCAGGCGGCGACGCTCCTGGGCTTCACCGTCCACGTGGCAACACCCGCGGGTTACGAAGTGACCGACGCGATGGGCGCGCCCTGCCGCGGGCACTTCCGCACCTTCGCCGATCCGATGGAGGCCTGCCGCGGCGCCGACCTCGTCACCACCGACGTGTGGACGAGCATGGGCTTCGAGGCGGAGAACGAGGCACGCACGAAGGCCTTCGCCGAATGGATGGTCGACGCCGACATGATGGCGCAGGCGCACCCCGATGCGATCTTCATGCACTGCCTGCCCGCGCACCGCGGCGAGGAAGTGGCCGCCGACGTGATCGACGGCCCGCAAAGCGTCGTGTGGGACGAAGCCGAGAACCGGTTGCACGCACAGAAGGCACTGCTCGAATATCTCGTATGCGGTCGCGTGAGCTGAGCGCTCGCGCAAACCGGCACCGTCAACCCGAACGCGCCGCGTCCGCGCGGCCTTTCCAAGGAGGAAGCATGATCCGCCGTATCCTCGTCGCGCTGGCGACGGCCACCGCCCTCGCCCTCGCCACCTCCGCCACCGCGCAGACCTGGCCCGACAAGCCCGTGCGCATCCTCGTCCCCGCACCCGCCGGCAGCTCGCTGGACGTGCTCGCGCGCGCGATCGGCGACAAGTTGAAGGACAAGTACAACCAGCCGGTCATCGTCGAGAACAAGCCCGCCGCGGGCGGCACCGTGGCCACCGCCGAGGTCGTGCGCGCCCCGGCCGACGGCAGCGTGATGCTGCTCGGCTTCAACGGGCCGCTTGCCACCGGTCCGCTCATCAACAAGGTCCCCTACGACGTCAGGAAGGACCTGACGCCGGTGATCATCACGTCGAGCCAGCCCAACGTGCTCGCCGTGAATGCGAGCCTGCCGATCAAGTCGGTGCCGGAGCTCGTGACCTGGGCCAAGGCCAACCCCGGCAAGCTCAACTTCGCGTCGGTGGGCAATGGCAGCTCGTCGCATCTGAACGCCGAGCTCCTGAAGTCGATGGCCGGCATCGAGGCCGTGCACGTGCCGTTCAACGGCTCGCCGCCGGCGGTGCTCTCGACGGTGCAGGGCGACACGCAGATGATCTTCGCGGTGATGCAGCCACTGCAGGCGCAGGTCCAGGCCGGCAAGCTGCGCGCGATCGCCGTGACCACGGGGAAGCGCTTCCCGCTGTTGCCCGACTTGCCGGCGGTGGCGGAGACCTATCCCGGCTTCGAGGCGCTGGCATGGAACGGGCTCGTGGTGCCGTCGGCCACACCTGCCGCCATCGTGCAGAAGATCAATGCCGACGTGGGCGCGATCCTCAAGGATCCCGAGATCGTGAAAAAGATGAACGGCTTCGGCTTCGACCTCGTGGGCGGCACGCCGGCGGACTTCGCGGCACTGATCCAGGGCGAGGCGGACCGGTGGACGCCGATCGTGCAAAGGCTCGGCATCAAGGTGGAGTAAGTCACCGGGGCCCTGTGCGGCCTCGCGGCGCGAAGTCGCGCGGCGCCTCCTCCGCGCGCCGCGAACCCGCGGTCACCCGCCGTACCACTCCTTGTTCTTCTCGATGCGCGCCCGCTCCGACGGCGGGAAGCGCGAATCGTCGAGGAGCTTCTGCGCCGCGAGGCGCCCCTCATCCTTGAAGTTGGCGTACCACGCCGAGATGGCGAGCTCGTCCAGCGCCTGCCACGCGTAGACCGCCTCCTCGACGAAGAGGTGGTCCGCGGGGCGTGGCAGCGCCGCGGCGATCCGCGCGAAGATGAAGGCCAGGCCCCATTCCTTCCGCTCGCGATGCCAGCGCGCGAGCCGCGCCAGGGGCTCGGCGCGCGTGGGCCGCGCGTTGTAGGCCTCCAGGTACCCGCGCTCGATCTCCGCGGGCGGGCGACCGAGGCGCTCGAGGATCTGCGCCGCCTGGTAGCGCGCGTGCCACGTCTCCTCCTCCCAGCCCGGCATCGCCGCCCGCTTCATGAAGGCGGCATGCGCGCGCTCGAGCTCGCCGGCGTCCTTCAGGCTTTGCGCGAGGTAGAAGGCGTAGCGCGCATGGTTGGGCTCGCGCGCGAGCGCGGCTTCGAGAATCGCCGCGTCGCGCTTGTAGGTCTCGGGGTCGCGGCTGCGCGCCCCCTCGTGGTAGACCTGCACCCACGGTCCCTGCAGCGGCTGGAAGCGGTGCGCCACGCCCGCCGTGACGTATTCGTGGAGGACGCCCTCGTAACGCCACGGGATGCGATCCGCCAGGAGGATCGGCAAGCCGTAGTCGGTCCCCGAGTAGCGATGCATCACGAGATAGCCGTCGGCGTCGAGTGAGCCGAAGTCGTACCCCGGGGGCACATGCAGGACGTGGTCTGCGTCCATCACGAGCACGTAGCGGGATTTGCCGCGCGCGAGCTCGAGCGCTTCGGTGCGATTGGTGCCGAAGTCGCGCCAGGGACGCTCGTGCA
>CAZUGY010000127.1:0-11550 GCA_964620265.1 uncultured Alcaligenaceae bacterium
AGGATCGCCTGGAACTTGCGGTCGCGGCCTTGCTTGGCCGAACCGCCGGCGGAGTCGCCCTCGACGATGTAGATCTCGCACAGCGCGGGATCCTTCTCCTGGCAATCGGCGAGCTTGCCCGGCAGCCCGAGGCCGTCGAGCACGCCCTTGCGGCGCGTGAGCTCGCGTGCCTTGCGCGCAGCCTCGCGCGCACGCGCGGCGTCGACGATCTTGCTGCAGATGATCTTGGCGTCCTGCGGGCTTTCGAGCAGGAACTCGGCGAGCTTGGCGCCCACGATCTCCTGCACGATCGGACCCACTTCGGAGGAGACGAGCTTGTCCTTGGTCTGCGAGCTGAACTTGGGCTCGGGCACCTTGACCGACAGCACGCAGGTCAAGCCCTCGCGCATGTCGTCGCCGGTGGTCTCGACCTTGGCCTTCTTGCCGATCTCTTCCTTCTCGATGTAGTTGTTGAGCGTGCGCGTCATCGCCTGGCGCAGGCCGGTGAGATGCGTGCCGCCGTCGCGCTGCGGGATGTTGTTGGTGAACACCTGCACCGACTCGGCGTAGCTGTCGTTCCACTGCATCGCCACCTCGACGGTGGTGCCGTCCTTCTCGCCCGTCGCGTAGAAGATCTTGGGATGCAGCACCGACTTCGCGCGGTTCATGTACTCGACGAAGCCCTTCACGCCACCCGAGTGCGCGAAGTTTTCGACCTTGCCGTCGCGCTGGTCGATGAGCTCGATCTTGGTCCCGTTGTTGAGGAAGCTCAACTCGCGGATGCGCTTGGCCAGGATGTCGAAGTGATATTCGACGTTGGTGAAGGTCTCGCGCGAGGCCATGAAGTGCACCTCGGTGCCGCGGCGATCCGACGGGCCCACGACCACGAGCGGCACCACCGCTTCACCACGGCGGAATTCCATCTGGTGCAGCTTGCCGTCGCGCCAGATCTTGAGCTTGAGCCAGTCGGACAGCGCGTTGACCACGGACACGCCCACGCCGTGCAGGCCGCCCGAGACCTTGTAGCTGTTGTTGTCGAACTTGCCGCCCGCGTGCAGCTCGGTCATCACGATCTCGGCGGCGGAGCGCTTCAGCTCGTCGTCGTCCTTGATGCCGGTGGGGATGCCGCGGCCGTTGTCGAGCACGGAGACCGAGTTGTCGGCGTGGATGATGACCTTGATGTCGTCGCACACGCCGGCGAGCGCTTCGTCGATCGCGTTGTCGAGGACCTCGAACACCATGTGGTGCAGGCCCGTCCCGTCGGAGGTGTCGCCGATGTACATCCCGGGCCGCTTGCGGACGGCGTCGAGCCCCTTGAGGATCCTGATGCTGGACGAGTCGTAATCGCTGCCGGACGGCGGCGGCAAGGGCTGTGCTTGGGCTGACATGTAACTCCGATGCTAGATGCGCATGGGCATCACGACGTATTTGTAGTCGTCGCGATCCGGCATGGTGACGAGCGCGCTGGAATTCGCGTCGCCGAAGGCGAACTTCACCTTCCCTACATTGAGGTTGGCAAGGGCATCGACAAGGTAGGTGATGTTGAATCCGATATCGAGCGGATCGCCCTTGTAGTCGATGGCGAGCTCTTCCTCCGCCTCTTCCTGCTCGCTGTTCGTGCAGATGATCTTCAGCGTATCGGTGGCGAGCACCACGCGCACGCCGCGGAACTTCTCGTTACTCAGGATCGCCGCGCGTTGCAGCGCCGAGAGCAGCTCGAGGCGGTCCATCTCGACGTGCTTGCTGTGCCCCACCGGGATCACGCGGTTGAAGTCGGGAAACTTGCCGTCGACCACCTTGGACACGAGCTCGACGTTGCCGAAGCGGAAGCGCACCTGGTTGGCCAGGATGTCGAGCGTGACCGGCTCGTCGGTATCGGTCAGCAGCTTGCCGAGCTCGAGCACGGTCTTGCGCGGCAGGATCACCTCCTGGCGGGAGAAATCACCTTCGACCGCGATGCTCGCCCAGGACAGGCGGTGGCCATCGGTGGCCACGGCCTGCAGCGTGCCCTTGTCGACCACGAGCAGCATGCCGTTCAGGTAATAGCGGATGTCCTGCTGCGCCATCGCGAACTCGACGAGCTTGAAAAGCGCGCGGAGGTCCTTTTGCGGGAGCGTGATCGTTTGCAGCTGCTCGGTCGACACACCGATGCGCGGATAGTCGGTGGCGGCGAGCGTTTGCAGGTTGAAGCGCGAGCGGCCGGCCCTGACCGTCATCTTGTTGCCGGTGGCATCGACGTTGATCTCGGAGGACTCGGGCAACGCGCGCAGGAGGTCCTGCAGCTTGCGTGCCGCCACCGTGGTGGCCTGGCCGTCCTTGCCCGCCATTTCGCTGCGCGCCGTGATCTGCATCTCGAGATCGGTGGCGGTGACGTGGAGGCTGCCGTCCTTCTGCTCCAGGAGCACGTTGGCGAGGATCGGCAGGGTGTGCCGGCGCTCCACGATGCCGGAGACAGCTTGCAACGGTTTCAGGAGCGCGTCGCGGGCGATCTGCTTTAGTTGCATGTTGTCCAACAATAGGAACAGTTAATAGGAGACGGCCGAAAACCGGGAATAGTGCAAAAAACGCATGCGCCACAAGCGCTTCCGGGCATTCGGAAAGACCGGAAAACCCATGTGCGGCCTGTGGAGCGTTTGGGGGTGAAAACGGTCCGGGGACGGGTGGGTGACGTTGTGCACAGATTGCCCCTTGGGCCCTACCCGGAAAACTCGCTGATTATACATCGTGGAGGGCCCTTTTCATAGGCGAAAGGGGGTCTCCAGCCACGGCTTGGCGCCGCCGGAAAAGGCCTTGCGAGGGGGTGCGAGGGGGCCCGCCGGAGGATCAGCTGCGCAGCACCTGCAGCAGGAAATTCACGTCATGGTTCATCTGCGGCAGCGATTCGCGCAGCTTCGCGATCTGCCGGCACGCATGCAGCACGGTGGTGTGGTCGCGACCGCCGAAATTGCTGCCGATCTCCGGCAGCGACATCTGGGTGAGCTCCTTGGCGAGCGCCATGGCCACCTGGCGGGGCCGCGCCACCGCCCGCGAGCGCTTCTTGGAGTGCATGTCGGTCACCCGGATCTTGTAGTAGTCGGCGACCGTCTTCTGGATGTTCTCGATGCTGATCTGGCGGTTCTGGACCGCGAGGAGGTCGCGCAGGGCCTCCTTGGCGAGCGCCAGCGAGATCTCCTGCCCGTGGAAGTTCGAGTAGGCCAGCACGCGTTTCAGCGCCCCTTCCAGCTCGCGCACGTTGCTGCGGATGTTCTTGGCGATGAAGAACGCCACCTGCTCGTCCATGCGCATGCCGGTCGAATGTGCCTTGGCGAGCAGGATCGCCACGCGCATCTCGAGCTCGGGCGGCTCCAGGGCCACCGTCAGGCCCCAGCCGAAGCGCGATTTCAGCCGCTCCTCGATCCCCTCGATCTCCTTGGGGAAGGTGTCGCAGGTGATCACCACCTGCTTGTGCGCCTCGACGAGCGTGTTGAAGAGGTAGAAGAACTCCTCCTGCGTGCGGCTCTTGCCGCTGAAGAACTGGATATCGTCGATGAGCAGCAGGTCGAGCGTGCGGTAGTGCCGCTTGAACTCGTCGAAGGCCTTGTGCTGGTAGGCGCGGACCACGTCGCTCACGTAGGTCTCGGCGTGGATGTACTTGATGCGGGCGCCCGGATTGGCGGCCAGCATGTGGTTGCCGATGGCCTGGATCAGGTGCGTCTTGCCCAGCCCCACGCCGCCGTAGACGAAGAGCGGGTTGTAGGAGGTGGGATGGTCGGCGACCTGCAGCCCGGCCGCCCGGGCAAGCTGGTTGGCCTTGCCGGAGACGAAGGTGGCGAAATTGAAGGTGGGATTGAGGCTCGAGGCGTCCGCCCGGCGGGGCGCGGTGGCCGGCAGGGGCCGCGGCCGGGGCGAGGTATCCACAGGCACGGCGGTGGACGTGGCGGGGGCGAGTGCCGCCTCCCGCAGGAGCTCCGCGGACGCCGGCGGCGGGGCGGCGGGACGCGCCGGGGCCGCGGCGGCAGCGCCCTCGCCTACCTCGTACTCCAGGCGCACGGGCCCGCCCATCGTCTCGCTGGCGATGGCCAGGATGCGGGCGCTGAAGCGCTCGCGCACCCACTGCAGCACGAAGCGGTTGGGGGCCGCCAGGCGCAGGGCGTGCGCGTCGTCACCCTCCTGCACGCAGGAGAGCGGCTGGATCCAGGTCAGGAACTGCTGGGGAGTGAGCTCGCGGGCGAAGGCCTCGAGGCAGGCTTGCCAGGGAACGGGGGGCGTGGCGGGTACGGCAGACGTCATGCGGATCGAGCCTCTTTTGTTGGGCCTGTGGTCGAGGGAACGGCTTCGCGGATGCGCCCGGGACCCCGGCGTCCCCCGGGTCCTCGAGCGCGGCAACGGCCTGGCGGCCGCAGCGACGCGGGGGATGAATTCTAGACGGGTGGGCGCCAGTTATCCACAGCGATCGGCGATCGGGACCGGGTCCGCAAGCCAACCTGCGGCCGGCCGCGATGCAGGGCGAGAGTGATCGCTCGCATCGGGCCACGGTTGCGGCCCGTTTCCGGCGGGGCTTGACAGAGGTGGGCGTAACGCGCTCTAATATAAGGCTTTTCGCCGTCTTGGCGAAGCCACAGAACCATTCAGCGAGTTCGCCATGAAACGGACATTCCAGCCTTCCAAGATCCGCCGTGCCCGCAATCACGGTTTCCGCGCGCGCATGTCCACGGTCGGGGGCCGCAAGGTGCTCTCCGCGCGTCGCGCCAAGGGCCGCAAGAACCTCACCGTCGTCTGACCGCGCGTCCGCACGCGGGATCGGGTGTCTCCGGTGACAGCGCCAGCGCACCCGCGCCGGACGCCACACCCACGCGGCGCCCGTTGCGCCGCCTGACCGGCCACGGGGTCTTCGACGCGCTGCTTCGCTCGGGCCGCCGGATGGAAGGCCAGTATCTTCAGCTCATCGTCGCACCCGCCCCACCCGAGGGCGGCCGGACCGGCTTCATCATCGGCCGCAAGGTCTCGCTGCGCGCGGTCGATCGCAATCGCATCCGCCGCAAGCTGCGCGAGGTCGTGCGCGCGCTGCCGCTCGCGGCCGATCGCTTCGACGTGGTGCTGCGCGTGACCCGCGGCAAAACCCGGGCGGAGCAGGATGCCGCGGCGGTCGAGGCCGCGCGTCTTCTGGCCCGCCTCACCGCCGACCCGGCGCCGCTCGTCCCATGAAGACCGTGCTGCTTTTCCTGGTGCGCGGCTACCAGTACCTGGTGCGGCCGCTGCTCGGCAACAACTGCCGCTTCTACCCGAGCTGCTCCGACTACGCCCTGGAGGCGCTGGAGCGGCACGGTGCGTGGCGTGGCTCGTGGCTCGCCGCGCGCCGCGTCGCGCGGTGTCACCCGTATCATCCCGGGGGCTTCGACCCCGTTCCCTAGCTTCTTCCTCGCGTCTTATGAAGGGAGCAGGCGCTCCGTATTGCGGAAGGCCTGCTCACAGTCACCATGCCCATGACGGACATCCGCCGCCTCCTCCTGTTCGTGATCTTCTTCTCGTCCGCGTTCTTCCTGTGGAATGCGTGGCAGCAGGAGCACGCGCCGCCGCCCCCGCCGAAGAGCGCGCAGGAGGCAGCACCTGCCGTCCCGGGGACTGCCCCGGCCGCCCCCGCGCCCAAGGATGTGCCCACCGCGCCGTCGGCCGTGGCGGCCAGCCCCGCCGCGGGCGGGGTCGCCGCCGTGCCCACGCCGACCGGCGCGCCGGTGGCCACCACCGGCGAGATCGTCACGATCAGGACGGATCTGTTCACCGCCGAGGTCGACACGCTGGGCGGCGTGATCACGCTGATCTCGCTCAACCGCCACCAGGACGCGATCGACCACAGCAAGCCGTATCTCGTCCTGCAGCGCACCACCGACCGCACCTTCGTGGCACAGGCGGGCCTGATCGGCGAGGGTCTGCCCAACCACCGCACGCAATGGACCGCCGAGCCCGGCCCGCGTGACCTCGCGGCCGGCAGCGACACCATCGAGCTCCGCCTCACCGCGACCACGCCGGCGGGCGATCCGGTGGTCAAGGTCCTCACCTTCCATCGCGGCACCTATCTCGTCGACGTGGCCTTCGACATCACCAACAAGGGCGCCGCGCCGATCTCGCCCTTCGCGTACTTCCAGCTCACGCGCGACACCAAGCACGCGGTGGTGCAGAGCTCGATGGCGCCGGCCTCGTACGTCGGGCCCGTGGTCTACAACGCCATCGACAACTTCAAGAAGGTCGACTTCGGCGAGATCGACAAGCAGGCCGCCGATCCCAATCGCAAGCCCGCGTTCACCAAGTCCGCGGACAACGGCTGGGTGGGCATGATCGAGCATTACTTCGTGGCCGCGTGGCTGCCCTCCGACGAGCAGAAGACGCAGCGCGAGTTCTTCACCCGCAAGCTCGACAACGGCCTGTACGCCGCCGGCGTGATCGTGCCGGTGGGCGCCATCGCGCCGGGCGCCACCGGGGCGGTGCGCGTGCCGCTGTACGTCGGTCCGCAGGACCAGGAAGTGCTCGCCAGGACCGCGAAGGGCCTGGACCTCGTCGTCGACTACGGCATCTTCACCGTGCTGGCGGCGCCGCTCTTCGTGCTTTTGAAGTGGCTGCACGGCCTCCTCGGCAACTGGGGCTGGGCGATCGTGGTGATGACGATCATGCTGAAGGCGGCGTTCTATCCGCTCAATGCCGCGGCCGCGCGCTCGATGGGCAAGATGAAGCTCATCGCGCCCAAGATGAAGGCGCTGCAGGAGCAATACGCGAACGACAAGCAGCAGCTGCAGATGAAGATGATGGAGATGTACAAGGCCGAGAAGATCAATCCGCTGGGCGGATGTCTTCCGATCCTCGTGCAGATCCCCGTGTTCATCGCGCTGTACTGGGTGCTGCTGTCGGCGGTGGAGCTGCGCCAGGCGCCGTGGATCCTGTGGATCAAGGATCTCTCGGCGCCGGATCCCTTCTTCGTCCTGCCGGTGATCTACGCGATCACGGCCTACCTGCAGGTGAAGCTCTCGCCCACGCCGATCTCCGATCCGGTGCAGGCGAAGGTGATGCAGATCATGCCGATCGCCTTCTCGGTGCTGTTCATCTTCTTCCCCGCGGGCCTCGTGCTGTACTGGCTCGTGAACAACCTCCTGCAGATCCTGCAGCAGTGGCACATGAACCGTGTGCTGGAGAAGGAAGCGGCGGAGAAGGCGGCGAAGCGGCGCTAAAGCCGGCGCTAACCGGTGCGGCCCGGTACGGCGGGTCCGCCGGCCGCGGGAGCGGGTGGGGCCACCTGCGCGCCGCATCGCGCGGCCGCAACCAGCAGCAGCGGCAGCAGCAGGGCGAAAGCGAGCTGCGCGGCGAACACCGCCGCGTAGCGCGCATCGGCGCCGGCCCCCGCGACCCGCGCCGCGGCATAGACCATCTGCAGCGCCTCGAGGCCGAACTCGGTGCCGAGCATGATCGCCATCGACGGGAAGGCCGCGAGCACCGGATGCCGCACGGCCTCGTGCACGAGGGCGAGGCACACGAGCACCGTGAGTCCCGCGGCGCCGAAGCCGGTGACCACCGGCGCGGCATAGATCCACGCCACCGAGCGCACCCACGGATAGCCCAGGAACAGGGCGACGCCGACGATGGCGATCGCGGCAAAGGCCATCCGCAGCGCCGGCATCCATTGCGGACGACGGTGCGCGAGCGCGCCCGCCACGAGCGTGCCCGCGATCTGCGCCGAGGCCCCGAGGGTGGCGCGATCGGCCACGAAGGCTTGCGCATGGCCGTGCGCCACGAGGAAGGCCGTGTCGAAGAAACCGGTGGTGGGCACCTGCAGCAGGAAGAGCGCGGCGAGGAGCCAGGCGGTGGAGCCCGCCAGCGCCGGGGGCCGGCCGGCGGCCCTGGCGGCCACCACGAGCCACGCGAGCGTGATCGCGCAGGCGGCGAGCGCCACGAGCGCCGGCGCACGGGTGAATCCCGCGACATCCCCGATGCCGGTCCACAACTCGAAGGCCACCACGAACGCGACGAAGGCGAGCACGGTCCGGACAGGCAGGGCCGCGCCAGTGGCGCCGCCTCCCGCCCCGCCCGCGCCCGCCCGCGGAGCGAGCGCGATGGCGGCGGCCATCAGGAGCGGCAGGGCGGCGAGTCCCAGGAAATAGCGGCCGAGGCCCACGTCCGGCAACGCCAGCTTCACGAGTTGCGGTGCCACGAGAAAGCCGGCCGCCGCGGCGAGCGTCCACAGCGTGGTGAGCGAAGTACGCTGGCCGGGCGTGGGCGCGCGCGCGACGTAGGCCTGCGCCACGGGCGCCAGCAGGGCGAGCGCACCGGCGCCGACGGAAAGGCCCACGAAGGCACCCAGCACCCGCCACGGCTGCGCGGCGCCGGCGAGGTCGATCGCCGCAAAGGCCCCGAAGGCCACCGCCGCGATCGCGCAGGCCGCGAGCCCGAGCGCGCGCGCGGACGTGCGCTGCAGCAGCAGCGGACACAATGCGAGCGCCACCACCATGCCGGCGATGAGCACCTGCAACAGCGCCGCGACCGCTTCCGGCGACATGCGCAGGAACGTGGCGAGCGAGCCCTCGCTCACCAGCACGGTGCTCGTCACCAGCGCCTTCTGGCCGTTGCCGAGGAGCGCGATCACCCCCAGCACCACGAGGAGCGCGCGCGCCGGCGGCCCCGACTCGCCGGGCGGACGCGGAGCAGCGGCTGCCGTCAGCCGAGGCACTCCGGCGGACAGCCACGCTGCCACAGCGCCGCCTTGCGCTTGGCCTGCTCGCGATACTCGGGTGCGGCAGGCGCGGGATGCACGTCACCCCACCATTCGTGCGAGCAGCCGGAGCGCCACGCCATCTCGTCGGCGAGTGTGGTGCCGTGCGCCACGCACGCATGCTCGAGCGCGGCGAAGGCCTCGCGCACCGCGCGGTCGGTGGCGGCATCCGGAGACTTCAGCGCGTCGTAGCACGCACCCGACAGCGCCTCCATCTGCGCGACGTAGGGATAGTTGCCGGGGTCGCGGCGCCAGGCATCGAGCCATTCGTCGGTCACGAGGCGCACCGACACCTCACGGCTGCGGTCGGTGGACTTGGCGGTGGTGAGCATCATGTGCCGCATGAGCTCGGCGCGCGCGTGGATCGTGCGGGCGCGCAGCGCCGCCTCCTGCGCGGCTTCGATGTCGGCTTCCGCCGCGAGGCGGAGCTCGGTGGTGAAATCGTTCATGGCATGTCCTGTCCGGTCATCACGAGATGCGCGAGGCCGTCACCGGTGAGGCCCTGCGTGGTTCGGTCGGCCACCTTGCGGCCGCCTTTGAGCACGGCCACGCGCGAGGCGACGTCCACGACCTCGGCCATGTTGTGGCTGATGAGGATCACCGTGGTGCCGCCGCGCGCGAGCTCGCGGATCAAGTCGAGCACCTGGCGGCTCTCCGCCACGCCGAGCGCGGCGGTGGGCTCGTCCATGATCACGAGCCGCGCGTTCCAGCGCAGCGCGCGGGCGATCGCCACCGCCTGCCGCTGGCCACCCGACAGGGTGTCCACCGGACGGTCGGTATCGTCGATCGTGACGTTGAGCCGCGCGAGATAGCCGCGCGACTTCTCGCGCATGCGCGGCTTGTCGAGCACGCGCACGCCCGGCACCAGCGTGCGCGTGAGCTCGGCGCCGATGAAGATGTTCTGCCAGATCGGCTGGCGCGGCGCGAGGGCCAGGTCCTGGTAGATGGTGGCGACCCCCGCCTGCAGGGCGCCTTGCGGCGAGCCCAGCCGGACCGCGGCGCCGTCGATCTCGATGGTGCCCTCGTCGGGCTCGTGCGCGCCGGAGACCACGCGGATGAGGCTCGACTTGCCCGCGCCGTTGTCGCCGCAGATCGCGAGCACGTCGCCTGCCTCCACGTGCAGGTCGACGCCGCGCAACGCCTCGACGGCGCCGTAGCGCTTGCGGATGCCGCGCAATCGCACCAGGGGCGCGCGCGTCTGCGCGCTGCCGTGGTCTCCCGGGACGTGCGTCACGTGGCGCGGTAGCTCTCTCGCACGGGCAGTGGGCTACTTCAAGTACTTGTCGACGTTGGAGGCATCGACGAGCACGGCATCGACCCACATGTACGGCCCGGACACGACCTTGTCGCGCGGCATCTTCTTCACCACGATCTTGTCGAGCGCATCGACGGCCATCTGGCCCATCGACTCGAAGGGGATCGCCACGGTCGCCGTGAAGAGGCTCGCGGGATCCTTGATGCGCCGATACGACTCCTCGCCGCCGTCCACGCTCACCATCACGACGTCGCCCTTCTTGTAGCCCTGCGCGCGCAGGAGGTCGTCGATGATCCACGCCTGCCCGTCCCACGAGGCCCACACGCCCTGGAACTTGCCCTTGTTCTGCAGGATGAGCGCCTGCATGCCGTTGCGCACGTCGTCGCGCCAGCTCGCGGTGCGCGCCATCGAGTGGCTGCCGAGCACCTTCACCGCCGGGTTCTCGGACAGGATCACGTCGAGCTCCTTGCCGCGGATGCGCGAGGCGACGTTCTGCTCGAAGCGCGCGGTCAGGATCTCGCCCTTGTAGTTCATCTTCGACAGGAGGTACATCGTGGCCTGCGCGCCGCCGATGTAGTCGTTCACCTGGATGTCGAAGAGCGAGTGCGGGCTCGTGCCGGACACGACCGTGACGAGCGGGATGCCCGCCTTCTTCACGGCGGCGAACTGCGCCTCCGCCTCGATGGGCTTGCCCATGCAGAGGATCAGGCCGTCGACCTTGGCCTGGATCATCGTCTCGATCTGCTCCGAGTGCTTGGGCAGGCTGCCCTCGGAGTTGAGTTGCTGCACGGTCCAGCCGAGCTTCTTCGCCGCCTCGGCGGCGGAGTTGGAGCAGCGCGCGTGCGTTTCCGCCGACATCTGGAACGCGATGATGCCGAGCTTGAAGGCATGGGCCGACGAGACCGCGAAGAGCGCGCAGGCGACGACGATGGAAGTGCGTAGCATGGTGATTCCCCTGAAATTGGAGCGCTGGCGGAGGCTTTCAGATGCCGAAGGCGGCCTTCTTGAGCGCGGCGGCCGACACGGCGACCGAGGCCACGATGATAAAGCCGAGCACGATGTCCTGCACGTAGTACGGCGCGCCCATCAGCACGAGGCCGTTGCCGAGCATGCCGATCGTGGCGGCGCCGACCAGCGTGCCGGGCACGTTGCAGCGGCCGGGCTCGAACATCGTCATGCCGAGCAGCACCGCGGCAATCGACGTGAGGAGGTAATCCTTGGCCATGTCGGGCGCGGCGGAGTTGAGCGTGGCCGCGAAGAGCGTGCCCACGAGCCCGGCGCACAGGCCTGCGAAAGCGAGCGCGATCACCTTCATGCGCTTGACCTTCACGCCGGCGAGGCGCGCCGCCTCGTCGGCTTCGCCGGTGAAGACGAGATGCAGGCCGAGGCGCGTCTGCTTCAGCACGAAGAGGGCGAGCGCCGCCACGGCCGTGGTCCACAGGATGAGGTTCGGGATGCCGAGCAGGCTGCCGCGGCCGAGCTCGAGGAAGGCGGGATCCCAGCGGCCGGCGAAGGCCACGCCGCCCGTGATGCCGAAGGCCGTGCCGGTGGCGACCGACGCGGTCGCGAGCGTGGCGATGAGCGA
>CAZUGY010000128.1:0-11472 GCA_964620265.1 uncultured Alcaligenaceae bacterium
CCATGGACGGCAGCAGGAGCAGCCAGGCGTGGATCCATTGGGTGGTGCGGGTCATCGTGAGCAGGCGTTGGCGCGTCAGGGGATATCGCTGCAGCAATTCTTGAGGAAATCGACGAACTCGCGGACCTTGGGCGACAGGCTGCCCTGGCGGGGCAACACCGCGTAGATACCACGGTTCTCCGGCGCGAATCCCGGCAACACCTCCACCAGCCGGCCGGCGCGGAAGTCGTCCTCCACCAGCAGCCGCGCCGTCATCATGAGGCCCTGGCCCGCCAGGGCGGCCTGGCGCACGATCTCGCTGTTGTTGCTCACCAGGTTGCCGCTCACGCGGATCGACTCGACGCCGTTGCCGCGCTCGACCGGCCACGTGGAATTGAGGATCGCGCCCCGCGACACGAGACAGTTGTGGCGCACGAGGTCCTCGGGCGTGCCCGGCGTGCCGTGTCGGGCGAGATAGGCCGGCGAGCCGCAGAAAACGCGCCGGTAGGGGGCGAGCCGGAAGGCCACGAGTCCGGGGTCGACCGACTCCGCGATGCGGATGGCGATGTCGATGCGCTCCTGGAACAGGTCCACTTTCTCGACCGAGAAGTCGATGTCGAGCGTGACCTTGGGATAGCGCAGCGCGAACTCGGGCAGGCGGGGGGCGATGCGCCGTTCGCCGAAGGCCAGCGGAGCGGTGATGCGCAGCAGCCCGGCGGGCTCGCCGCGCAGGTCCGCCACCTCGGACTCCGCCTCGTCGAGCTCGCGCATGATGCGCAGGCAGTGCTCGTACAGGCGCTGGCCCGCCTCGGTGATGAAAAGGCGCCGGGTGGTGCGGTTGACGAGCCGGGCCTTGAGTTGCATCTCGAGCGACGACACATGCTTGCTGATGGTTGCCGGCGTGACGCCCAGGCGGCGCGCCACCTCGGAAAAGCTCTGCAGCTCGACCACGCGCGCGAAGACCCGTAGTGCGGTCAGGTCCTTGAGACCTCCCACCCCTTGGCTGCCCGTGGAAACTTGCGTTTTGCCAGCCATTCCCGGCACTTTCCCCTGCGATATGGAACAAATGATATTCCATGCCCCGGATTGCCGCCATGGAGCCAGCTCGCGCAAACTTGCCCTCACAACAAGCTGTTGCAGCATTCCCTTTCGGAGGACGTCGCCGTCATGCGGTTCGCAAGCTTCCATCATCAAGGTCGGAACGGATTCGGTGTCGTTGCCGGCGATCACGTCGTCGACATGAGCGGCGAGGTCGCCTCCTTGCGCGAAGCACTTGAGCTGTGGGGACCGGTGACGGTGGCGGCACGGGCGCGCAAGCCATCCGGTCCGCGCGTCCCCCTGGCCGGCCTGCAATGGCTGCCGCCCATCACGCACCCGCACAAGACACTCTGCGTCGGCCTCAACTTCTACGCGCACGCCAAGGAGGCCAACATGGCGGTGCCGGAGCATCCGTCGATGTTCGTGCGCTTTCCGGAATCGCAGGTCGGCCACGGCGCGCCCGTCGTGCGGCCGCGGGCGTCGCATCAATTCGATTACGAGGCGGAGCTCGCGGTCGTGATCGGCCGCAAGGGACGCCATGTGACCGAGGACAAGGCGCAGGAGATCGTCTTCGGCTACGCATGCTTTGCCGAGAACTCCGTGCGCGACTGGCAGATGCACGGCCGGCAGGCGACCGCGGGCAAGAACTTCTTCGCCAGCGGCGCCTTCGGGCCGTGGATCGTCACGCCGGACGAAACGGGCCCCGTCGAGAAGATGGACGTGATCGGGCGCCTCAACGGCCGCGAGCTGCAGCGCGACAGCGCCGCCAACATGATCTTCTCCGTCGGCCGCACGATCGCCTACGTGTCGACGTTCGCCGAGCTGCTGCCCGGAGACGTGCTCGTGCTCGGCACGCCGGCGGGGGTGGGCTTCACGCGCAAGCCGCCGATCTGGCTGGTGCCCGGCGATACCTTCGACGTCGAGATCACCGGCGTCGGGACGCTGTCCAATCCCGTCGTCGACGAATCCGCATAGAGACCGCATGACCAATCCACTGCTCTGGATCACCGAACAGGAGGTCGTCGACCTCGTCAGCCTCGACGACGCGATCCCCGCGCTGGAGCGGGGCCTGCGCTCGCTGGGCGAGGGCGCCGCCTTCAACGTGCCCAAGGCGCTCGGCGGATACGGCGACGGCTCGTCCATGCATTCGCTGGGCTCCGGCGCGCCCGCGCTCGGCTACGTCGGCTTCAAGAACTGGGTGCACACCAAGCGCGGCGCGACGGCGGCGTTCACGATGTTCGATGCCAACGACGGCAGCATCGTGGCGGTGATCGAAGCCGCCGCCCTCGGACAACTGCGCACGGCGGCGATGACCGGGGTGGGGACACGCTGGCTCGCCGCTCCCGAGGCCGACGAGCTCGCGCTGATCGGCACGGGCATGCAATCGATCACGCAGGTCGCGGCCATCCACGCCGTGCGTCCGCTACGCCGCGTGCGCGTGTGGAGCCCCACCACGGACAAGCGGCACGCCTTTGCCGCGAAGCTTCGCGAGACGTTCGACTTCGTCGTGGAAGAGGCCGCGACCCTGGAGGCGGCGACGCGCGATGCGCCGATCGTCACGCTCGTGACCCGCGCCCGCGATCCGTTCCTCGATGCTTCGATGCTGGCCCGGGGCGCGCATCTGAATGCGGTCGGTGCCATCCTGCCCGCCAACGGCGAGTTCAAGCAGGACGTCTTTGCCCGCGTGGGCATGATCGGCGTCGACGACGTGGCCAACGTGCAGCGCGCCTCGCGCGAGTTCATCGAGCGCTTCGGCGCCCCGACCGCCGACTGGAGCGCCGTGCGGTCGATCAGTGAGATCATCGCGAACGGGGAACAACGCCCCCCGGAATGCGATCTCACGCTGTTCAAGGCGATGGGCATGGGGCTTTCCGACCTCTCCGTCGCGATCACCGTCCTCGACCGCGCGCGGACGCGAGGCCTCGGACGGACCATCGCGCACCCCGTGCGCGCAACGCCCCGCTTCAATTCCATGGCAGAGAAGGTCTGAAGGAGCAACCGTCATGAGTGAGTTCAGCTTCGTCGACGTCAGCGAGCAGAAAGCCCGCAAGCAGCATCACTGGCCGTCCGTGATCGTGCCGCGCCGGGCCATCGATGCCGAGATCGAACGCCTCGCCTCCATCGCGCGTCCCGAATCGGGCCGCCGCGCAACCTCGGTATCGCACCCGGCCAATACCGGGCCCGTGCCGGCGTTCGCCCCCGGCATCGATGCGACGATCGAAGTGTTGAAGCCGGGCGAGGAATCGTTGGCCGTCGCACGCAATTCCTCGATGGTCGACATGTGCATCCGCGGCGAAGGCGTGGGCATGATCGGCGCGCATACGCACGGCGTGGGCAAGTTCGACGTGTGGAACACGCCGTCGATGGCGCCGTACCGCTATCGCAACACGGGCAAGGATCTCTTCGTCCGGCTGTCGTTCTCCAATGCGCCACTGCTCGAGCGGCTCGAGGTGCACTACGTCGATCGCAAGCCGGAGCTCGTCGAGGAATCGAAGGACGCAACCGATGCGCCCAAGCTGCGCGCGCGCGACAAGGCCGAGGACATCGACCTCGGCGCCGACGGCGCTCGGCTCCTCGGCTACGAGTACCTGATCGACATCGACATGGTGGAATGGAAGCCGCTCCTCTGGCGCTGGCGCGATGTCGAGCCGCATCTGGACAAGGTGTTCAAGCGCGACCTGCGCTACACCGGCCGCCACCTGTACCTGCTGTACAACCCGGCCACCGAGCGGCGCATGGGCACCTCACCGTGCTTCTTCGCGACGATCGCCAAGTATCCCGCCGACAAGATGGACATCGCGCATCGTCATGTGTCCGCGGCGATCAACTACTACTTCATCGGCCACGGCAAGAGCGCCGTGATGGGCAAGAAGCTCGAATGGGAGGCGGGCGACCTGCACCTGTCCGCGCCGGGCTGGGCCGTGCATCACCACGGGTCGCGCGAGCAGGGCTTCTGCGCGCTCACGATCCAGGACCATCCGTTGCACATCGCGATGGATTCGCTGCTGTGGCAGGAGACCCTGCAGGCCCCGATCCTGAAGCTCGGCTCCGACTACGGCTTCCAGACCAACCTGACCGAGCTCGAGCCGGCGTAGGGCTCCGCGCCATGGAAGCCACTCTCATGCCCGCGCCGACGGGTGTTGACACGCGCAGGCTGCAACACGAGCTGCGTGACTTCTTCGAGGAGGTGGCCGATCTCCTCGACGACGACCGCATCGAGGATTTTCCCACGTTTTTCACGGACGATAGCCTGTACAAGGTCACTTCGCGCGAGAACTTCAGCCAGGGCCTCGCCGCCGGCCTCATGTTTTGCGACGGCATCGGCATGCTGCGCGACCGCGTGCTGGCACTGCGCGAGACGCAGGTATACGAGCCGCGCTCCTGGCGGCACTTCATCAGTGGCGTGCGTGTCCTTGCCGTCGACGGCGATGTCGTGCGCTCGCGCGCCAACTTCCTGGTCACCGAGAGCATGTCGGACAGCAATCCGGCGCTCTTCCTCGTGGGCCAGTATCTCGACACGGTCGTGCGCCACGGCGGCGGCTGGCGCTTCCGCGAGCGCATCGTCGTATGCGACAACCATCACGTGCGGCGCTCGCTGATCGTGCCCGTCTAGCCAGTCGCCGCGCGGACCAGGAGAACCTAACATGGGCAAGACGCTGCAAGCCGAAGGCGTGCGCCAGACGTGGCCGCAGGAAGGATGGACGCGCGTCCCGTTGTGGGTCTACACCGATCCCGAGATCTACCAGCGCGAGCTCGACCTCTTCTTCTACGGCCGCACGTGGAACTACGTCGCGCTCGATTGCGAGATCCCCGAGCCCGGCTCCTTCAAGCGGAGCTGGATCGGCGAGCGCCAGGTGGTGGTCGTGCGCGGCAAGGAAGGCGCCATCCACGTCTGGGAAAATCGCTGCGCGCATCGCGGCGCGCGCGTGTGCTGGCAGAACAAGGGGCGCGTGGACTCGTTCACGTGCCCGTATCACCAGTGGAACTTCGCGCTCGACGGCAAGCTGCAGGGCGTGCCTCTGAAGCGCGGCGTGCTCGGCAAAGGTGGCATGCCGCCCGACTTCGACAACGCGTCGCACGGCCTCAATGCGCTCGAGGTCCACGTCGAGGGCGGGTCGATCTGGGCGAGCTTCGACCATGACGCGCCGGGCTTCGCCGACTATTGCGGCTCCGACGTGTACGGCTACGTGCAGCGCCTGTTCACCGGCCGGCCGCTGAAGCTGCTGGGCTACAACCGCCAGTTGATCGACAGCAACTGGAAGATGTACATCGAGAACCTCAAGGATCCGTATCACGCCACGCTGCTCCACTCGTTCCTGATCACCTTCGGCTTGTGGCGCGCGGATACGCAGTCGGAATCCATTCCGACCGAAGGCGGCAAGCACGGGATCATGATCTCGCGCAATGTCGGGAAGAAGACCGAGACCACGGGGACCGGCGAGATCAAGCGCCTCAAGAACGCCATGGTCCTCGCCGACATGGACACGGTCACGCCGCGGCGTGAGTTCGACGACGGCAAGGTGGTGGGGCTGTCGCTCTTTCCGAGCGTCGTGCTGCATCAGCAGGCCAACACGCTAGGCATGCGGCACATCATCCCCAAGGGCCCGGGCAGCTTCGAGCTTTGCTGGACGTTCTACGGCTACGCGGACGAGGATCCCGAGCTCACGCGACTGCGCCTGCGTCACGCGAACCTGTACGGGCCCGCGGGGTACGTCGCCATGGAGGACGGCGAAGTGCTGGTCGAGTGCCAGCAAGGCGCGACTGGATACGGGCACCGCGAGGCGGTGCTGGAGATGGGCGGGCGCGACGTCGCGCCGCAGGACCACATGGTCACCGAAGTGCTCATTCGAGCGTTCTACAAGTGGTATCGCGAGGTGATGGGGCTATGAGCGCCGCGAAGAACGGCATTCCGCGACTGGAGTTCGAGCACGTCGATCCGGCGTTGCGCGATTCGCTCAAGGCGACCGTGGACCGACTGGGTTACTTCGGGGAGTTCTTCCAGGTCGCGGCGCACGTTCCCGGCGCGATCCCCGCCTTCATGCAATACACCGGCGCAGTCAAGGCCAAGCTGTCGGACGCACAGAACGAAGTGCTCGCGCTGTCCGTGTGCGCGATGCTCGAAGCCGACTACGAGCGCATCCAGCACGAGCGGCTTGCGCGCAAGCTCGGCCTGTCGCTCGACTGGATCGCGGCGGCCGAGGGTCGCCCCGGCAGCCATCCGTCGGCGCTGAAGGACGACGAGCGCCGCCTCCAGGCATTGGCCCAGGTCGTGGTGCCGAGCCATGGCCTGCGCTGCGAGGCGGAGCTCACGGCCGTGGTCGACCTGCTGGGCCATGAAAAGGCGGTGGCTGCGTTGCTGCAGATCTCGCGCTTCATCACCATCGCGGTGATGTGCAATGCGCTGGCGCTGGAGTTGCCGGTGCCGTCGGTGTTCGACGAGGCGGCGCCCGCGAAGTAGCGCGGCTTGGCCTAGATGCCGCCGCGCGCGTCGAGCAACGCGGCCGTCACGTAGCTCGCCTCATCCGACGCGAGCCACAGGATCGTCGCCGCGATCTCCTCCGACGTGCCGAGGCGTCCCATCGGGATCGCCTGGCGCATCTTCTCGAGTTGCCCCGCCGGCCGGTGCGCGTGGATCTCGGTATCGATGATTCCGGGCCGCACGGCATTCACCCGGATTCCCTCGGCCGCCACTTCCTTGGCCAGGCCGATGGTCATCGTGTCGAGGGCGCCCTTGGTGGCGGCGTAGTGGATCCACACGCCCGGCGAGCCCAGCTGCGACGCACCCGACGACACGTTCACGATGGTGCCCCCCTGGCCGCCATGGCGCGTCGACATGCGCTTGACGGCTTCGCGCGCGGCCAGGAACGCGCCCACGAAGTTCGTGCGCGCGAGATCCATCAGCATCGCCGCTTCGACCGTCTCGAGGCGACCGACGCTCCCGACGATGCCCGCGTTGTTCACGAGGAGCTCGAGCGGACCGAG
The DNA here is from genome assembly GCA_964620265.1 of uncultured Alcaligenaceae bacterium. Classification (GTDB taxonomy): domain Bacteria; phylum Pseudomonadota; class Gammaproteobacteria; order Burkholderiales; family Casimicrobiaceae; genus VBCG01. Next base: position 7,000 of record CAZUGY010000128.1, read on the forward strand.
CGCATCGGCCGCCTCGAATCCACGCACCAGCGCGGCCTCGTCGCCGACATCGGCGCGGATGGCCAGCGCAGTTCCTCCGGCATCGGCGATCTCGCGTACGACCGCTTCTGCCGCATCCGCCCGCTCGCGATAGAAGAGGGCCACCGGATGGCCGCGCGTGGCCGCGAGGCGGGCCGTGGCGGCACCGATACCGCGGCTGCCGCCGGTGACGAGGCAGACGCCACGCGGCGTGGCTGCGACAGGATCAGACACTGAGATACTCCGACAGGACGGGTTCGTTGTGCTCGAGCTCGGCGCTCGTGCCCGTGAAGCGTACTTCGCCCTTGGACAGCACGTAGTGCCGGTCCCCGAGGTCGAGCGCCACGCGCAGGTTCTGCTCCACCAGCAGGATCGCAAGGCCTTCCTGCTTCAGGCCGCGCAGCACGCCCACGATCTCCTCGACGATCATCGGCGCCAGCCCTTCCGACGGCTCGTCGAGCAGGACGAGGCCGGGATTGAGCATCAGCGCGCGTGCGATCGACAGCATCTGCTGCTCACCGCCCGAGAGCTGGAAGCCGAGGTTGCGCTTGCGCTCCTGCAATCGCGGAAACAGTCCGTAGGCCCGCGCGAGCGTCCAGCGACCGTCCACACCGTGGCGTGCGCTGACCGTGAGGTTCTCCTCGACCGTGAGGCTCGGAAAGATGCCGCGCTCCTGCGGCACGAAGCCGAAGCCCATCTTCGCCATGCGATGCGGCGCGAAGCCTGCCACGCTCCTGCCGTCGTATTCGATGCGGCCCGGACGCGGCGCGAGATAGCCCATGATCGACAGCACGGTCGTGGTCTTGCCGGCGCCGTTGCGTCCGAGCAGGCACACGACCTCGCCGCGGTCCACGCGCAGCGACACGCCATGCAGCACGTGGCTGTTGCCGTAATACGCGTGGACGCCGTCGAGCGTGAGCATCAGTGCGCGAGCCCCAGGTAGACCTCGCGCACGCGCGGGTTGTCGCGGATGGCGTCGGGCTTGCCGGTGGCCAGCACCTCGCCGTAATACAGCACGGTGATCGTATGCGCGAGCGAGAACACGACCTTCATGTCATGCTCGATCAGCAGCACGCCCAACTCCGCCGGCAACGATCGCACGAGATCGATCATGCGCTCGGTCTCGGCGGGCGACATGCCCGACGTCGGCTCGTCGAGCAGCAGGAGCTTCGGCTGGCTCGCCAGCGCCAGGGCCACCTCGAGCTGGCGCTGCTCGCCGTACGAGAGATTGGCCACGAGGCGGTCGTGTCCTTCGGTGAGCCGCACCTGCGCGAGGATCGCGTCGACCTCGTCGAGCAACTTGCGATTGGCGCTGGCGGGGCGCAGGAAGGCGTACCAATCGCCGCGCTTGGCCTGCAGCGCGAGGCGCACGTTCTCGCGCATCGAAAGCTGGCGGAAGAGATTGTTCTTCTGGAACGTGCGGCCGATGCCGAGCTGGCCGATCGCGTCGGGCCGCGCACCGGTGATGTCCTGTTCGCAAAAGAGGATGCGGCCCGACGTCGGCCGCAGCTGCCCCGCGATCTGATGCACGAGGCTGGTCTTGCCGGCGCCATTGGGGCCGATCAGCGCGTGCCGCTCGCCGCTGTCCACGGTGAGGCTCACGTCCTTCGTCACGACCAGGCTGCCGAAGGATTTGCAGAGGTTGTCGAGGCGCAGCAGGTTCAAGGGAATGCCTTCGCGCTGCGCGCTCCGGCGCACGCGGCGATGAGGCCCTCGGGGCGGGCTTTCGGGCTCATGAGGGAGGGCGCCGGCCGAACCGCTGGCGCAGGAAGCCCCACAGGCCCTGCGGCAGAAACATCACGCAGAGGATGAAGATCGTCCCGACCCAGAGCAGCCAGTAGTGCGTGTGCGAGCTCACGACATTCTTGAGCAGCAGGAAGGCCGCCGAGCCGAAGATCGGCCCGATGATCGTGCCGGCGCCCCCCAGGATGACCATGATGATGGCGTCGCCCGACAGCGACCAGTGGAGGATGTCGCTCGATACGAACGCATTGTGGAGCCCATACAGCCCGCCGCCCACGCCGGCCAGCGCGCCCGCCATCGTGAAAGCGATGAGCTTGAAGCGCTGCACGGGGTAGCCGGCCGCCTGCATGCGCTGCTCGTTCTCCTTGATGCCGATGAAGATCGAGCCCAGGGGCGAAGCGATCAACCGCCGCAAGAAGAAGAGCACGAGCAGGAATCCCGCCAGCACCACGTAGTACTCCGTGGGGCGATGCTCCAGCGACAGGCCGAAGAGCGTCGGTCGCTGGAAGCCGGATAGCCCGTCCGTGCCGCCCGTGACGCTGCGCCACTTCACGGAGATCGACATCAGGAGCTGCGCGAACGCCATCGTGATCATCAGGAACGGAATGCCCGAGACGCGGATCGCAAAGAAGCCGATGACGAAGGCCGCCAGGGTGGACATCGCCACGCCCGCCGCGAAGCCGATCCAGCCCGACCATCCCAGATGAACGCCCAGGATGACCATCGTGTAGGTCGACACGCCGAAGAACGCGGCGTGGCCGAACGACATCAGGCCGGTGTACCCGATGAGCAGATCGAGCGACATCGCGAAGATCGCGAAGATCAGGATCTCGGCGGCCAGGCCCGTCACGTACGTCCCGGAAAGCGGCACGAGCGCGAGGGCGACGACGGCGGCGATCCATACCGCCATCGTGCGTCCGCTGGCAGGCGATCCGGGCGTCATGCGCGCTTCACGCCGAACAGCCCCTGCGGCCGGGTCAGCAGCACCACGACCATCAGGAGATAGATCACGAACATCGCGTAGTCGGGAAAGTACGCCTTGCCGAATGTATCGACGACGCCCACGAAGATGCTGGACACGAACGCGCCGCGGAGGCTCCCCATGCCGCCGATCACGACCACGATGAAGGCCGGGATCAGGATCTCGATGTCCATGCCCAGGTACAGGCCGAGCACCGGGCCCGCCGCCGCACCGCCCAGTGCCGCGAGCCCGACGCCCACGGCGAAGACCGCCGCGAACAGCAGCGACACATTGATGCCGATGCCGTTGGCCGTGAAGGCATCGTCGACACCCGCGCGTACCATCGCGCCGAGCCGGCTGCGCTCGAGGAAGACCCACAGCGCCAGCGCGATGCCGCCGCCGAAGAAGATCAGGAACACGCGGTACTTGGGCACGATCACGCCGCCGACGTCGAAGACCCCGGACAGGATCTCGGGTATCGGGAGGTCCCGGATGTCGGTGCCCCAGACGAGGCGCACGAGATCGGAGAAGACGAACGTGAAGCCGAAGGTGAGCAGCACCTGGTCGAGATGGCCGCGCGAGTAGAGCTTGCGGATGAACACCCGCTCCATGATCACGCCGAGGATCACGGCGGGGACCCAGGCGAGGCCGAGCGCCAGCCAGAAGCTGCCCGACCACTGCATGATCGCGAGCGCGAAGAATGCGCCGAGCATGAAGAACGAGCCGTGCGCGATGTTCACCACGTTCATGAGGCCGAAGATCAGCGAGAGGCCCGCCGACATCATGAACAGCAGCATGCCGAACACCAGCCCGTTGACGAGCTGGGTGATGAACGTTTGCATCATGCTCGGAGGTCCCGGCCGCCGCCCGTTGCGAGCGGCCGCCGGGCAGGCATCAGACGCGCTGCTCGCGCACGTCCTTGATCGTGGCGATCACCTTGTTGGCGATGCGGCCGTCGACCTCCGCGACTTCACGGATGTAGATGTTGTGGATGGGGCCTTGCGTCTGCGGATTGAACGAGAACGGCCCGCGCGGCGCATTGAACTTCACGGCGAGCATCGCCGCGCGCAGCTTGGGGAAATCCTGCGTGTTGCCGCCTGCCCCGGTGATGGCGTCGTGGAGGCACCGCGCCGCCACGTAGCCGTACTCTGAGTAGACATTGGGGTACTCGTTGAACTTCTTGCGGTAGTCCGCCACGAACTTGATGTTCTCGGGATTGGTCAGCGTGTCGGCGTACTGCATCGAGCTGATGATGCCGAGCGCATCCTTGCCTTGCGCCGGCAACACGTCGGACTCGACCATGAAGCCCGAGGCGCTCGTCTTCATCTTGGCCTTGAGGCCGTACTCGGCGTACTGCTTCACGAAGCGCACCGCATCGGTGCCCGCATAGAAGTTGTACGTCCCCGGAGGCGCGATGGAACGGATGTCGGCCAGGTACGGCGAGAAGTCGCTGTTGCCGAGCGGCGGGTAGATCTCCTTGATTATCTTGCCGCCCTTCTTCACGAAGGCGTTGCGGAATTCCGCGACCGTGTCGCGGCCGCCCGCGAAGTCGGAGGCCGTCGCCACGACTGCCTTGGTCCCGTTGTCGTACCACCAGTCACCGAGACCGGCGTTGATCTGCTGGCTCGACACCGAGCAGCGGAACACGTTGGGGGCGTTGGTGAAGCCCAGGCCGGTCACGCCCGCGCCCGAGCAGAGGAAGAGGATGTTCGTCTGCTTCAGGTACTCCACCGCCGCCATCGCCACGTTGG
>CAZUGY010000129.1:0-11395 GCA_964620265.1 uncultured Alcaligenaceae bacterium
TGCTCTTTGCCGCGCTCATCGGCGCGGCGTTGCTCAAGGAGCGCCTCGGTCCGGGGCGCCTGGCCGGTGCCGTGGGCGTGGTGCTGGGTGTGGCGGCGTTGAAGCTTTGACGCCTCCTGATGCCTCCTGCGTCTCCTGCGGCCTCAATCCACGCCGAACGACGCCACGCCCAGGCGTTCCATCTCCAATCGTACGTGCTGGCCACGCTGGAACCACTCGGCCGGAGTGGCGCCGCCGGCCATCACGATCGACCCGGCGCGAAGCGGCTCTCCGGCCCCGGCACAGAGCCGGGCGGCCGCCACGAGCGAGCGCAGCGGATGACCGAGCAGGGCCGCGCTCGAGCCGACCTGCACGGTAGCGCCGTCGATCGTCACGACCAGCCCGAGGTTGCCGAAGTCCTCGTGCGGATCGCCCCAGGGACCCACGACGAAGGCGCTCGATGACGCGTTGTCGGCGACCACCTCGGGCAGCGAGAACTTGAAGTCGACGTAGCGCGAGTCGATGATCTCGAGCGCCGGCGCGATCGCTTCCACCGCCGCAAGCGCCTCTGGTTCGCTCACCCGCCCCGGCAGGTCGCGCCGGAGCAGGAACGCGATCTCCGGCTCCGCGCGCGGGCGGATGAAACGGGCGAACGATGCACTGCCGCCCTCCTCCACCAGCATGCCGCTCGTCAGACGCCCCCAGATGACGTCCTTCATGCCCATCTGGGCCATCTTCGCGCGACTCGTGAATCCCATCTTGACGCCCACGCGGACCTCGCCGCGCGCGAGGCGCCGCGCGACCGATGCGGCCTGCACCGCATACGCCGTGTCCAGCGGCATGCGTCCCTCCGGGTCGAACTGCGCCACCGGCTGGACATCGAGAGCGGCCGCATCGAGCCGTCCGGCAAGTGTGTCGATGTCCATCATGCTGTCTGCTCCGCAATGTCGAACACGGCACGCACGCTGCCCAGTCCGTTGATCCGTGCCTCGAACACGTCGCCGGGACGCGCCGGTACCATCGGCCCGAGCGCGCCGGAGAGCACGAGGTCGCCCGCCTGCAGCGGTGACCCCAGCCGCACCATCGTGCGCGCGAGCCACACGACCGCGTTGAGCGGCGAGCCGAGGCACGCCGCACCGGCACCCGTTGCGACCGGCTCGCCGCGCCGCTCCACCACCGCACCGCACAGGCGATGGTCGAAGTCGCGCAGCCGCCGCGGCACGCTGCCGACGACGTAGGCGTTGGACGAGGCGTTGTCGGCGACCGTGTCGACGAAGCGGATGTTCCAGTCGAGAATGCGGCTTCCGACGATCTCGATGGCGGGCAGTGCGTAGTCGATGGCGCCGATCACGTCCACGAAGCCCGGTCGCTCGCTGGCGAGGTCGCGGCCCAGCACGAAGGCGACCTCGGCCTCGACGCGCGGCTGCTGCAGCGAGCGCGCCGGCACCGGCTCGCCGTCGCCATAGCTCATGTCGTCGAACAGCATGCCGAAGTCGGGCTGGTCCACACCGAGCTGGCGCTGCACGGCGCGTGCCGTGAGGCCGATCTTGCAGCCCGTGCGCCGCCGCCCGGAGGCGATGCGGCGCTCGTTGTTGTGCCACTGGATCGCGTACGCGCCCGCCTCGTCGAGCAGCGGGTAGCGCTCGCGCAACGGCGCGATGCAGGCTCCCGTGTCCGCCGCGGTGCGCAGGGCGGCCGCCGCCACGGAAATGTCTTCCGGGGTCATCGAACTTCCTTTCGAGTCAACGCAGATTGATTTCGAGGCGCACCATGTCGCCACGATACAGGCCGACCCCCAGATAGAGGAGCTGGCCGTTCTTGTCCAACGCCGTGCGGCGCACGTGCACCACCGGCGCGTTGAGCGACAGGTCGAGAAGCTCCGCCACCTCGAGATCCGCCGATTGCACCGTCAGCACCTGCTTCGCCTGTGCGATGCGATCGCCTGCGACCTGGTGCAGGATCGGCAGCGACGGCTCGCGCCGGAAGCGCCTGGGTGGCCCCTTGCGATACAGGGACCATTCGAGGTAGAGCCGGGCCACGAGATAGGGCTGGCCGTCGCGCAGGTGCACGCGGCGCATCATCTGGTACGCGGGCGCGGGCGTGCCTTCCGACAGCGCATGCGGCGGCAACTGCGTCATGCGCTTCTGCTCGAGAACCCGGACCTCCACGCCCTCGTGGGTCTCGATGATGGAACGCCAGTCGGTCTCCAGGTGATGCGTGCGCGACGCCTGCGGCGACTTGCGCACGAACGTCCCCTTCGCCCGGAACGTCTCGATGATGCCCTCGCCCACCAGCACGCCGATCGCCTCGCGGATCGTGCCGCGCGCCACGCCACATTCCTCGGCGAGCTCCTCGACATTCGGAATGCGGCTGTTCACAGGCCACTCGCCCGAGCTCACCCGGTTGCGAAAGAGCTCCGCAAGCTGCAGGTAACGGGCGACCCTGCTCTTGCTGATGTCCGCGAAGTTGACCATGGGGTGATCGTACTGCCTCCGCCCGGCACCGCCGCCGATGCACTTCATTCCGGCCGGATCCCCACCTTGTTGGCGAGCGCCGCGAACTGCGCGATGTCGTCGTTCACGGTGCGCTGCATGCCCTCGGGCGACACGTCGGCCGGCTCGAATCCTCCCGCCACGAGCCACTCCTTCACCTCGCCGCTGTTCACGATGCCATGGATGGCCGCCGAGAGCTTCGCCACGATCGCGGGTGGCGTGCCGGCCGGAGTGGCGTAGCCGAAGTACGTCTTGGGAATGACGTCGGGTCTGCCACCCGCCTGCACGATGGAGGGTGTATCCGGCAGCAGCGGTGTGCGCTGCTCGGCCCCCACCGCGAGTGCCTTCAAGCGGCCGTCGCGGATCGCGCCGAGAGCCGGACCGATGGTGGCGAGGGTCACATCGACCTCGTGCGCCATCGTCGCCTGCAACGCCGGCCCCCCGCCCTTGTACGGCACGTGGGTCGTGCACATGTCGAAACCCGCATTGAGCGACTCCATGCCCATCTGCGCCATGCTGCCCACGCCGAAGCTGGCATAGTTGAGCTTGCACGGCTGCTTCCTGGCGAGGGCCACGAACTCTGCGAAGTCATTCACGGGCACCTTCGGGTTCGCCACGAGCACGTAGGGCGACCACACGGCGATGCCGATGTAGGCGAAGTCCTTCCTCGGGTCGTAGGGCAGCTTGCTGTACAGGCTCGGATTGATGCCTAATGCGCCGCGATCCGTCATCAGGATCGTGTAGCCGTCCGGCGCCGCCTTGGCCACGGCATCGGTGCCGACCACGCCGTTGGCGCCCGGCCGGTTCTCCACGACGACGGGTTGCCCCAGTGCCTCGCCCAGCCGCTTGCCGATGGTGCGTGCGGTGGAGTCGGCGCCGCCGCCGGGAGGGAACGGCACGATGAGCCGGATCGGCTTGCTGGGATAGTCCTGCGCTGCGGCAGGCAGCGCAGGCAACAGCGCCAGCGTGCACGTCGCGAGCGCCAACGTGCAGGCCGCGCGCATCCGGTCATGGGGTATATCGAACATGGTGGTTTCCTCCTTGCTGGATTGTCGTTGCCGCCCGGTCAAGCGGACGTGTCGGCGCCGCGCGGTACAGCCTGCGTGGCATCCACACCGAATTCGCGCAACACCGTATCGGTGTGCTCGCCAAGCAGCGGCGGTGGATGGTGCGTCAGCGGCCGGCCGCCGTCGTAGAGCACGGGACGGGACACGCAGGTGACCTCTCCCATCTGCGGATGGGTCACCTTGTGGAAGCTCCCGCCGCGATGCAGGCTCGCGTCGCCCACCACGTCGGCCACGGTGCGCACCGGGGCGCAGGGGACGTCGGCACGCGATAGCGCCGCTCGCCAATGCGCCATGGGCTCCATGAGGAACGACGCCTGCAGCGCCGCGGTCAGCGCCTCGAAGTTCTCGATGCGCGACGTACGCGTAGCGAAGCGCGAATCCGCCGCGATGTCCGGGCGGCCGATCGCAGCCACGAGCGCCTGCCAGAATTTCTCCGGCGACGATAGCTGCACGCCGAGGAAGGCGCCGTCGGAACAACGGAAGGCAAAGCTGTGCGAATAGGCCGCGCGCGTGTTCGATTGCATCAGCGTGCCGTCGCGTGTGTAGCTCGCGAAGAAGTCGGGCATGAAGGCCATGGCCGACTCGACCATGTTGACGTCCACGCGGCATCCCCTGCCCGTGGCGGCGCGCGCGACGAGCGCGCCGAGGATGCCCTGGCACGCCTGCATGCCCGCGAGCTGGTCCGCGATGGTGGGTCCGCGCACTTCGGGATGATCGGGATCGAGGAAGGCATGCAGCATGCCGCTCTCGGCCTGGCCGATCACGTCGAAGGCCGGATCATCGGCGTTGCCGCGCGACGGCGGGAAGCCGCGGATCGCGCAGTAGACGAGCCGCGGATTGCGCCCGCGCAGCGTCTCCCACGCGATGCCGATGCGCTCCATGACGCCCGGACGAAAATTCTCGAGCACGACGTCGGCACGGGTGGCAAGCGCCAGGAATGCATCCCGGTCCGCGGGCTTCTGGAGGTCGAGCACCACGCTGCGCTTGTTGCGGTTGAAGCCCACGAAGTTCGGGCTGTAGCTGCCACCGCGAAAGGAGCGGAACGGGTCCCCTTCGGGCCGTTCGACCTTGATCACTTCGGCACCGAGATCGGCGAGCAACAGGCCTGCGTATGGGGCGGTGATGAAGCCGCCGAGCTCGAGCACGACGATTCCGGCCAGCGGCTCCAGCACCGTGGGTCCGGGCATGGTCATGCCTTGCCGGCTCCGGCCGGCGGGTGGCCCCGCTCGTAGGCACCGAAGCCGGGTCGATAGGTCTTGTCGTCGAGGAATTGCGACATGGCCCGCTCGCGACCGCGTTCCGGATCCATGAACTGCATCTCCCGTTCCTTGGCCAGAAGGTAGTCGGCGGCCTGCTCCACGCTCATGCCACGCACGAGGCGCAGGCTCTCCTTGATGGTGCGCAGGGTCCGTGGATTCTTTTTCGCCAACTCCTGCGCGAGCGCGGTGGTGCGCTCGCGCAGGTGGGCCAGGGGAACGGACTCGGTCACGAGGCGGATCTGGGCCGCCTTGCGGCCGTCGAACTGCTCTCCCGTCATCGAGTAGTACACGGCATCCCGATACGAGAGCCCATCGACGATCACCTTGCCCACGAGACCGCCGGGCAGGATGCCCCAGTTGACCTCCGACAGCCCGAACAGGGCCTCGTCCGCTGCCACCGCGAAGTCGCACGCGAAGAGCTGCACGAACGCGCCGCCGAAGCAGTAGCCGTTGACCATCGCGATCGTGGGCTTGGGAAAGCTCGACAGCAGCGTCCAGCGCCACTCGTGATTCGCGAGCCGTGCCAGGTGCCGCTCGCGCGGCTTGTCGTCCAGCTCGCGGAAGAAGAGCTTGATGTCCTGTCCGGCGCACCAGCTGTCGCCTTCCCCCGTGAGGACCAGCACGCGCACGGTCGGCTCCTCGGCCAGCTCCTTCAGCACCTCGACCATCTCGAAGTGCAGCGCGGGGCTCATGGCATTGCGCTTGTCCGGGCGGTTGAGGCTCACCCAGGCGATACCGTCGACGATATCGACCTTCACGTTGTCGAGCTTCGGCAGGTTCATGTCGGCACTCCGGCGCCTTCGCGCCTACAGGTTGATGTGGATGTTCTTGATCTGGGTATAGGCGAGAAGCTCCTCGAACGACTCCTCGCGATTGTTGCCGGACTGCTTGGTGCCGCCAAACGGCGCCGGGAAGAAGTGGCGCGCGGCGTTGTTGACCCACACGTAGCCTGCCTCCACCCGACTGGCAGCGCGATGCGCGGTGGCGAGGCTCGTCGTGTAGATGCCTGCGGCGAGCCCGTACTCCACGCCGTTGACATCCGCGAACATCGCTTCCTCGTCGCGCCAGCGAATGATCGACAGCACCGGCCCGAAGATCTCCTCCCGCGCCACGCGCATGCTCATGTCGACGTCGGTGAACACGGTGGGCTCGATGAAGTGTCCGCCGGCAAGGCGCGGATCCGCCGGTCGCTTGCCGCCCGCCAGGAGCGTGGCGCCTTCGTTCCGGGCGAGCTCGATGTAGCCCATGATCTTGTCGTGCTGCGCCTTCGACACGATAGCGCCCATCGTCGTCTCCATCTCGGTGGGGATCCCCGGGCGGTATGCCTTCACACCCTCGCGGATGCCGGCCACCACCTCGTCGTACACCGACTCGTGCACGAACAGGCGGGACGTCGAGCTGCACGCCTGCCCACACCACGTGAAGCACATCCCCGCCACCGCGCCGGCGATGGCGCGCGGCAGGTCGGCGTCGGGATAGATGATGAGGGCGTTCTTGCCGCCGAGCTCGAGGCTCACGTGCTTCAGCCTGTCCGCCGCACCGCGGGCGATCGCCTTGCCGGTGGGGATGCTGCCGATGAGCGTGACCTTGGGAATCAGCGGATGCTCGACGAGCGCCTGTCCGCAGGGCACGTCGCCGGTCAGCACGTTGATCACGCCCGGCGGCACGATGCCGTCGATCAGTTCCATGAGGCGCAATGCGGACAGGGGCGCCTGCACGGGCGGCTTCATGATCACCGCATTGCCGGCGGCCACCGCCGGGGCCAGGCGGCTCGCCGTGAACATGAGCGGATGGTTGTAGGCGACGATGCGCGCGCACACGCCGAACGGCTCGCGTACCGTCATGTTCACGATGTCGTCGCCCATCGGAATCGTGGCCCCGCGCAATTCGTAGACGAGGCCCGCGAAGTAGTCGATGAGCTGCGTGGCGAGATCCACGTCGTGCAGCAGCGCCTTGACCGGGTTGCCGCAGTTGAGCGCATCGATCGTGGCGAGCTCCTCACGATGCGTGCGCAGCACCTGGGCGATATCGCGCAGCGCCTGCGCCCGCACCCCGGGCGACGTGCGTCGCCAGCCCAGGAACGCCGCATGGGCCGCTTTCGCCGCGGCATCGACGTCGCTGGCGTCCGCCTCGGCGCAGCGCCCCAGCGAGCGTCCCGTGGCCGGGTCGAAGGTCTCGCGATAGCCGCCGTGGGGTGCATGCCAGGCACCCCCGTAGTACAGGTCACGGTGCTCGGGCAGGAAACGCTCGGGGCCGCCGGCCGTGGAAAGCGACGTTGGTGAAGACATCCTGATGCCTCTCCTTCCGGTTTCGTAGGTCCTGGCTGCGCCCGGGCTAGATGGCGCGCAGGAATGCGGCGACCGCCTCGGCCACGCCGAGGGGGTTGTCATTCATGAGATCGTGCGATCCGGCAAGCTCGAGCACGCGGGCCCGCGGATTGGCATCGCGTACCTTGGCCATCGTCTCCGGCGCGAACATGTTCGACGTCGAGCCACGCAGGAAGAGCGACGGCACCGGCAGTCCGGCCAGCAACGCCCACAGGTCGATGTCGGCGGGAGCGGGCGACTTGCCGGTGAGCAGCGTCTCGCGGAACGTATCCCGGTAATGCAGGTCGCGCTTGATCATGAAGCCGCCGGCCACCGGCCGCAGGAAGTTTTCGAACCGCCGGTAGCGGGCCGAGCCTGCCGGCTCATCGGGATGGCCGTGATAGGCGAGTGCAGCGTCCACGGAGGGGAACGTGTCGGGCGTGTTGCCGATGCGCTGCGCGACCTCGCGCCGGCCTGCCGCGGCAACATCGGGCGCGAAATCCACGCAAACCAGGGCTGCCGCGCGCGCCGGATTCCATGCCGCCGCGCACAGGCCTACGCGCCCGCCCATCGAATGGCCCATGAGCACGGCGCGCGGCCATGCAAGGTGGTCGGCCACGGCCAGGAGGTCGGCGGCCAGCACCCGCAGTCCGTACTTGCGGGTGGGACTCCAGGTGGACTCGCCGAATCCGCGCATGTCGATGGCCGCGACGTCGCGGTCGGCCGCAAGGCGCGCGGCGATCCCGATCCAGTCGTAGGAGATGTACGAGAGCCCATGCACGATGATCACGGGCGGGGCGCCAGGACGGGGCGCGCGCGCGCGGAACAGACGGTAGAACAGGCGGACGTCATCGGTATCGACGAAGCCGGTCTCGTGGTCGGCGGGGGTCATGGTCATGAGCAGGCAGCCGTGCGGCGTCAGCAGGTAGCGGTCAGTACGCCCATGCCGGTCAGCCACTCCGGGATGACTCCGTAGTAGCGCACGTCCGGGGCAAGCCGGGCATCGCCCGCCAGGGCGCGCGCCGCGGCATGAGCGGCAACCCAGGTGCGGACCTCGTGGCCGCCAAAGCCTGCCTCGCGGTCGATCTCGGCGTCGTCGATCGCATCCAGACGCGTGATGTCGAAGCGCGTGAGGGATTCGAGAAAGCCGCGATCCCACGCGGGATTCGGTGGCATGCACGGCCCCTTCCCCACCACGAGATCGCGAGCCGCCTGCACCACACGCGCCTCGCGCGCGGCAAGCTCTTCCGCCGTGGGCGTGGCGCGCTTCACGAAACGGCGCGCCACCTCCAGCGGCGACCGGGCGAAGCGCGGGGTAGGCGGATCGTGCGAAAGGCCACCCGAGGCCACGACGGCGATGCGAAGCCCCTGACCCGCGAGGAAAGCGCCGATCTCGGCGCCGAGCTCGCGCACTCGCCGCATCGACGGCCGTGGATCGGCAGCGCAGTTCACGAACACCGGCAGCACGTCGTAGCGCGCGAGGGCGCCCGCGAGTTGCGTGAGCGAGATGGTGAGGCCGTGGTCCACCTTCATGTCATAGGACACGCAGGCGTCGAAGTCGCGGCGATGCAGGTGGCGCGCGCAGGCAAGCGCCAGGTCGCGCGGCACCCGCAACGGACCTCCTGCCATGCCCCAGTCGCGCGTGGCCTCGGCCGCGAGGCCGATGCAGTACGACGGCATGACGTCGTAGAAGAAACCGTTGAAGTGATCCGGGCCGAACAGCAGGATGAGGTCGGGGCGGAAGGCGTGCAGCTCGCGCGACACGGTGGTCATCGTGTCCATGAAGCGCGCCTGCTCGCCGGGTATCGACGCCTCGATGCCGGTCAGCATCAGTGGACTGTGCGAGCAGCAGGTCAGGCTCACGGGCATCCCGGGTTCCTCCGCGTCAGACATGGACATCTTCGAGCGTCTCCGGCGCGAAGATCTCCTCGATCGCGAGCTTGCGCACGGCAAGCCCCTGCTCGTGCGAATAGCGTGCCATGGTATCCAGCACCTTGCGATTGGGCGCGATGCCGTAGGACCAGAAGTCGGCGCCCATCACGCGCTTCGTCTCCTCGAGCTCCGCATTCACCCACGGCAGGCCGATCTTGAGTGCCGTCATCTCGGCAAGATCGGCATCGGCGATGCGCTTGGCCGCGACAAACGCCTTGTACACACTCACGGCCAGCCAGGGATTCGCCGCGGCGACGTCGCGGCGCACGCCTATCGCGTGCATCACCGGGAAGAGCCCCGTCCGCTCGTAGTACGCCTGCTCGACGCGTCGATAATCGGCAAACAGCCGCCGTACGTTGGGGTGGCCCTCCAGGAAGCACGATGGCGCCCGCGCCGAGATGATGGCGTCGATCTCGCCTTCCGCGAGCAGCGACGACAGCGAGCGACCCTCGGGCGCGGCCTCCAGCGGGAAGCCGGGCGGCAGGTTCAGCGGGAACTTGTCCTTGCGGCCGAAGTGCTCGAGGCCGCCCTGCACCCATCGGATGGCGTTTGCAGCGATGCCATGATCGTCGTTCAGGAAGCCGCGCACCCACAGCGCCGCCGACTGCTGGTACTCCGGCACGCCGATGCGCCTGCCGCGCAGGTCCGCCGGCGACTCGATGCCGCGATCGCCGCGCACGTACACCGCCGAATGCCGGAACGTGCGCGAGACGAAAGCGGGAAGCGCCACGTACGGCGCAGCACCGCGCGAGACGGCGATGAGAAACGGGCTGAGGCCGATCTCCGCCACATCGAACTCGCCGTGGAAGTACGCGCGATGGAAGCACTCCTCCACCGGCATTGGCAGGTAGTTCACTTCGCAGCCCTCGATGGTGACGCGACCATCGACGAGGGCACGAACCCGGTCGTAGTCGGAGGTTGCGATGGTGATGCGGAGCCGGGGCATGGACGTCGTCGAAGCGGATGCGAGGACCGCAGGATGCCGCAAGTCCGCCCCAACAGTCAATATATTGACCTTTTGGTTCTTATACCTTAACGTGCGCCACCGAACGCCGCCACTCACGACGGCGCCAACCCCTCGGGAGGTTCACCGTGTCGCTCGCTCGTCTGCTGGCTGCGCAACAGGCGCTATGCCGCACCGTCGTCGTCGCTTTCGTCATCGCGCTCTCCTTCGCAGTCGCCGCCCCGCAGGCGTATGCCCAGGCGTATCCGACGCGCTCCGTACGCATCATCGCGCCCTACGGGCCGGGCACCACTCCCGATACGCTGGCCCGGATCGTCGCCGACGGCCTATCGCAACGGATGGGACAGACGTTCGTCGTCGACAACAAGGCCGGCGCCGGTGGCAAGATCGGCGCCGAGGCCGCCGCCCATGCAACGCCCGACGGCTACACGCTGTTCCTCGGGACCAAGGACACACAGAGCGTGATCCCGCACCTGTATCCGTCGTGGCCGGTCAAGCCGGATCGTGCATTCATCCCCATCGCCGGGGTGGGAACGATCCAGAACGTGATCGTCACGCGCACGGCCGCGCCATCGTCCACGCTGGCGGAGCTCATGACCGTCGCCAAGGCGAAGGAAGTGAGCTATGGCACGCCCGGGATCGGCACCAACCTTCACCTGCTGGCGGAGTACGTCAACGCGCACTACAACGTGAAGATGCTCCACGTTCCCTACAGCAGGAGCTTCGCCGAGGGCTTTCCCGCTGTCACGCGCGGCGACCTCGATCTCCTCGTGGCCGGATTGCCCCCCATGCTGCCGATGATCAAGGACAGTCGCGTCAAGGCCCTCGCCATCACCGGGACGGCGCGCTCCAAGCACGTGCCGGATGTTCCGACCTTCGGCGAGCTCGGCGTGCCCGGCCTCGAGACGGGCGGCTGGTTCGCGCTCTTCGCGCCCTCTGGCACGCCCCCGGCCATCGTGGACAGGCTGGCGGCAGAGATGCGCGAGGTGCTGAAGTCACCGCAGGTCCTTGCTCGCTTCGACGCCCAGGCCACCGAGCCGCTGGTGCTCACGCCTGCCGAGCTGAAGCAACTGGCCGACAACGAGACCGTTCGCTGGGGCAAGCTCATCACGGGTCTCGGCATCAAGGTGGAGTGACCTGACCGGCCGCTCTCCACCGCACATCGAGGTCACGAAGCAACTCGTTGACAAAGGCTCCGTCCGCCGGCATTGACGCGAGGCTGGCGCGCCCGGGTCGACCGCGCGGTGACAATCGGGCATCCTTGTTGCCGCGAGGTCCACGTCCGGGCGTCGCATCACTTCTGGATCGCCCCGCTCGTTCATGGCTTCGATACCCGCGACGGCCCGTGTCGTCATCCTCGGCGGCGGCATCGCCGGCGTCTCCACCGCCTACCATC
>CAZUGY010000130.1:0-2049 GCA_964620265.1 uncultured Alcaligenaceae bacterium
CCTGTTTCCCGAACCGACGAGGACCTCGACGTGACCACACCCCGCATCTGGGATCGCTTTCTCACCGAGCGCGACAAGGCGGTCTACGCCCAATCCGGCTACGGCAAGCGCGGTGGCTTCGGCACGCGCCCGGCGCTCTTCATCATCGACGTCCAATACAATTTCTGTGGCGACAAGCCCGAGGACATCCTCGAGGGACTCGAGCAATACCGCACGCATTGCGGCCGCGAGGCGTGGGAAGCCGTGGCGCACATCGAGCCACTGCTGCATCTCGCGCGCGAAAAGAACTTTCCCGTGTTCTACACCGAGAGCGCGCGGCGCGCCGACATGCTCGACAGCGGCGTGCAGGTGGGCAAGAGCCATCGGGGCACGGAGAAGACGGTGCTCGAGGGCACGCACGCCACGCAGACCGTGGAGACGCTCGCGCCGCGCGATGCCGACATCCGCATCGGCAAGCGCAAGCCGTCGTGCTTCTTCGGCACGATCTTCATGAGCCACCTCAACTTCCTCGACATCGACACGCTGATCATGACCGGCTGCACGACGTCGGGATGCCTGCGCGCGACCACCGTCGATGCCTACTCCTACAATTTCAAGGTCATCATCCCGGAAGAGTGCGCCTTCGACCGCTTCGAGGCAAGCCACGCCATCAACCTCTTCGACATGAATTGCAAGTACGCCGACGTGATTCCCACCGTCGAGGTGGAGACGTACATGAAAGGCCTGCCGGTGCGCGCGCCCTACGCGGCGCCCGCGGGCTGATCGCCGGCGTCGATGAGGCAGGCCAGCGAACCGCGGCCGGTCCACCTGCTGACGGGCTATCTCGGCAGCGGCAAGACCACGCTGCTCGCGCGTCTGCTGCGCGACCCCGCGCTCGCGGACACCGCCGTGGTCATCAACGAGCTGGGCGAGGTCGGCCTCGACCACGTGCTCGTGGACCGCGGCAGCGAGGACGACGTGGTGCTCCTCGATTCGGGTTGCCTGTGCTGCGCGCTCGGCAACTCGCTGCAGGAGACGCTCGAATCGCTGCACTACCGGAGCCAGCGCGGCGAGCTGCCACGCTTCGCGCGCGTGGTGATCGAGACGACCGGTGTGGCCGATCCGGGACCCATCGCCACCACGCTCGCACTCGATAGCGCGATCGCGCGGCACTATCGGCTCGGCAGCATCGTGACCGTGGTGGACGCGTTGCACGGCGTGGGAGCGCTCGCGCGCTTCGCGCAGGCGCGACGGCAGGTGGCGATGGCCGACCGCATCGTGATCACGAAGACCGACGTGGCGGACTCTCCGGCGTTCCATGCGCTTCTCGCGCGTCTCGTGGAGCTGGCCCCACACGCGGTGCGCCGTGTCGCTTCCCGCGGCGAGGTCGCCGCGGAAGACGTTTTCGTGGACATGCTGCGGCCCGCCGCACTCGACGCGCTCGGCGCGCCCACATGCGGGCACGCCCGCGGTGACGGTCACGCGCACGACGAATCGCACGACCACCTCGCCGCGGACGGCATCGCCTCCACGGCGATCCGTCTCTCGGCGCCGCTGTCCTGGCCGCGCTACGCCGATTGGGTGCAATGGATGCAGCGGGCGTTCGGCGAGCGCCTGCTGCGCATGAAGGGCGCGGTGCTGATGGAGGACGGCACCGCGCAGGCCCTGCATGCGGTCATGCACCTTTTCAACGCGCCTGTCCCGATGCCCGCGCTGCCGCGCGAGCTCGGTCATGGCGTGATCGTCGTCATTGCCCAGCATGCGCCGCCCGCGCTCATCGAAGAAGCACGGCGCCGCCTCGACGGTTCGCAGTCCGTTCTCTCCTCCTGAAAGGAATTCCACCGTGACGTCGTCTCCTGAATCCGTCTCGCGCCTCCGGCGTACCGTCCTTGCCGCGGCCCCTTCGCTCCTGCTCGCGCTTGCTGTCACGTTCGCTGCGCCCGCGGCGCTCGCGCAGGGCGCTACGATCTCCTGGTGACGCCGCAGATGCCCACCACCGCCATCGCGGCAGGCGTGGACGTTCCGCCCGGCGGCGGCATGACATCGTGGCTCGACTGGAGCCCGTACACC
>CAZUGY010000130.1:2149-11264 GCA_964620265.1 uncultured Alcaligenaceae bacterium
CGCCGAGACGCTCGTGCTGCGCGCGTGCCGCGCCTTCGAGAGCGCACGGCCGTTCGCACGCTGCGCCGTTTCCGCCTGATCCGAGCCGATAGCGCCTACTCGATCCGCAAGCGGAGCGCCTGCTCAATCCAGTGGCGGCAGCGCCCGGCAATCCTGCGCGCTCCACGCCACCGCGATCGGCGCGCCACGGGCCGCGCTCGTGAGGTGGTGCGCCGCCGGAACCTTGGCCACGAAGCTCTCGCTGCCGGCCACGCGCATGCGCAGCTTGCAATGGTCGCCGAGATAGATCACCTCGAGCACCTCGGCGGCGAAGCGATTGCCGCCGTCGCCGCCCTCACGGTCGTCCCCCACGTGCACGCGCTCGGGCCGCACCGACACCACCACCGCTCCGCCAGGCTCGAGATCGGCCTCGACCGTCGCGGCGAGCTCGCTGCCGTCGGCCAGCCGCACGCGGCAGGCATTGCCGTCGCGCGCCACGAGCGTGCCGTCGAAGCGGTTGTTCTCGCCGATGAACGACGCCACGAAGGCATTGGCCGGCCGCTCGTAGAGCTCGGCGGGCGTGGCGAGCTGCTGCACGCGTCCCTGGTGGAAGACGGCGATGCGGTCGGACATGGTGAGCGCCTCGCTCTGGTCGTGCGTGACGTACACGATGGTGACGCCGAGCTCGTCGTGCAGGTGCTTGATCTCGAGCTGCAGCTCCTCGCGCAGCTGCTTGTCGAGCGCGCCGAGCGGCTCGTCCATCAGCACCAGCTTGGGCGAGTAGACGAGCGCGCGCGCCACCGCCACGCGCTGCTGCTGGCCACCGGAGAGCTGCGCGGGCTTGCGGTCGCGCAGGTGCGGCAGCCGGACCATCTCGAGGGCGCGCTTCACCTTCGGCTCGATCTCGGCCTTGGGCACGCCGTGCATCTGCAGCGGGAACTGGAGGTTCTCCGCGACCGTCATGTGGGGGAACAGCGCATAGTTCTGGAACACCATGCCGATGCCGCGCCGGTGGGCCGGCACGTGATTGAGCCGCTTTCCGTCGAGCGTGATGGTGCCCGACGTGGGATCCTCGAAGCCCGCGAGCATCATGAGCGTGGTCGTCTTGCCCGAGCCGGAGGGGCCGAGGAGCGTGAGGAACTCGCCGCGCGCGAGCGCCAGGTCGAGCGACTCCACGACCCGGGTGCGGCCGTCGTAGGACTTGGTGACCCGGTCGAAGGTGACGATGGGGTCGTGCATCAGTTGGGCTCCGCCGGATCGCCCGGCGCGGTGCGCGCCTTGCCGCGCGCGCGGAAGTACTCGTTGGCGGCGAGCAGCAGCAGCGAGCACAGGATGAGGAGCACTGCCGCCGAGGCGATCGTGGGGGAGAGGAACTCGCGCAAGCCTGCGTACATCTGCCGTGGCAGCGTGAACTGCTCCGGACCGGATACGAAGATCGCCACCACGAGCTCGTCGAACGACGTGGCAAAGGCGAAGAGCGCGCCGGTCGCAACACCCGGCGCAATGAGCGGCAGCAGCACGCGGCGGAAGGCGACGTGCGGCGGTGCCCCGAGCGTGGCCGCGGCCTTCAGCAGGTTGCGGTCGAAGGTCTGCAGCGTGGCGAGCACGGTGATGAGCACGTAGGGCACCGACAGGATCGTATGCGCGAGCACGAGCCCCGACAGCGTGTTGTTGAGGCCCACGAAGGAGAAGGCGAAGTACATCGCGATGGCCACCACCACCACCGGCACGACCATCGGGGTGGCCAGCATCGCCACCAGGAACGCCTTGCCGCGGAAGCGGCCGAGGAAGATGCCCAGGGCCGCGAGCGTGCCGAGGAAGGTGGCGAGGATCGCGGTGGCGATGCCCACGACGAAGCTGTTGCGCGTGGCGAGCAGCCACTTGCTGCTCGTGAAGAAGTCGTCGTACCAGCGCAGCGAGTAGCCCGGCGTGGGGAGCGTCAAGAGCTCGCCGGAGGAGAACGACAGCGGAAACACCACCACGATCGGCGCCATGAGGAACACGAGCACGATCGCGGTGAAGGTGCGCAGGCCGAGCGCGAGGCCCTTGCCGGATTCGCTCACGCCGCCGCGCTCCCGAGCCTGAATCCGGGCACCACGAGCCGCGCCACCACCACCAGCACCGCCGTCATCGCGAGCAGCAGGCACGCGAGCGCCGCGGCCATGCCCCAGTTGATCGTCTGGTTGGTGAAGAAGGCGATGAAATAGCTCACCATCTGGTCGTCGGGCCCGCCCACCAGCGCCGGCGTGATGTAGAAGCCCACCGACAGCATGAACACCATGAGGCCGCCGGCGGCGACCCCCGGCATGGTCATCGGCAGGTACACGCGCACGAAGCGCTTCCACGGCGGCGCGCCGAGCGAGGCGGCCGCGCGCAGGTACACCGGGTCGATGCCCTTCATCACGCTGTACAGCGGCAGCACCACGAACGGCAGCAGCACGTGCACCATCGCGATGTACACCGCGAAGCGCGTGAAGATCATCGTGACCGGCGCGTCGACCGCACCCGTGGCCTGCAGCAGCGCATTCACGGGACCCTCGCGCTGCAACAGGATGAACCACGCCGTGGTGCGTACGAGGATCGACGTCCAGAACGGCACCAGCACGAGCGCCATGCCGATGTTGGCCCAGCGCGGGCTCGACGTGGACAGCGTATAGGCCACCGGATAGCCGATCGCCACGCACAGCAGCGTCACCCAGAAGCTGATGACGAACGTGCGCGCGAACAGCGGCAGGAAGATCGACTCGTCCGCCGGAGCCTTCGCGACCTTGCCCTCGGGGGTGACCGTGAGGTCGAGTGAGCGCAGGAGGTAGAGCGGCGTGAGCGTGCCCGTGTTGCGCTGGAGGAGCCGCCACAGCGACGTGTCGCCCCAGCGCGCGTCGAGGGTCACGAGCGCATCGCGATAGGGCGCGGCGAGGTCGTCCTTCGCGCGCGCCGTTTTCAGCAGCAGGACGCGCAACCCCGCCTGCTCGAAGTTGAGCCGGCGCGAGAGCTGGCCGATGGCCTGCCCCTCCTGTGCCTGCGCGAGCTCCGCGGCAACGGCGGCAAAGGCCGCTTCAGGCGGCAGTCCCTGGCCGTCCCACGCCTTCAGTGCAGCGGAGGTGCGGGGCAGCGTCTCGCGCACTTCCGGATTGCCGATCGCGGTCCACAGCGTGACCGCGAGCGGCACGATGAAGCTCGCCACCACCACCACGAACAACGGGGCGATGAGCGCGGCCGCGAGCAGGTTGTTGCGGGACAGCGCCACTCGCGGCCGGTCGCTGCGTGCGACTTACTTCGCGGCCCAGGCGTTGAACTTCGCCTCGAGGTCCTCGCCGTGCTGCACCCAGAACTCGGTGTCGATGAAGAGGCCGTCGTTCACGTGGCTGGAGAGCATGCCGGGGTTCTTGGCGGCGATCTTGGGATTCGCGGCGGCTTCCTTGTTGGCCGGCGACACGGCCCAGTCTTCGGCAAGGGCCAGCAGCGGCTTGCTGTCGGTGATCCACTCGATCATCTTGAAGCCTTCCTTCGCATTGGGCGAGCCCTTGACGACCGCCCACGAGTCCACCGAGTAGAGCAGCGTCCTCCACAGCAGCGGATACTTGTCGCCGCCCTCCGCATTCGCACGGACGGTGCGCCCGGTGAAGCCCACGGCATACGCGACCTCGCCGCTGCCCACGAGCTGCACCGGCTGTGCGCCCGACTTCCACCACACGATGTTCGGCTTGATCTTGTCGAGCTTGGCGAAGGCGCGTTGCTGGCCCGCGGGCGTGGCGAGCACCTTGTACACATCGGCGGCCGGCACGCCGTCGGCCAGGAGCGCGATCTCGAGCGTGGTCTTGGGCGTGAAGCGGAACGAGCGCTTGCCCGGGAACTTGTCGAGGTCCCACAGCTCGCCGTAGGTGGTGGGGCCGTTCTTGATCTTGGTCTGGTCGTAGAAGAGCGACACGCCCCACAGCACGGCGCCGGCGCCGCAGGCGGACGTGCCGTTGGGAATGAACTTGTCCTTCTTGACGACCGACCAGTCCATCTTCTCGAAGATGCCGTCCTCGCAGCCGCGCACGAGCTCGGGTGCCTCGACCATGATCACGTCGTAGGTCACGTCCTTGGCCTTGACCATCGAGTAGACCTTGGCCATCTCGCCGTTGTACACGTCGTCCTTGACGGTGGTGCCCGTGGCCTTCTCGTAGCCCTGGAAGAGATGCTTGCGCGCGTTGTCCTGGAAGCCGCCGCCGAAGCCCACGATCATGAGATCGCGTGCCGAGGCGGCACCGGACACGGCCACGGCCGTGGCGGCGGCCAGCGCGAGAAGGGTGGATGCGACTTTCGACTTCATGGGGAATTCTCCTGTGAGCTCACGAAAGGGTGCGGCGCCGGGCTCGCGTGGTGCCGGTCGCGAGAACGGGAAGGCCGAAACCGCCATTCTCGCCCGAATCGAGGTGCTGGCGACAGCGTGCGTTCTGTGTCCCCGGCCGATGGGCGCATGATACGAGGCAATTCGTATTAATGATAGTATGACCATACAAATGCCGATGACCGGCCCCCGCGTCCGCCGCAAGGCGCCCCGCGCTGGGGCGACCCGCTACCGAAAGGGTGCAGGATGAACCACGAAGCAGCATCCGCGGCCGACGCCCGGCTCGATCCCGCGGCCGCCTATCTTTGCCGCACGCCACGCGTGGACGGGCTCCGCCGCTACGGCCTGTTCATCGACGGCGTCTTCGTCGATCCCGTGCGCGGCGAGTGGCTCTCCACGGAAGACCCCGTCGCGGGCAAGGCATGGGCGCAGATCCCGCGTGGAAGCGCCGAGGACGCCGACCGCGCCGTCACCGCCGCACACAAGGCATTCACCACCGGCGCCTGGCCCGCGATGCCGGCCTCGCGCCGCGGCGCGCTGCTGCGCAAGCTGGGCGACCTCATCACCGAGAACGCCGAGTGGCTGGCGCATGTGGAGATGAAGGACAACGGCAAGCTCCTGGCCGAGCTGTCGATGCAGATGAAGTACATGGCCAACTACTACTATTACTACAGCGGACTCGCCGACAAGATGGAAGGAACGGTGATCCCTTCCGACAAGCCGGGTGTCTTCAACTACACCAAGTACGAGCCGGTCGGCGTGGTGGCGTGCATCATGCCGTGGAACTCGCCGCTGCCGCTCACGAGCCTGAAGGTCGCTCCCGCGCTCGCCGCGGGCAACACGGTGGTGCTGAAGCCTTCCGAGTTCACGTCGGCCTCGCTCCTCGAATTCGTGAAGCTGGTGGAGGCGGCGGGCTTTCCTCCCGGCGTGGTCAACGTCGTGACCGGCTACGGCGCCGAAGTGGGCGACGCGCTCGTGAGTCATCCGCTCGTCGACCGCATCGCCTTCACCGGCGGTCCCGAGGCCGGCCGCATCATCAACGAGAAGGCGGCGCGCCACATGAAGCGCGTGACGATGGAGCTGGGCGGCAAGTCGCCCAACATCGTGTTCGCCGATGCCGACCTCGACGAGGCGGTGAAGGGCGTGGTGGCCGGCATCTTCGCGGCGTCGGGGCAAAGCTGCGTCGCGGGGTCGCGCCTGCTCGTGCAGGCGTCGATCCACGACGCGTTCCTCGCGAAGCTCACCGCCTTCATCGCCGACGTGCGCTTCGGCCACCCGTCCGATCCCGCCACGCAGATCGCGCCGATCTCCACGCGGCCGCAGTTCGAGAAGGTGAAGAGCTACGTGAAGATCGCACAGGACGAAGGCGCGCGGCTCGTGGCCGGCGGCAAGCCCGCGGTGGTCGAGGGCTGGCCCGACGGCCTCTTCTTCCAGCCCACCATCTTCGCCGACGTCGACAACCGCATGCGCATCGCGCAGGAGGAGGTCTTCGGACCTGTCCTCTCCGTGATCCGCTTCACCGACGACGACGACGCGGTGCGCATCGCCAACGACATCCGCTTCGGCCTCGCCGCCGGCATCTGGACGCAGTCGATGGCGCGCGCGCTGACCATGGCCGATCGCATCCGCGCTGGTACCATATGGGTCAACAACTACCGCATGACGAGCACCATGTCCCCCTTCGGCGGCTTCAAGATGAGCGGCATCGGACGCGAGGGCGGCATCGCCGGCATGCGCGAGTACATGGAGATCAAGAGCGTGTGGATTTCCACCGCGGTCGAGTTCCCCAATCCCTTCGTGCGCCGCTGAAAGCCCCGATGGACCGTGAGCCGATCGTCCCCGCGTCGATGCGCGACGTCGTGCGCGACAAGGGTTACCTTCCCGCCCTGCGCGTGGGTGAGTTCGTGTTCGTGGCGGGCCAGGTCGGTCGCGATGCCGCCTTGACGGTCATCACCGACGTGCGCGCCCAGTTCGCGGCGTGCTTCGCGAACCTGCGTGAGGTGCTGACCGAAGCCGGATGCACGCTCGACGACCTCGTCGACGTCACGACCTACCACGTCGACCTGCCCGTGCACTGGGAGGCCTTCCGTGCCGTCAAGCGCGAATGGTTTCCGGTGGGCAACGTGCCCTGGACCTGCGTGGGTGTCACCGCCCTCGCGCAGCCCGGCCTCCTCCTCGAAGTGAAGGGAACCGCATGCCGCCGCGCGTGATCATGCGGGTGGACGAGCGCCGCCGCCGCAAGCGTACGGCGCGGCGCGAGCACGTCGTGTCCGACTTCGTGCCGCGCTACTACCAGGTCTACACGGTGCTGCGCCAGCGCGTGACCGAGGGCGAGTGGCCGGTCGACAGTCCCATGCCCACCGAGGAGAATTTCGCCTCCTCGTTCGGCGTGTCGCGCGTCACGATCCGCAAGGCGCTCAACATGCTGGAGGAGGAGAAGCTCATCTCCCGCCAGCAGGGACGCGGCACGTTCGCGCTCGCGCCGCCCAAGCGGCAGGATCTCGCGAATTTCGGCGGCCTGCTCGAGAACATCGTCGACTTCGAGCGGCGCACGAAGGTGCGCGTGCTGTCGTTCGACCGCGTGGCGCTGCCGGAGGACGCGGCACGCCTGCTCGAGTGCGCGCCCGGAGCACGTGCCCTGCGCATCGTGCGCGTGCGCGGCGACAACCAGGCGCCGTTCTCGTACACCACGTGCTACGTGCCGGAGCCCGAAGCGGGCCTCCTCTCCGAGGAATCGCTCGGCAACCGCACCGTCAACCACGCGCTCGAAGCTGCCGGTGTGGTCGCCGCCGCGGCCGAGCAGCGGCTGTCCGCGACGGTGGCGGGGATGGAGGTCGCGGACCTCTTGCACATCGACGTGGGCGCCCCGCTCATCAGCATGACGCGTGTGATGCGCGACGCGAAGGGACGTCCCGTGGAGGCGATCCACGCGCTCTATCGCGCCGACAAGTACGAGTACCGCGTCAACCTCTCGCGCGATCGCGAGGGCGAGGCGCCGCGCTGGACGGTCAAGGTCGACTAGGTCGCGCCGCCGCGTGGAGACCGGCATGCCCGGGGCCGGGTGCTAGAATCCGCGCGTCCGCAAGACCGGTGTCGCCGATGTCGTCGTATCCCCCACCCAGGCAATTGCAGATCGCGCTGCGCAAGTCGGCGCTGTCGCTGTGCCACGCGCAGTACATCCGCGACCGGCTCCTGGCGCTCTATCCGGAGTGCGAGATCGTGCTGCGCGGCGTCACCACGCAAGGCGACCGGATCCTCGACCAGTCGCTCGCCAACATCGGCGGCAAGGGACTGTTCATCACCGAGATCGAGACCGCCATGCGCGAGGGGCGCGCGGACCTGGCCGTGCACTCGCTGAAGGACATGCCGATGGAGATGGCGGAAGGCTTCGTCATCGCCGCGGTGCCCGAGCGCGAGGATCCGCGCGATGCGCTCGTGGCCAATCGCTACAAGTCCATCGAGGAGTTGCCCGACGGCGCCATCGTGGGCACGTCGAGCCTTAGGCGCGAGGCGCAGCTGCGCGAGCGCAATCCCAACCTCACGGTGCGTCTTTTGCGCGGCAACGTGAACACGCGCGTGCGCAAGCTCGACGAGGGCCTGTACGACGCCGCGATCCTCGCCGCCGCGGGCTTGAATCGCCTCGAGCAGAACCATCGCATCTCCGCGCTGCTCGATCCTGCCGATTTCCTGCCCGCCGTGGGCCAGGGCGCGCTCGGCATCGAATGCGCGACCGATCGTCCCGAGATCGTGGCGGCCTTGCAGCCGCTGATCCACCATCCGACGCTGCTCGCCATCACCGCGGAGCGGGCGTTCTCGCGCGCGCTCTCCGGAAGCTGCCACACGCCGATCGCGGGCTTCGCGACGTTCCGCGACGGCGAGCTGTGGCTGCGCGGGCTGCTCGCCGTGCGCGAGGGCACCGACGTGCTGCGCGGCGAACGCAGTGTCGTCATCGATGCGGCCACGGGCGATGTCGCTGTGGCCGATGCGCTCGGCCGCGCGCTGGCCGAGGACTTCCGCGCGCGCGGTGCTGCGCGCTTCATCGAGGCGGCGCAGGCCGCGGCGACCTAGCTGAGGCCTAGCCGACCAGGGGATTTCGGCATGCGAGACCGGCAAATCTGCCGAAATCCCGGTCGGCCGTCCACAGCTCGCGAATGCCGTGCAGACGACACAAGGCGGCGACGCGTGCGTCGTGGACCTGGGGGCCGGCGATCCGTCCATCATGCAGCAAGGACCTGAGCTCGGGCCAATACCCGTCCGCTTCCGCCAACATCACGAGACTCGGCGACTCGAGCCATGCGTCGACCTGGTCGGTCGCGGCTGCGAGCGGCGTTGGCGGCGCATAGATGCGCGGATGCGTGACGATGGCCAGGAATTCGTGTACGCAGGGCCAGGGAATGGCCCACGGCGTCCGTGCCTCGGCCAGTTCCGTCAGGCATGCAGATGCCACACCGTGCCACTTCGAATCCTCGCGATGCGCGTAGACGAGGAGGTTGGTGTCGATGGCGATCACCCGCCACGCTCTTCGTACGCCATGTCGCGAATGCGCTCCCAAGTGGCGCCAGCGACCTCGTCCTGCAGGCCGGCACCGCGAAAGCTGGCCTTGCGCAGGCGGAACGCGCCCGCGCGCTTACGCTCCGCCAGCGCGCGGCGCAGGCCCTCGATGATGAGTACGCGCAACGTCGTGCGCTGGCGCGCCGCCATTCGCTTGGCCTCGTCCAGCAGCGAGTCGGGTATCTCTACGGTTGTTTTCATATGGGTGTATGTATCATGACATATGTATGTAGGTCAAAGGCGCGGCCGTCG
>CAZUGY010000131.1:0-11053 GCA_964620265.1 uncultured Alcaligenaceae bacterium
CGGGCGGACCTGTGCGCGGTGGCGCGTCCGCACCTTGCCAATGCGGCGTGGACGCTGCAGGAGGCGGCGCGCATCGGCTATCACGATGTGCCGTGGCCCAGGCAATACCGCACTGCCAAGCTGCAGCTCGAGCGCAACATCGAGCGCGAGAAGGCACAGGCCGCGCAGGCGGCGGGGCTCTCGCCGCTCGAGCAGGCCAACCGGGCACAGGGGGTTTGATGGTGATGAGTCTTCGCAATCCTGCGGCGTCTGTGGCGCCGGATGCGCAGGGGCGGTCCCGGTGAGTACGGCGACCTTGCAGGGACGGCACGCCATCGTCACCGGCGGCTCGCGCGGCATCGGCGCGGCGATCGCCGCCGCCTTGTCGGCCGCGGGCGCGTACGTCACGGTGGTGGGACGCGACGAGCCGGCGCTGCGCGCCGTGGCGGCATCGTTGGCTTCGCCTGCGCACGTGGAGGTAGCGGACGTGGCCGATCCGCCGGCGGTGGGCGCCGCCTTCGCGCGCGCGCGGCAACGCTTCGGGGCGGTGCACATCCTCGTCAACAATGCCGGCCAGGTGGAGACGATGCCGGTGGCGAAGATGACGCTGGACGTGTGGGAGCAGCACCTGCGCGTGAACCTCACCGGCACCTTCGTGTGCGTGAAGGACGTGCTGCCCGAGATGCTCGCGGCGCATGCGGGCCGCATCGTCAACGTGGCGAGCACCGCGGCGCTGCGCGGCTACGCGATGGTGGCGGCGTATGCGGCGGCCAAGCACGGCGTGCTCGGTTTCACGCGCTCGCTGGCGCTCGAGGTCGCGGCGCAGGGCGTGACCGTCAATGCGGTGTGCCCGGGCTACGTGGACACCGACATCGTGCGCCAGGGCATCGCCAAGGTGGTGGCCACGACCGGACGCACGCAAGCCGAGGCGCTCGCGTACTTTGCCAACCAGAATCCGCAGCGGCGCCTCCTCGAGCCTGCGGAAGTCGCCGGCGCCGTGCTGTGGCTGTGTGGCGACGAGGCACGCGGCGTGAACGGCGCGGCCATTCCCATCAGCGGAGGAGAGATCGGATGAAGCACGATGCGTCGCGGGCGCAGTTGCGCGAGACCCAGGAGCTGGGTCATGAGGCGCGTCTTCTGGCGGGCGACCATGCGGCGCTCAAGCTCTGGCTGCGGCTTCTCTCGTGCACCACGCAGATCGAGGACGAGATCCGTCGCCGGCTGCGCGCCACGTACGGCGTGTCGCTCGCGCGCTTCGATTACCTCGCCCAGCTCTACCGCCACGAAGGCGTGAAGATGCGCGAGCTCTCGCGCCTGCTCATGGTCACGGGCGGCAACGTCACGGGCCTCACCGACGAGCTCGAGCGCGAAGGCCTCGTGCAGCGCGAGAGCGTCGAGAGCGACCGGCGGGCGTGGATCGTCCGCATGACGCCGCAGGGGCGCCGCTCGTTCGAGGGGATGGCCAAGCAGCACGAGGAGTGGATCCTCGAGCTCTTCGACGGCGTGGAGGCGGGCGTGCTGAAGCGACTGTACGGCGAATTGGGCGAGCTGCGCGTGCGCGTGAGCGAGAACAAGGCGGCGAGCGCCGAATCGGTGGAGGGACAGGCGTGAGCGCGGACGGCTCTGCGACCAAGCGCGTCAGCGCGCAGGCGAACCTCGGGTCCGACACCGCGTACCTGCGCTGGCCCTTCTTCGAGCCGCGCCATCGCGAGCTCGCCGCCGCACTGGACGCATGGGCCACGACGCACGTGGCGCATCACGAAGGGGCGGACGTCGACGACACGTGCCGTGCACTCGTACGTGACCTCGGTCGTGGCGGCTGGCTGCGCCACGCCGTGGCGGGACGGGCGCATGGCGGTGCCGAAGACACGATCGACACCCGCACGATCTGCCTCGCGCGCGAGATCCTTGCGCGGCACGATGGCCTGGCCGACTTCGCCTTCGCGATGCAGGGCTTGGGCTCGGGTGCGATCGGCCTCGCCGGCACCGAGGATCAACGCCGACGCTACCTCCCGAAGGTGGCGGCAGGCGAGGCGATCGCCGCCTTCGCGCTCTCCGAGCCCGACGCCGGCTCCGACGTGGCCGCGCTCGCCTGTGCCGCCCGCGGCGATGGCAGCGATTACGTCCTCGATGGCGAGAAGACGTGGATTTCCAACGGCGGCATCGCCGACTTCTACGTCGTCTTCGCGCGCACCGGCGAGGCGCCCGGCGCGCGCGGCATCTCGGCATTCGTGGTCGATCGCGACACGCCGGGATTCGCCATCGCCGAACGCATCGACGTCATCGCGCCGCATCCGCTCGCGAAGCTGCGCTTCACGGATTGCCGCATTCCCTCGACGCAGCGCCTCGGCCACGCGGGCGAGGGCTTCAAGCTCGCGATGCGCACGCTCGACATCTTCCGCACGTCGGTGGCGGCCGCGGCCCTGGGCTTCGCGCGTCGCGCGCTTGCCGAGAGCCTCGTTCGCAGCACGTCGCGGCGCATGTTCGCCGGGGCGCTGTCCGACCTGCAACTCACGCAGGCGCGCCTCGCGCAGATGGCCACGACCATCGACAGTGCGGCGCTGCTCACCTATCGCGCCGCGTGGCAGCGCGACCAGGGCGCATCCGTGACCCGTGAGGCGGCGATGGCCAAGATGGTCGCGACCGAGGGCGCGCAGGCGGTCATCGATGGCGCGGTGCAGCTGCATGGAGGCCTCGGCGTGATGCACGGCGCCGTCGTCGAGCGCCTGTATCGCGAGATCCGCGCGTTGCGCATCTACGAAGGCGCCACCGAGGTCCAGCAACTCATCATCGCGCGCGAGCTGCTGCGCGAGCACCGGGAGAATGCGCCATGACGAGCGCTCACGAGGATACCTTCGCGCGCGACAACCTGCCGCCGCCCGAACTCATGCCGGAGTTCGTCTTCGACTTGCCGGAGCTCGCGTTTCCGGCGCAGCTCAATTGCGCGACCGAG
Organism: uncultured Alcaligenaceae bacterium; assembly: GCA_964620265.1. Classification (GTDB taxonomy): domain Bacteria; phylum Pseudomonadota; class Gammaproteobacteria; order Burkholderiales; family Casimicrobiaceae; genus VBCG01. Next base: position 2,933 of record CAZUGY010000131.1, read on the forward strand.
CTTCTCGACCGTCGAGTGGCGGATGGCTTCGGAGACGCGCCGTGCCTGCTCGCCCCCGGTGGCGTGCGCTGGTCGTATCGGGAGACGCAGGAGCGCGCCAATCGCATCGCCCACGTGCTCGTGCACGACATGGGCGTGGTCCCCGGCAACCGCGTGCTGCTGCGCGCGCCGAACAATCCGATGCTCGCGGCGTGCTGGCTCGCGGTGATGAAGGCGGGCGCGATCGCGGTGGCCACGATGCCGCTCCTGCGCGCGCGCGAGCTCGTGAAGATCATCGACAAGGGGCAGGTCACGCACGCGCTGTGCGATGCGCGGCTGGCCGACGAGCTGCGCGCCGCGCAGGCAGATGCGCCGATCCTGTCCACCGTCCGCTACTTCAACGACACGGGCGCCGACGGCCTCGAGGCCGCGATGGCCCGGGCCTCGCCGGTGTTCGCCAACGTGGACACGGCCGCCGACGACACCTGCATCTTCGCCTTCACCTCCGGCACCACCGGCGTGCCCAAGGCCACGATGCACTTCCATCGCGACGTGATGGCGATCTGCGCGTGCTTTCCGCCGCACGTGCTGCGCCCGCGCGCGGAGGACGTGTTCATCGGCAGCCCGCCGATGGCCTTCACCTTCGGGCTGGGTGGCCTGCTGCTCTTCCCCCTGAGCGTGGGAGCCGCCACGGTGCTGGTCGAAAAGCCCGCGCCGGACGCGCTGCTGGCGGGCATCGAGGAGTTCGGCGCCACGATCCTTTTCACCGCGCCCACGTCGTATCGCACGCTCGCAGCACACGGGGCGCGGCTGCGCGCCTCGCCGCTGCGCAAGTGCGTGTCGGCCGGCGAGGTGCTGCCCGCGGCCACGCGCGCGCTGTGGCGCGAGGCCACCGGCATCGAGCTCATCGACGGCATCGGCACCACCGAGATGCTGCACATCTTCATCTCCGCCGACGAGGCGCATGCGCGACCCGGTGCGACCGGCACGCCGATCCCCGGTTACATCGCGCGTGTAGTGGACGATGCCGGCGATCCCGTGGCGCCCGGCAGCGTGGGTCGTCTCGAGGTGAAGGGTCCCACCGGCTGCCGCTACCTCGCCGACGAGCGCCAGCGCGACTACGTGCGCGACGGCTGGAACCGCACCGGCGATGCGTATGTGGTGGACGAGGAGGGCTACTACCACTTCCAGTCACGCACCGACGACATGATCATTTCGGCGGGCTACAACATCGCTTCGCCGGAAGTGGAGGACGCGCTGTTGCTGCACCCCGCCGTGGCCGAGTGCGGCGTGGTGGGCATTCCCGACGACGCACGGGGCCACATCGTGAAGGCCTACGTCGTATTGCGCGCAGGCCATGCGGGGTCACCCGCGCTCGTGGCGGAGCTGCAGGAGTTCGTGAAGAGCACCGTCGCGCCGTACAAGTATCCGCGGGCCATCGAGTTCCTCGATGCGCTGCCGCGCACGGAGACGGGCAAGCTGCAACGCTTCCGCCTGCGTGAACGACCGTAAGTTTCGAGGAGAGCGAAGTTGCCGGAAGGAAAGAGCAAGGAGGCGCTGCTGCCCGCGGGATGGCCGCGGCCGCGGGGCTATGCCAATGGCGTGGCCGCGCGCGGCAGGACGATATTCGTCGCCGGCATGATCGGCTGGGATGCGAACAGCGTGTTCCACACGGACGACTTCGCCGCGCAGGCGCGGCAGGCGCTCGTCAACCTGATGGCGGTGCTGGCGGCGGGAGGTGCCGGTGCAGCGCACATCGTGCGCATGACGTGGTACGTGACCGACAAGCGCGAGTACCTCGCCGCAGGCGCGGCCATCGGCCGTGCGTTCCGCGAGATCGTGGGCGACTACGACATCGCGATGACGGCGGTGCAGGTCGTGGCCCTCATCGAGGACCGGGCGAAGGTGGAGATCGAGGCGACGGCGGTCGTGCCGGACTGATGCCGGCGCCGGGTGCCTGCCGGCACCGCGACGCCCGCGCGAGGCTTCAGCCGTAGAACTGCTTGATCCCGATCTCGTCGATCAGGCCTTCGAGCTCGAGGCGAAGCTGCGTCGTGTTGTGGCCGTCGGCGTCGAGCTGCGTCATGAGCTCGTTCAGCCGCGGCGCGCGGCTCGTGAATTCGCCGCGCGTCTGCGATTCGGTGACGGCCTGCTCGACCGCGTGGCCGTAGCAGCGGCGGGTGCGCAGCGGCGCGGTCAGCTCCTCCTCGCGGCGCGACATCTCGGCGAGCAGGCGCTCGAGGAAGGCGGCGGCCGCCACGGTGTCGACCGAGCCTTCGGTGAGCTCGGGCTCGTGCGTGAAGAAGGCGCGCAGGAAGCGTCCGCAGGTCGTGTGATCGGCGTGCGGATAGCCGAGCGCGCGCAGCTGGCGCACAAGATTGCTGCAGGCATCCTTGAGCTCGGGTACCTTGAGCTCGACGGCCTGCCACTGCGAAAAAGCCACAGCCATGGAAATCCTCGAAAAGAATGGGTGCGGCGAGGCGAGCCGAAGGCACACCAGGCCGCCTTTCGACGGTCGCAGGGCGCGTGGACGATGCCGCAGTCAAGCCAACTAGTTTAGCACTAAACTAATTTTCGAGACCTGCCGGCGCTAGAGGATTTGCTCTAATCTCGACGCCTCGCGCGCTGGCCGAGGCGTCCTGCTTTCGTGCCTTGTTGCCGTTACTGTCGCTCACTCCCATTGCCCTTTCCCCATCGCCTGCCATGTCCTGGTCCGCCCGCCAATACGTCACCTTCGAAGCCCAGCGCACGCGGCCCGTGCGCGATCTCGTCGCGGCCATTCCCACCGCCGACGTTCGCCGCGCCATCGACCTGGGCTGCGGGCCGGGCAACTCCACGCAGGTGCTGGCGGAGCGCTATCCGCACGCCGCCATCACCGGCCTCGACAGCGCACCCGACATGCTCGCGAGCGCCCGCGCGCGCCTGCCGCAGGCGACGTTCGTGGAAGGTGACATCGCGACCTGGGAGCCGCGCGAGGCCAGCGACGTGATCCTCGCCAATGCCTCGCTGCAGTGGCTGCCCGATCATGAGGCGCTCTATCCGCGTCTTCTGAGCCACGTGGCGCCGGGCGGCACGCTCGCGGTGCAAACGCCCGACAACGAGCACGAGCCCGCGCACGTGCTCCTGCGCAAGGTCGCCGCCGAGGGACCGTGGGCCGCGCGCACGGCGAGCGTGCGAACGCTCACGCGCCGCGCGCCGTCGTTCTACTACGCGCTGCTGAAGCCACTCGCCGCGGACGTCGACGTGTGGCGCACGACCTATCACCACCCGCTCCCCGGTCACCAGGCGGTCGTGGAATGGTTCAAGGGCAGCGGGATGCGTCCGTACCTGGAGGCGCTCGATGCCACCGAGCGTGCGCAATTCGAGGAACGCTACCTGCGCGAGATCGAGGCCGGCTATCCCGCGCTCGCGGACGGGACGGTGCTGCTGCCGTTTCCGCGCCTGTTCGTGGTTGCCACGCAGCGGACGTGACGGCGCACGGTACCGTACGCTGATGGACCGCGTGCATACGATCGTTGTCGGCGCGGGCGTGGTCGGCCTCGCGGTGGCGCGCGCCCTGGCGCTCGCGGGACGCGAGGTGCTCGTGCTGGAGGCGGCGGAGCGCTTCGGCACCGCGACGAGCTCGCGCAACAGCGAAGTCGTGCATGCGGGCATCTACTATCCCACGGGCTCCCTCAAGGCCCGCCTTTGCGTGGAGGGGCGGCGCCTGTTGTACGGTTACTGCGAGACCCGTGGCGTGCCGGCGCACCGCTGCGGCAAGCTGATCGTCGGCACGCGACCGGAGCATGAGGCGAAGCTCGCCGCGCTTCTCGCGCAGGCGCGTGCCAACGGTGTGGAAGACATCGACTGGATCGCGCCGCAGGACGCGATGCACATGGAGCCCGCGCTGCAGTGCGTGGCCGCATTGCACTCGCGCACCACGGGCGTGGTCGACAGCCACGCGCTGATGCTCGCGCTCCTCGGCGATCTGGAGCGGGCGGGTGGCGTGCTCGCCACGCATGCGCCGGTGCTGCGTGTGGGGGCCGATGCTGCGGGCTTCGTGGTGCAGACAGGAGGCCAAAGGGGAGACGAGGTGGGCGCGACGCTCGGCTGCGACGTGCTCGTGAATGCCGCCGGCCTCGGCGCGCAGGACGTGGCGGCGGCCATCGAGCCGCTGCCCCCGGAGCACATCCCGCCGCGCTTCCTCGCGCGCGGTTGCTACTTCTCGCTGTCCGGCCGCGCGCCGTTCTCGCGTCTCGTATATCCCGTGCCGGTGGACGGCGGGCTCGGCGTGCACCTCACGCTCGACATGGGCGGGCAGGCGAAGTTCGGGCCGGACGTGGAATGGGTCGATCGCATCGACTACGCCGTGGATCCCGCGCGCGCCGCGAGCTTCTACGCCGACATCCGCGAGTACTGGCCCGCGCTGCCGGACGGCGCGTTGCAGCCGGCGTATGCAGGTATCCGGCCGAAGCTCGCGGGACCGGGCGAGCCGCCTGCCGACTTCGTGATCCAGGGACCTGTGGAGCACGACGTGCGCGGGCTCGTGAACCTCTTCGGCATCGAATCGCCGGGGCTCACGTCGGCGCTCGCGATCGCGGAGCACGTGAAGGCACTGCTGACCGACTGAAGACGCGTCACGGTCCTTCGTGCGCGAATCCCGTCACCTTCAGGCGCTTCGGGACGAGCGCGCCCTTGCGCGCGCGGCGCAGCAGATACTTGCCGAGCTCCTCGCCCTCGATCACCTGCCGGTCCGCGCGGCCGAGCCGGTTGGTGCCGGCAAGCACCACGCGCTTGCCCGTGGCGAGTCCCACGGCCACGAGCGTCTCGCCCTTGTCGAGGCCCATCACGATCACGCCGCGCCCGCGCGGGACCTCGCGCATCTCGTCCAGCGTGAAGACGAGCAGGCGCCCGCGCGAGGAGAGCGCTGCGACGTGATCGAGGCCCGGTGCGAGCGCCACCGGGAGCAACGGCGTCTCGTCGGACTCGAGCGTCATGAACGCCTTGCCGCCCTTGACGCGCGCGATCATGTCGCCGAAGGTTGCGACGAAACCGTAGCCACCGGTGCCTGCGACCAGGAATTTCTGCTCGGGCGCGCCCACGATCGCCTGCGCGACCTTGGCGCCGCCTTGCAACTCGATGAGCGTGGTCACCGGAACGCCATCGCCGCGTCCACCGGGAATCTCGGAGGCGCGGATCGTGTAGGCGCGGCCCGTGCTATCGAGCACCACCACGTTGCCCACGGTGCGCGTTTCCAGCACGGCGAGCGCCTCGTCGCCGGACTTGTACGCGAACTGGTCGGCGGGCAGGCCATGTCCCTGGCGCGAGCGGATCCAGCCGTGGCGCGAGAGCGTCACGGTGATCGGCTCGTCCGGGACCACGCGATCGAACACGGCCGGTGCGACGGCCTCGATCAGTGTGCGGCGTGCGTCGCCGTAGCGCTTCGCATCGGCCTCGATCTCGGCGATCACCGTCTTCGCAAGGGTCTTCGGCTCGTCGAGGATCTGCAGCAGGCCCTTGCGCTCGCTGGCGAGCGCTTTCAATTCTTCTTCGATCCTGATGCCTTCGAGGCGCGCGAGTTGGCGCAGCCGGATCTCGAGGATGTCCTCGGCCTGCACGTCGGTGAGGCCGAACTCCGCCATGAGGTCGGCCTTGGGATCGTCCGCCTTGCGGATGATGCGGATGACGCGGTCGATGGAGAGCAGCGCAAGCCGGCGTCCCTCGAGGATGTGGATGCGGCGATCGACCTGCCCCAGGCGGTGCCGTGTGCGCCGTGTGACGGTGTCGAAGCGGAAGGCAGTCCACTCCTCGAGCATGTCCTTCAGCGTCTTTTGCCGCGGACGGCCGTCGCGGCCCAGCATCACGAGGTTGATGGGAAGCGTGGCTTCCAGCCGCGTGTTGGCGAGGAGGAGCTGCATGAACTCCTGCGGATCCTGGCGGCTCGACTTGGGCTCGAGCACGATGCGCACGGGCTGCGACTTGTCCGACTCGTCGCGCACCGTGTCGAGCGCGCCCAGCATCAGGTTCTTGAGATTGAGCTGGTCCTGCGAGAGCGCCTTCTTCCCTTCCTTGGGCTTGGGATTGGTCGCGCGCTCGATGTCCTCGAGCACCACGCGCGTCGATACGCCGAAGGGCAGTTCGTTGACCGCGATGCGCCACTGGCCGCGGGCGAGGTCCTCCACGGTCCAGCGGGCGCGCACGCGCAGGCTGCCGCGGCCGCTCTCGTACGCGGCGCGGATCGTGTCGGAATCGGAGGTGATGTGGCCGCCGCCCGGCAGGTCGGGACCGGGGATGATCTGGAGAAGCTCTGCGGTGGTGATCTTCGGCTGCCGGATCACGGCCACCGCTGCGCGCGCAACCTCGGCCAGGTTGTGCGAAGGAACGTCGGTGGCCATGCCCACGCCGATGCCCGAGGCACCGTTGAGGAGCAGCATCGGCAGGCGCGCGGGCAGGAGCTTGGGCTCCTCGAACGCGCCGTCGTAATTGGGAATGAAGTCGACCGTGTCGCGGTCGATCTCGGACAGCAGCAGCTCGGCGATCGACGTCAGGCGGCACTCGGTGTAGCGCATCGCCGCCGCGTTGTCGCCGTCGCGCGAGCCGAAGTTGCCCTGGCCGTCGATGAGCGGATAGCGCAGCGTGAAGTCCTGCGCCTGGCGCACGAGCGCGTCGTAGGCCGCGGAGTCGCCGTGCGGGTGGTACTTGCCGAGGACGTCACCCACGACGCGTGCCGACTTCACGTGGCGCGCGGGCGCGTAGAGGCCGAGCTCGTGCATCGCGTAGAGGATGCGGCGCTGCACGGGCTTCTGGCCGTCGGCGATGTCGGGCAGGGCGCGGCCCATCACCACGCTCATCGCGTATTCGAGGTAGCTGCGCTCGGCGAATTGCGCGAGGGGGAGGGCGTTGTCGTCGTCGCCGGTACCGCCGCCGGAGGGCGGGGGTTCGGCAGGCGGAGCGGGGGGCGTGGTGCCGGAGGACCTGGGTGCAGAAGGCGCCGCAGCGCGCGCGGACTCCGGGGATGCTGCCGCACGCGTAGCCGATGCCGTGGAGGCGGGCGGTGCCGCGCCGTCGTCGGTGAAGAGCTCGCCCGTCAGCGTATCGACGGCCTGCGTGGATCTGGACCCGGCGACGGGCTTGCGAGGTGCTTTGGTGGCCATGGGCGTCGCGTCAGATGTCGACCTCGACCGCATTGCCATCGCGTTCCATCCATTCGCGACGGCTCGCGGCCTCCGCCTTGCCCATGAGCTTGGCGAAGATCTGGCGGGCGTCTTCCGCCTCGTCGGGCGCGACGCGCACGGAAACCACGCGGCGCGTCTCGGGATTCATCGTCGTTTCCCACAGTTGCTCGGGATTCATCTCGCCCAGCCCCTTGAAGCGTCCCACCGACCACGATGCAGGCTTCACACCTTCCTTCGTCAGGCGGTCCTCGATGACTGCGAGCTCCTCGTCGTCGAGCGCGTAGAGCTTGCGCGCGGGACGCTTGCCGGAGGGCGGCACGTCGATGCGGTACAGCGGCGGATGCGCGACATGAATGTGGCCGTGCGCGATCAGCGCAGGGAAGTGGCGGTAGAAGAGCGTGAGGAGCAGCACCTTGATGTGGCTGCCGTCGACGTCGGCGTCCGCCATGATGATGACGCGGTCGTAACGCAAGCCCTTGAGATCGGCGGCGGCCGCCGACTCGTGCGGATCGACGCCGATCGCCACCGCGATGTCGTGGATCTCGTTGTTGGCGAAGAGACGGTCGCGCTCGACCTCGAACGTGTTGAGCACCTTGCCGCGCAAGGGGAGGATCGCCTGGTATTGCTTGTCGCGCGCGAGCTTGGCCGAGCCGCCGGCCGAATCGCCCTCCACCAGGAAGACCTCACGCCGCGACACGTCGTCGGACTCGCAGTCGGTCAGCTTGCCCGGGAGCACCGCCACGCCGGAGCCTTTCTTCTTCTCGACCTTCTGCGCCGACTTCATGCGTGTCAGCGCCTGCGCGATGGCGAGCTCGGCGATGCGCTTGCCATGGTCGACGTGGCCGTTGAGCCACACCTCGAGCGGATCGCGGATGACCTGCGTCACGAGCTTCAGCGCATCGCGGCTGCTCAACTTCTCCTTCACCTGCCCCTGGAACTGCGGATCGAGGATGCGCGTGGCGAGCACGAAGTGCACCTTGGCCGACAC
>CAZUGY010000132.1:0-11040 GCA_964620265.1 uncultured Alcaligenaceae bacterium
TCTGCTGCGCGTAGAAGTCCACGGCGAAGCGGCCGAGGCAGATGACGTCGAGGGGACGATCGGGGGCAAAGGACGTGGCGTTGCGCATGGAGATGAAAAGCTTTCCGGAAACGATCCCGCGTGCGCCCGGCGCCGCGGGGACAGGATTGTCCCGCAGCGGTTGGTGAAACGCAAGTTTCGGCATTCCGCCACAATGGAATATTCGTTCCAAGCGCCGCAAAGGCCGCCTTGGGGGATGGTCCGGGCGCCGCCGGGTAGAATCACCGACTCCCGTGCACTCCCGTCTCTCGTCGCGCGACTTCGTTCTCGTCCTGGCTGTGGTCACCGTCTGGGGCTTCGCCTTCGTCCCCATGCGCTGGGCGCTCGACACGGTACCGCCCTTCGCGCTGGCCGCCCTGCGCTTCCTCTGCGCCGCCATCCCCGCCGTGTTCCTCGTGCGCCGTCCGGAGGTGTCGTGGCGGGCGCTCGTGGCCTACGGCTTCGCCATCGGCGTGCTCCAGTTCGGGCTCCTGTTCCTGGGGTTGCGCCTCGGCATGCCCGCAGGGCTCTCGTCGCTGGTGATCCAGACGCAAGCCTTCTTCACCATCGGGCTTGCGGCGTGGTGGCTGCACGACCGGCTCACGTGGCAGAGCATCGTCGGCGCCGCGGTCGCGGGCGCGGGGATCGCCGTGCTCGGCGCGCACAAGGTGCTGGCGGGCGCCGGCGCCACCACGATCGGCTTCCTGCTGGTGATCGCCGCCGCGCTGTCGTGGGCGATCGGCAACATCATCGCCAAGGTCGCGGGGCGCGACGCGCAGGGCAACGACCGTGGCGTGGACATGTTCGCGCTGGTGGTGTGGTCGAGCCTTGCCGCACCGCTGCCGCTGTTCGTGGCGTCGTACGTCTTCGAGGGCGGGCCGGCCGCGATCGATGCGGTGCGCGCGATGACGTGGCAGCCGTGGGCCTGCGTGCTCTTCATGAGCTACTTCGCCACCCTCTTCGGCCTCGCGCAGTGGAATGCGCTGCTGCATCGCTACCCCACGGCCGTCATCGCGCCGTTCGCGCTGTTGATACCGGTGTCGGGGCTCGTGAGCGGTGCGCTGTTGCTCGGCGAGACGCTGGCACCGCTGCAGCTCGCGGGCGTGGCGCTGGTGCTCGCGGGGCTCGCGTGGAACGTGTTCGGCGCGCAGGCTCGCGCCTGGGTGGCAGCCGCCCTCGATTAGCCGGGCGCCGCCGCAGGCGCGTCCGCGCGGCATGCGAGCCGGTACCGTCCGACCCTGCTGCCCGGCAGCGCGCCATGGGCCTCGAGCGCCGCGGGGGCCAGGTCACCCTCCGCCAGGTCGTCCAGCATCGCCCCGGCATAGCCGGTGACGAGGAGCACGCCATCCACGGTGGCGTCGCGGCCGCGGATGCGCTGCTCCTCCGTCATCGGCGGCTCGCCCGCGGCGCGCAGCATGAAGGCGCTCGCGAATCCGGGCCGCGCGGCGATCGCCGGCAACGCGTCGCTCCCCAGCCACTGCGAAAGATCGGGCCGGGCGTCGCTCGCCGGTGCGTAGCGGAGGGACAGGAGCTCCGCCCCGAGCACGCCGCCATGCCGCTCCTCGATGCGGCAGAAGCCGCGGACCATGCCGCGGAAGTACGGCATCGTGCGCTGCGTCCACTCGCTGGGATGGTTGAGGCACGCCTCGTACGCCGGCGACGTGAGCACGTCGACGTCGCGCACCTCGTAGCTCACGAAGTAGCGCGGCGCGGTCGAGCCTTCCGCGACCCACCGCTGTGCACGCAGGAAGCCGGGGATGCCGACGCGCTCGCCGAAGTGCTCGCGCGTGTGCCACTCGTCGTGCGCGCAGATCCGTTCCGGCACGATGTCGTACCACAGGAGCATCGCAGCGTTGCCCAGCATGGCCATGATGTCGGTTCGGCGCCCTGTTCCGGGTGGCGACCGCCGCCGCTAGCGCCCGTCCCCGGGCGCCAGCATGTCCAGGATGACGCGCACCGCGATCGCATAGCCCTGCGCACCGAGGCCGGCGATCACTCCGGTGGCGACCCGCGAGACGAGCGAGCGCTGGTAGAGGTCCTCGCGACGGTGGATGTTGGAGATGTGCACCTCGATGATGGGACCGGGGAACATCTTGAGGGCATCGAGGATCGCGATCGACGTGAAGGAATAGGCGGCAGGATTGATGATGATCCCGCTGCCCGTGTCGCTCGCCTCATGGATCCAGTCGATGATCTGCGCCTCGCTGTTCGACTGGCGGAACTCGACCGGCACCGCGCCGGCGGCAGCGCGGCACGCGCCTTCGATCTGGGCGAGCGTCGTGGTGCCGTAGATCTCCGGCTCGCGGACGCCGAGGCGGTTGAGGTTCGGCCCGCTCAGGACGAACAGCGGCTTGGTCGTGGTCATGGCTCGGGGCCCGGTGGGATCAGTGCTCGTGCGCGGGAAACGCCTCGCAACGCGGTCGGCTTGCCGCGCCGGCGCGCGCGCCGCCCGGGCGGCGCATCACGCGCGCCACCCGCGAGGCTGCGGCAGCACCGAGGCGGGCGCCTACAGCGCGTTGATGCGTTCGAGCGCGCCCTTCGGCCAGTCCGCGCCGTACTTCGCGACGTACTTCTGCTGCGCGTGCGTGCGGAAGGCGGCGAGGTCCGGCGTGTAGATCTTCTTGCCCTGCGCCTTGAAGAAATCGAGCGTGGTCTTTTCCTCGTTGCTGAACTTGACGACATAGTCGTCGATCGCCTTTTCCGCGGCGGCCTGGAAGGCCGCCTGCTGCGGCGGCTTCATCGCGTCCCACACCTTCGCCGTGACGCTCATCACATCGTAGCCGATCACGTGGGAGGTCAGCACGAACTGCGACGTCACTTCGTAGAACTTCATGAGCCGGCTTGCCACGAGGGGATTGTCCTGCCCGTCGATGGCGCCCGACTGCAGCGCCGTGTAGACCTCGGCATAGGCGACCGGGGTAGGATTGGCCCCGATGGACTCCCCGAGGAACTGCCAGAACTCGCCCGGCGGCATGCGCAGCTTCATGCCCGCCAGGTCCGCGGGCGTCCTGATCGTCTTGTCGGGCTTGAGGTTGACGTGACGGGCGCCGAAGTACACCGGCGTGATGACCTGGATGCCGAGCTGGTCGCGGGCCATCTTGATGAACTCGCGTCCCACGTCGCTCTTGTAGGTCTTCTTCAGGTGGTCGGCATCGCGGAACAGGTAGGCGGAGGTCATGAGCGACCACGCGGGAATCTGCTTGGAGATGTCGGCAGGCGCCAGGTTGACCATCTCGAGGTTGCCGCGCTGCAGCGCGACGAGCTCGGTCCCCTGCTTGAACAGCGTGTTGCCCCAGAACGGCTCGAATTCGTATCCGTCCTTGATTGCCGTGGCAAAGTTGCGGTACGCCTCCGCCCGAAGATCCTGCTCCGTGAATGCCGCGCTGAAGCGCAGCTTGGTCCTGCCCTGCGCATGCGCGCTCGGAAGCGCGCCCAGCGCCAGCGCGGATGCGCCGGCTGCGAGCAGGGTACGGCGTCTTTGGTTGGTTTCCATGCATCCTCCGGTGGGGGGGGCGGGATGATTCGAAGTCGTCCCGCGAGGTGTTCGTCGACGACGGCGAAGCGCATAATAGGTAGTTCATACGATGAACGCAATACCATCCGATGAAATGGAAACCGTAATATGAGCCGGCAATCCGTTCCCAAGGCGCCGACCCCTCCCCGTCCGGACGCCGGACCTGCCAGACGCGGTGCCCGGGGCCGCGATCCCGGCACCCGCGCGTCCCGCGACAAGCCGGCGACTGCGATCGCCGCCCTGGCGCCCGTGGGCGAGGCGACGTACCGGCGGGTGCGGGCCGACATCGTCTTCGGCCGCCTGGCCCCCGGGCAGAAGCTCACGCTCGATCGCATGCGGGATGCCTACGGATCGGCCGTGGGCACCCTGCGCGAGGTGTTCAATGCGCTGGCGTCCGAAGGGCTCATCTCGGCGGAGGGCGCGCGCGGGTTCGAAGTGGCGGCGATCTCCCCCGCGGACCTGCGGGACATCGCGCACATGCGCCTTCTGCTCGAATCGGATGCGCTGCGCAGCTCCTTCGAGGCCGGCGACGTCGAATGGGAAGCCCGCGTTGTGGCCACCCATCACAAGCTCGCTTCCGTCGAGCGCGAGGTATCGGCCGGGGACCGCGGGGGCGAGGAGACTTTCCGCAAGTACGACTGGGAGTTCCACAACGCGCTGATCTCGGCGTGCGGGTCGCGCCTCCTGCTCGACATGCATGCGCGCATCTACGACAAGTACCTGCGCTACCTCATGCTGGCGTCCGTCTTTCGCGGGCCGCCGGTGGCCGCGGAGCACCGCCGGCTGCTCGAGTGCGCACTCGCCCGGGATTGGCAATCCGCCCAGGAGGTGACCGCGATCCATATCCGGGACTGCGTCACCCAGATGCTCGAGGGCGACTGGTGGGTCACCTGAGCGCGCCGGGCCGCCCCCAGCGCGAATCGGCCCCGGAGCGCGCACGCGCAGTGGCCGGGGCAGTGACCGCGCCCATTCCCGACATCTCCGGAACCGGCCAGCCGCTTCCGCCCTCATCGGATCGACCTTCATGAAACTCGTGCAGCATTCGCCCGTTCGCCTGGGCATCCTCGGCGCCGCCAGGATCGGACGGCTCTTCGTCGACGCGGTGCGCCCTTCCCGCAAGGTCGTGGTGGCGGCCGTCGCCAGCCGCGACGGCGACCGGGCGCGAGAGTTCGCGCAGTCCCTCGCGATCCCGCGGGTCCACGCGTCGTACGAGGACCTGCTGGCCGACCGCGAGATCGACGCGGTCTACGTACCCCTGCCCAACAACCTGCATGCGCGCTGGGCGATCGAGGCCGCGGATGCCGGCAAGCACGTGCTCTGCGAGAAGCCCCTCGCCGCCAACGCGGCCGAGGCGCGCGCGATCTTCGCGGCCGCGGAGCGCAACGGCGTGGCGGTCGTCGAGGGCTATCCGTACCGGGCGCAGCCGCAAACGATCCGGATGCGCGAGGTCCTCGCCACCGGCGCGCTCGGCAACCTGCGACTGGTCCAGGCGTCCTTCGGCTTTCCCCTCTCCGACATGCAGAACATCCGCATGCAGCCGGAACTCGCCGGCGGGGCGATCATGGATGCGGGGTCCTACCCCGTGAGTTTCGTGCGCACGGTGCTGGGGACGCGGCCGGTGCGCGTGCAGGCGATGTCGCGCTGGGCCGAATCGGGCGTCGATCTCACCACCCTCGGCACGCTCGAGTTCGCCGACGGGGCGCTGGCGCAGGTCTCCTGTACGTTCGCCACGGCGCGCCATCGTCACGCCTTCGTCGCGGGTGACGCCGGCAGCCTTGCCACGACCTACTACAACGACACGGGACCGACCTTTCCGCCGCTGCTCGAAGTGCGGCACGGCACCGGCTGGGACGCCCGCCGCGAGATCATCGAGACGACCGCGGCGAGCGGGTTCCTGGCCGAAGCGGAGGCCTTTCACGACCTCGTGCGTGACGGCTGGGCCGCGTGGACCGGCGCCACGCCCGCGGAATCCGTCGACATCGCGCTCACGCTCGATGCCCTGGCTGCGAGCGCAAGGAGCGGCGCCCCGGTTACGCTGGCGGAATGAAGACCGCCTTCAGGTCGCGGGGCGCCTTCTCCACCGTGCCAGCTGCGCCACCACCACGGGCACCATCAACGCCGCGCCCACCAGCGTGCTCACGAGCTCCGGCGCGATCATCAGGATGGCCGCCACGAGACACAGCACCCGCTCCCACCCCCGCATGGGCGCGAACATGTACTTCGACAGCGCGGCCGACAGCACCGTGATGCCCAGGATGCAGCCGACGAAGGCCAGCACGAACTCCTGCAACGAGAAATTGTTGACCATGATGAGCAGCGACGGCGCGAACACGAACACGAACGGCACGAGGACCTTGCCCAAGCCCAGGCGGAAAGCCGTGTTGCCCGTCTTGAACGGATCCGAGCCCGCCATCCCCGCTGCGGCGTAGGCCGCGAGCGCGACCGGCGGCGTGATGTCCGCCAGCACGCCGTAGTAGAAGACGAAGAAGTGCGCCACGATCGGCTGCACGCCGAGCAGCACCAGCGTGGGCGCCGCCACGGTGACCATGATGATGTAGTTGGCGGTGGTGGGAATGCCGCAGCCCATGAGGATGCACACGAGGCCCGTCATCACCAGCGCGGCCACCAGCGTCAGCGCCTGCAGGTTGGTCCAGCCGGTGGGCAGGAAGGCCGCCACGCCCGAGGCGAGCGTGCTCGCGGCCGAGGTCACGATGTACGACATCTTGAAGCCCACGCCGGTCAGCGTGACCACGCCGATCACGATGCCTACGGTCGCCGCGGCCGCGCCCACCGCCAGGGCGTACTTGGCCCCGAGCTCGAAGGCCGCGACGATCGCCGTGCGACCGATGCGCGACGGCAGCCCGAGCGCCCGGTGCAGGAACGGGACCGCGACCACCATGGCCAGGAACACCCACATGCCGTGATCCCCGAACGTGCGCGTGATGATGGCGACCAGCACCGCGTGCAGGGCGATGAGCACCGCGTATTGGCGCAGCGTGGTGCCCGTGCGCGCGGTGAAGAGCCCCACGAGGATGCACGAGCTGATGCCGGTGAACGCCGCGAGGTACGGCGTGTTGCCGTTGACGATGATGCCCACGAGCAGCACCAGCGGGATCAGCGTGGGCCAGTTCGCGCGCAGCGTCTTCGGCAGGTCGGGCAGCTCCTCCTTCGTGAGGCCGCGCAGCCCCTTGTTCTTGGCCTCGAAGTGCACCTGCATGAACACGCCGAAGAAGTGCATGAACGCCGGGACGATCGCCGCGATGATGATCGTCGAGTAGGGCAGGTTCAGGAACTCGATCATGAGGAAGGCCGCCGCGCCCATGATGGGTGGGGTGATCTGCCCCCCGGTGGACGCTGCCGCTTCCACGCCGCCCGCGAAGTGGCGCGGATAGCCCAGCCGGATCATCGCGGGGATGGTGAGCGAGCCCACGGTCACCGCATTGGCCACCGACGATCCCGACAGCATGCCGAACAGCGCCGAGGCGAACACCGACACCTTCGCCGGTCCCCCGGCAAAGCGACCCGCGATCGACGACGCGATGTCGATGAAGAGCTGCCCGAGCCCGATCGCCGTGGCGAGCACGCCGAAGAGCACGAAGTGGAAGACATAGGTTGCCACCACGCCGATCGCGATGCCGTAGATGCCCTGGCTCGTGAGGTACAGGTGATTGACGAGTGCCGGCCACGACGCGCCCGAGTGCTTGAGCAGCCCCGGGAACCAGGAGCCCCACAGCGCATAGGCCATGAACAGCAGCGCGATGATCGGCAGCGGCCAGCCCATGCTGCGGCGCGTGGCCTCGAGCATCAGCACCACGAGGATCGTGCCCATCCACACGTCGATGTCCGTGGGATTGCCCACGCGGAAGGCGAGATCGTCGAAGACGTAGGGGATGTAGAGCGCCGCGATGGCGATCAGGATCGCGCAGGCCCAGTCGTACAGCGGGACGCCGCCCGGCGCCAGCACGCCAGGCCGCGGCGGATGCTCGAGCATCACCTTGCGCAGCGGAAACACGAGGAAGATGAGCGACAGCACGAACGCCATGTGCGTGCCGCGGTGCGTGGTCTCGCGCAGGAGACCGAAGCCCGCCGTGTAGTAGTGGAAGCAGGAGAGGACGATGAGGAGCGCGGTGACGATCAGCGCCGCGGGGTGCCACACCGGCCGGAAGCGCATCTCGGGATCGAATTTCTCCTCGAGCTCGCGTGCCTTGTCGATTGGAATTTCCTGCATGCCCGCCTGCTCCCGCTGCTGAAGCCCCAAAGAAAACGGGGCCGGTTGCGCGCGCTCCGGCCCCGCCTGGTACGAAAGACTGCCGTATTACTTCAGCAGCCCGGCTTCCTTGTAGAACTTCTCCGCGCCCGGATGGAAGGGGATGCCCGCGCCCTCGGTGGCGCTGGCCTTGGTGATGGCCTTGCCCTTGGCGTGGCCGCTGTCCAGGAGCTTGCGCGTATTGTCGTTCCACACGGCCTTGGTGATCTCGTAGATCAGCGCATCGGGTTGCTTGGCGGAGGTGACCCACTGCGCGCCCACGGCGATCGTCTTCACCTCGCCGATGCCCTTGTAGGTATTGGCGGGGATCGTGTCCGGAGAGAAGAAGCCGTATTGCTGGCGCATCTTGTCGATCTGGGGACCCGCCACGGGCACGAGGTCCACGCCGCCGCCCGCGGAGGCGAGCTCGGCGATCGCGCTCGTGGGATAGCCGCCCACGAAGAAGAACGCATCGAGGCCGCCGTCCTTCATCTTGTCGCCGGCCTGGTTGGGCTTGAGGTACTCGGCCACGACGTCCTTCTCGGTGAGGCCGTAGGCGCCCAGGATGATGCGGGCATCGACCAGCGTGCCGGAGCCCGGCTCGTCGAGCGAGACGCGCTTGCCCTTCAAATCGGCCACGCTCTTGATGTTGGCGCCCTTGCGCGCGACGAGGTGGATGGTCTCCGGATACAGGTTGCCGATGAGGCGCAGGTCGGTGACCTTGGGCTTGCCGTCGTAGACGCCGGTGCCGGTGTAGGCCCAGTAGGCGACGTCGGATTGCGTGAAGCCCGACTCGAGCTGGCCCGACTGGATGCCGTTGATGTTGGCCACCGAGCCATTGGACGCCACCGCGGTGGCCACGACACCCGGCGCGCCGCAGCTGCCGCCGTCGGCGCAGGCGCGCGAGCCCGGCGGATTGGAGATCGCCGTGGCGAGCAGGCCGCCGATGGGGTAGTAGGTGCCGGCGGTGCCGCCGGTGCCGATGCGGAAGAACTTGATGTCCTGTGCAAGCGATGTGCCCACGGCCGTGGCAGCCACGAGGCCGGCCAGGAGGGTGCGGGAGACGATACGGGTGAGTGCCATGAGGGAACCTCGACGGGTGATAGGCAAACCCCGAGTGTCGCATGGGTGCCGCGCATGGACAATACAATCGATCCTGCGCACGATCCCCCCGGCCCACGCTCCCATGCCCGCACCCGACGACCATGCCCGCGCGCTCGCCGCGGCCTTCTGGAACGATCTCGACGGCGACCCGCGCGCGCTCGCCACGCTGCGGCTCGAGGGGGCGGCCGCCATCCTGCCGTCGCGCTACGATGTGACGGGCTTTGCGAGCGCGACGGTCGCCTGTGCCGCACTGGCGGTGGCCGAGCTCGGGGCCGCGCGCAGCGGACCCGGCGTCGCGCCTGCCGCGGTCACCGTGGAGCGGCTCGCGGCCTCGGCGGCGTTCCGCTGCGAAGCGCTGGTCGAGGCGATCGACTGGGACTATCCACCGATCTGGGATCCCGTGGCCGGCGACTATCGCACCGCCGACGGCTGGATCCGGCTGCACACGAACTATCCCTATCACCTTGCCGCGGCGCTGGCGGTGCTGGGCGTGCCCGCGCAGCGCGAGGCCGTGGCCACCAGGGTCGCGACGTGGCAGGGCGACGCGCTCGAGGCGGCCGTCGTGGCCGCCGGCGGCTGCGCGGCCGTGATGCGCACCGACGCGCAGTGGGCAGGCCTCCCTGCGGGGACGGCCACACGCGCGGAGCGTCCGGTCCGCCTGCTCGAACCGCGCAGCCTCCCCGGCGCTGCGCTGCCTCCGCTGGCGCGATCCGCGGACGCGTTGCCGCTCGCCGGCATCCGCGTCCTCGACCTCACGCGCGTGATCGCAGGCCCCGTGGCCACGCGCTATCTTGCCGGCTACGGCGCCCACGTGCTGCGCATCGATCCGCCAGGGTTCGCGGAGGTACCCGCCCTATTGCCCGAGACGACCGCCGGCAAGCAGTGCGCCGCGCTCGACCTCGCGGAGGCCGGCGATCGCCGCCGCTTCACCGAGCTCCTGGCGGAGGCGCACGTGATCTTCTGCGGCTTGCGGCCCGACGCGCTGGGGAAGCTCGGCTTCGGGCCGGGCGGCCTGCACGCGATCAATCCGGCGCTCGTCGTCGTCGCGCACGATGCCTACGGCTGGGCCGGGCCGTGGCGCGATCGCCGCGGCTTCGACAGCCTCGTGCAGATGAGCACGGGCATCGCCGCCGCCGGTGCGCAGGCCGCCGCGCGCGATGCACCGGTGCCGCTGCCCTGCCAGGCGCTCGACCACGGGACGGGCCACCTGCTGGCCGCCGGCGCCTGCCGCGCGCTCACGCGCCTCGTGCGCGTGGGCAAAGCGAGCGATGTGCGTGGCTCGCTCGTGGGCGCGGCCAACGTGGTGAAGTCGGTCGCGGCCGTGGCGCCGCGCGCTGACGTCACGGTGGAGGCCGCGGCGAAGGTGCCTGCGCGCACGGCGTGGGGCGCGGTGAACCGGGTCCCGCTCGCGGGCCGCATCGACGGCATCGCGCCGCGATTCACCATCGATGCGGGTGCGCTCGGACGCCACCCGCCGCGATTCGCAAGCCGCTGAGCGTGACGCCCACGCGTCGGCGTCAAAACCCGAGCGACGCGCCCACTCCGAGCAGGATCAGCAATCCCAGCACCGCGAAGATGGCCGCCGCGACGCCGTGCACGAGCCGCACCGGCATCCGGGTCGCGAGGCGGTCGCCCACGATCACTGCCGGCACGTTGGCGATCATCATGCCGAGCGTGGTGCCTGCCACCACCGCGAAGAAAGCGTCGTAGCGCGCCGCGAGGCCCACGGTGGCGATCTGCGTCTTGTCGCCCATCTCCGCCAGGAAGAAGGCGATCAGCGTGGACACGAAGGCGCCGGTGGAGCCCCATTGCGTGCGCACCGCAGCGGCGTCGAGCTTGTCGGGAACGAGCGTCCACGCGGCCATCGCGAGGAACGAGAGCCCGAGCACCCAGCGCAGCACGAGCGGCGACACGACGTCGACGATGAGCGTGCCGAGCGCGCCCGCGAAGGCATGGTTGGCCAGCGTGGCCACGAGGATGCCGAGGACGATGGGCCACGGGCGGCGAAACCGCGCGGCGAGCACGAAGGCCAGGAGCTGCGTCTTGTCGCCGATCTCGGCGAGCGCCACGACACCAGTCGATACGAGGAAGGCTTCCACCTGGAACTCCACGGCCGGGCGATGGACAGACGCAATGACTGCGCGGCATCCCCGGCCTT
>CAZUGY010000133.1:0-3902 GCA_964620265.1 uncultured Alcaligenaceae bacterium
CGGCATCAGGAACTCGCCGAAAGGAACCGCGAAGAACAGGAACGCAAGGGGAAAGGCGAGCAGGCGTAACGCGGCCGTTCCCAGCACCGCCCAGACGGCCAGGGGTATCGTCGCAATCATCGCGAATTGCGCAGCGCTGTTCACTCGCAGGCGAGACGCGACGAACCATACAGCACCGGCAGCCAGGATCCCCGCGAGGGCGGGCAACCATGGCCGCGGCACGAGAGCATCGGTCACCGCACGATTTCGCCACAGAAGGTACAGCACGATCGGGATCACCAGGAACCCGTGGGCGAAGGTGTCCGAACGCTCCCATATCGTGATCATCGACCAGGTGGTCGGCGCGTAGGTAACGAGTACCCATGCGATCAGCAGGACGACGATCCATGTCGGTGTCAACCGCGAGGCGGAGTCGCGCCCGGCGAACATCTGCTGGATCTCGCGGTCGTCGTGCATGGAAAAGTTCGACATGGCGAGGCGCGCTTAACCGGCAGCTGCCAGGCCGGCGGGTTCGCCTTCGAGCAGCGACGCGAACGGCAGCAGGTTTGCCGACCAGGAATAGACGGCGATCACGCGCGCGCGCGCGGACTCCCCCATGCGGCGGCTCCTTGGCTCGTCGTCCATGAGCGCCAGTGATTGTGTTGCGAATTGGGAGGCGTCCGACGCGACCTCGAAATCGACGCCGTTTGCCGCGTCGATTCCCTCGGCGGCCCCGGCGGATACGACAACCGGACGGCCCATCGCCATGCCTTCCAGCACCTTGTTCTGCATGCCGCGCGCGACGCGCAACGGTGCCACGACCACGCGCGCGTGCTGCAAATAAGGCCGCGTGTCGGGCACGAGGCCGGTCACCGTGATGCTCGGGTCCCGATCCAGCGCCATCACGGCGGGGGCAGGCTGCATGCCCACTACGTACAACCGCGCACTCGGCCGCCTCGCTACGATCTCGGGCATCACCTCGCTCGCGAACCACGTCACGGCATCGACGTTCGGCCAATAATCCATCGCGCCCGTGAAGACGATCGCCTCTTCGTTGGGCGAAAATGGGCTCGCGCGGCTCGGGTCCGGCGCGAAGTAGTCCGTGTCGACCCCGTTCTGCGCGTAGTGGACTGTCCGGGCACACTCGGGCGCAAGCTTGCAGAAAAGACTTGCTTCTGCCTCGGTCACGAACACGCTCGCCTGGGCACGAGCGGCAACGGCGCGCTCGAACGCAAGAAGGCGGCGACCCTCGCGGCCGTAGATGGCGGCCAAGGGCCAGGGCCGCGAGCGGCCGTATTGATCCCATTTGGCGGAGTCCACGTCGACGAAATCGACGACCAGTCGCAGCTCGCGACGTCCCAGGACATACTGTGCCATGGCCGACGAGAACACGACGGCCTTCGAGATGGCGTGCTCGGCCAGGACCTGCTCGATCCACTGTTCCAGGACCGCGCTGCGGTAGTACGGCAACGTCAGCGCCTCGCCCGTCCACAAGCCGACGGCGCTTCGCAGGCGCGCGAGGACCGGACGCAGCGTGATCGCCTCGAGCGACGCGCACATCTTTTCGACCTGCGGGACATATGCGAAGTCCGCCGGGTCGTCGACGAACGTTCCGAGGTGCACCTCGTACCGTTTGCAGAGAAATCGGAGCAGGTTGAACGAGCGGACCTTGTCGCCCTTGTTGGGGGGAAACGGGATCCGGTGTGTGAGATAGAGGATGGACTCCACGGCAACGACGGCTCTTCAGCCGAGGCCCCGGACGATGTGCGGGCCGATCGCGTTCGCGGCGAACCGAGGCATCCGCTTCCAGAGCGCGATCATGGCGCGGTACTTCGGATTCAGCGGGTTGTTCTGCGGCACCTCGTCACGACCGAGAAGGAGGAATTCATAGGCGAGCGGCGTTGGCGTGAACCCCCAGTTGTGCTTGAACGCGAACGACCCGGTATCGCGCTTGCTGCGGCCGTAGTCGAACACCCGCAAGCCCCGCTCGCAGCCACGGCGCATGAGCTCCCAGTACTTGAAGTCATTGGCGGCGAGGTCACGCGCTTCGACGCAGTCGCCGGCGTAATACGGCAGCACCTCGTCGCCGAAATAGAAGCTCATGACGCTGCTGACGGCGCGCCCGCCGTCCTCGACCACCGTCAGCACTTCGCAGTCGCCCTGGAACGTTTGCATCAGTCGCCTGAAATACGCAAGCGACATGGGAGGCGTTCCATGGCGATGCATGTTGTCGGCGTAGAGGGCGAAGAAGCGATCGGGCGTGTCGTCGATCTCGCTGCGAAGTCCATGCTTCATGCCCTTGCGCACCATCGCGCGCTGCTTGCGCGGGATGGCGGCGAGATTGGCCTCCGGATCCGGAAGCAGCTCCTTGCGGAACGTGACGTAGAGCTCCTGCCGCGGCCAGTCCGGGCGCAGCTGCTGTCGATTGCGAAGCTCGAGGTACGGCACGCGAAGCGTTCGTGCGAGCTCGCCTGCAGCGTCGACCAGCGCATCGCTGGCCGCGCGATCGCTGGCGACGGGGCCGCCGTAGACGCAGAACGGGAGGGATACGAGCGCATCGCCGAAGAGCCGGCTCCTCACTTCGGCGAGAGGCAATACCCCCACGACCGCTTGCCCTCGTTCGGCAAGGAGGTAATGGGCACGGTGGTGGAACGTTTGCTCCATGATGCTGCGCCAACCGCTCCTGTGAAAGAACGTGGCGTCCGGGCAACGAGCGACGAAGGCGTCCCAGCGCTGCGCGTCGCCGCCGGTGAACGATCTCACGCGCACTTCGGCAATCGCCTCGACCTCCTGTGCAGGCAGCTCGTAGACGACGTCTGTCATGGCGCAGCACCGGGATACACCCGATCCACCCGGTCCCAGCGGAAGTCCGCCAGCAGCCGGCGCATGCGACCGCCGGTTCGCTCGAGGTTCAGGTAGTGGCGAAAACGCGCCTTGGCGCTCGCCTCCGCCACCCGTGGCTGCTCGGGATCGAACTCCCACGGATGCACGTAGAACGTGGCGGGCTTTCCATCCACGGCGTTGACCCGGTCGAGGAACCATCGAGACAACGAATAGGGCATGAGCCTGAAGTACCCGCCCCCGCCGGCCGGCCAGTTACGCGCCAGCACGCGCATCGTCGCCACGGGCACTTCCAGCAATCCCGGACGCACCTCGTGCGCGAAGCGCGGCGCATCGGGAACGCCGTAATGATCGTGGCGGATCGGATAGATGCTCGAGCTGTAGCGGTATCCGGCCTCCGCGATGCAATCGAATGCCCACGGGTTGGTCGGCCCGACGGAGAAGCTCGGAGCCCGGTACCCGCAAACCGCCCGCGACGACACGTCCTCGAGGATCGCCTTGGCGAGCCTGATGTCCGCCAGAAACTCCCCCCTCCCCTGCTCGGTGGCGCGCAGGTGCCCGTAGCCGTGGCTCGCGAGCTCGTGGCCAGCGTCGGCGATGCGGCGAACCAGCGCCGGATATCGCTCGGCCAACCATCCCAGGGTGAAGAACGTCGCATGCGCACCGGCTTCATCGAGCAAACCGAGAATGCGCTCCACATTGGCTTCGACGCGGCACGGGATGCTGTCCCAGCGCGCGCGATCGATGTAGGGCGCGAACGCCGAGACCTGGAAGTAGTCCTCGACGTCGATCGTCATTGCATTGACGATGGCACCCTCCTCGCGGCTCACTGGACTACCCTCCGCGCGATGCAATTCGGGGCTGATTCGCCCTCGGAGCGGTCCTTCGGTCTCATGCGCTCACCGCTTCCGACTGGGCGTTCGCGTGATCGAGCCAACCAGCAAGGTCGTCTGCGATGCGTTCCGCCGCATGACCGTCCCAGAGCTCCGGGACCTGGCCGCGCTTGCCGCCATGGGCGAGGATCGCATCGAGGCATTCCTGCGCTCGCCCGGCATCTCGACCCACGAGCGTGTTCGTTCCCT
>CAZUGY010000133.1:4002-10860 GCA_964620265.1 uncultured Alcaligenaceae bacterium
TCGAGGCATTCCTGCGCTCGCCCGGCATCTCGACCCACGAGCGTGTTCGTTCCCTGCTCCAGGGTGATCGGTCGCTCGGTGTTGTCGCGCATCGTGAGACAGGGAACGCCGAGCGCGGTGGTTTCTTCCTGAATGCCGCCGGAGTCGGTGAGTGCCATTCGCGCGTTGGCGAGCAGCCCGAGCATTTCCAGGTAGCCTTGCGGCGGCAGGACTGCGACACGCGATGCCGTCAATTGCGGCCACAGCCCGGCCGCCTCGATGTTGCGGCGGGCGCGCGGATGCATCGGCCAGATCAACGGCAAACGACGGCCAGCTTCGGCCAGCAGCACGAGGCACTCGCGCAAGGCGCGAGGGTCATCCACGTTCGAGGGCCGGTGCAGCGTCACGACGCCGTATCCCGCGCTCGAATCGACGAAGCCCGGATCGATCCCTTCGTTGGCGAGGGTCGTGGCCGGCGCGACCGCGCGCTTCCGATGCTGCAGGAGCGAATCGATCATCACATTGCCGGCGAACTTGATGCGCTCCGCGGGTATGCCTTCGCGCGCCAGGTTGGCTTCCGCTGCGCGCTCGGTCGTGTACAGGCGGTCCGCGATCTGGTCGGTGAGCACCCGGTTGATCTCTTCGGGCATGCCACGATCGAAGCTGCGCAGCCCGGCTTCGATGTGCACGACGCGAACCGCCTTCTTGGTCGCGACGAGACTGCAGGCGAGGGTCGAGTTCACATCGCCGACGACGATCACGCAAGACGGACCCAGCCGGTCGAGCACCGGCTCGAATCGTTGCATGATCTCGGCTGTCTGCACCGCGTGCGAGCCAGAGCCGGCCTCGAGATTGATGTCGGGGGCGGGCAGCTCGAGGTCCGTGAACAATCGCTCGTTCATCGCGACGTCGTAGTGTTGGCCGGTGTGTACGAGCACGGACTCTGGAAGGCCGGCATGGGCGGCGAATGCGCGCAAAAGCGGCGCCATCTTCATGTAATTGGGCCTTGCGCCAACCACGCATGCAAGCGGCCCCATCGGTCCGACGTATCCGTTCATCAGCGCGGGCTCCCGGGATTGGCCGGCTTGGTCGCCTTTTCCGGGTGAAGCAAGCGATGCAGCAGGTCGACGGCCGCCGCCACGGTTTTCTCGAGGCGCTCGATCCGCTCTTCGATGTGATCGAAGTGCATGTGCAGCGACGCGGCATCCGACCTGGTCGACAGGCGATCGACACGCGGCGCTCCCGGGGCCACGCGAACGGAGGAAAGGGGTCCCTCCGCACCGAGCTCTTCCTTGAGCTCGTCGACGATTGCGTGCACGTCGTCGGCGACCAGCTCATGGCGCTCGCTCAGGAAGGCCGCCAGCAGCAGCCTGTTGCACAGCGTGTTGATCCGCCGTGGAATGCCGCCGGTCGCTTCATGGATGGACAGGAAGCACGCCGGGTCGAAGCTGGGATCGTCCGTCCAGCCGACGTGGCGCAACCGATGCTCGATATAGCCCTGCGTCTCCGAGCTGTCGAGGGGTCCGAGATGATACGAGGCGATGACACGCTGGCGCAGTTGCTGCATCTGCGGGCTCTGCATGAGGTCCCGCAATTCCGGCTGGCCAACGAGGAAGCTCTGCAACAACGCCTGGTCGCCACGCTGGAAGTTCGACAGCATGCGCAGCTCCTCGACCGCGCGGGGCGACAGATTCTGCGCCTCGTCGACGATCAGCAATGCGCGCCTGCCCTCGGCCGTGACCTTGCCGAGGAACGACTCGAGCGAGGCGAGAATCGTCGCCTTGTCGACCCCGAGCGCCGGCACGCCAAACGCCATCGCAACTGCGCGCAGCAGGTCGTCCGCCTCGAGCTGCGTGCTTACAAGCTGCGCGGCGACGACCTTTGCCGCATCGAGTTGCTCGAGCAGGCTGCGCACGATCGTCGTCTTGCCCGCACCGATCTCGCCGGTGATGATGATGAAGCCTTCGCTCTGGTACAGGCCGTACTCGAGGTAAGCGAAGGCACGCTTGTGACCCCGGCTCCCGAAGTAGAACGAAGGATCGGGATTGAGCTGGAACGGCTTGCCGCTCAGGTGAAAGTAGGTTTCGTACATCCGGTTACCTGAACGTGTACGTCAAACCGACGAACCCGGCGGTCTCGTTGTAGTCCTGCGCCACGTCGGATTGTTGCGTCTGGTAGCGCGCACCCGCGTAGAGCGTGGTTTGCGCTGTGAGCGGCGAGGAGATTCCCAGGCGCACGGCTGCGCCCCGCGTGGTTCCTCCCAGAAGCGAGCCGCCGGCGCCTCCATTGTCGACCGTGCGAAGTCCCTCCACTGACGACACGAAGTTGACGTTTGGCGTGAGCCTGTAAGTCCAGACGACGGTGCCCCCGGTCTGCGTGTTGTCGTTGCCGAGGCTCAACAACGGGGGCAAGGAATCGCCCGTAGCCGTAATCGGTTGATTCTTCAGCCAGAATGCCGAGAAGAGGATCGTGTTGCGGGCTCCGACAAGCGAAACCGAAGCGGCGTAACTCTGCTTAAGCAGGGTCTGGTTCGAATACAGATTCACCGGACCGGACAGCGTGGCAGGAAGACCACGATCGCGCATGAGCTGGTCCACGACCTGCTGGCGTCGAGTGGCGTCGCCGATCGCCGGCAGGAACAACGCGTTCAGGAAGCTCGCGACGTTGATGCCCACCGGCAACGAGGCGATCTGTTGCGGATAGGTCGAAACGTCGCGCGAGGCGTTCAGGCGCCATTGCGAAAGCGGCGTCGTATGCTCGAAGGTGAACTGGTATGCCGCGCCGAAATAGCGGTGCTCCAGGTCACCGACCGCTCGCGTCACTGGCGTCGGGCGCCAGACGAAGCCGACGCCGTAAATGGCGTTCTGCGAGCTCGTGAACTGAAAGTCGTTGTCCTCCCAGCCTGCGCTCGCCGAAAGCTGAAGCGACGGCGTGGCCGCGTAGATGCCCGTGCCGCGGTAGAGTTGGGTAACCGTCGCCGGCTGATCGTTGTCGAATTGCACATCCGAGTAATCGAGCGACGCTCTCCAGCCGAGCGTGGTCTGCGTGTTGGTGACGTTGCCTCTGATATTCGTGTAATGCGCGTTGTTGGTGTCGATGGGTGCGCCGCTGAGATTCGTCCAGACGTTGTCGTTGCGAAGCTCGTAGTCAGTCCCGTTGCTCGTGCTTCCCTTGATGAATGGGCTGATGCGGTAGACGGTGCTGCGATAGCGGTTGGCCGTAGGATTGACCAGGCTTGCTGGCTGCGATCCGAAGGGGCTGAAGAATTGCTGTGCAACGTTGACGGCACCTTCGAGGAACAGGAAGTTGTCGACAAGCGTCACATCGCCGAGCAGGTTCACCGTCGGGTAGACCTGGTTGCCCGCGACGTCGGACGGGGCATAGATCACGACCGGCAACGATACGTCTCCCACCAGGCTCGCGCGCGGCCCGAGATATCTGACTCCGAGAAACGGCGTGATCTCCGTCACCCACGCCGACTGCGCGACGTTGGACGGATGGAGATTGACGTTGTTGGTATAGGTTTCCTGCAATCCGATCGATGCCGACCAGAACGACGGCCGCGTATCCCCAGGGGTGCCCAACGCCTCCCGCGCCGAGGTCGTGGCTGGTGTGGAAGACACGGACCCGGCCAACCCCGGGCCTTGCGGCGTGTAGGGCCCTGTCTGGCCGCTGGCGAAGCCCGCCGCCAGGGCCGAACAGATGGCGCCAAGCCACGCGGCGCGCCTGCGGAATACCAATCGGGACCTTTTCATAGGTGCACGAGTTACGGGCGCCGCGCATCGGTGCGCCAGAATCTCAACCTCGGTGCTTCCCATATCGGTAATACCCACCATAAGACCCGATATCGCTCTTGGCAGCCTTGTTGAGGAGCATGAGGACGATGTCGCACTTCTCGATCGCGGTAAGGGCCATCTTGACCGCGTGCTGTTGCGTGCTGTCGGCGCCGACGACCATGAGGACCTGCCCCATGTGCGTCGCGAGCTCGCGCGCTTCCGTTGTCAGCAGCAGCGGCGGCGAATCGAAGATGATCACGAGATCCGCGTAACGCGCCGACAGCTCATCGAGCTTCCTCTGCATCTGGGCGCTCGCGAGGAGCTCGGTCGCACGCCCTTGCTGCGCGCCCGCCGGGAGGATCGCGAGATTCTCGACGTTCGTGGGCACGAGCACGTCGTTGATCGCAAGGCTGCCGTTGGTGAGGAGCTCGAGCAACCCGAGCTCGGCGGGCGAACCGAGGATGTTCGGAATGTCCGGGTGAGCGACATCGCCGTCGACCAGGATCACCGACGTGTCGTATTCCATGGCGACACTTATCGCGAGGTTTACGGCGGTGTACGTCTTGCCTTCGCCCGGCAGCGAACTGGTCACCATCACGAGGTTGCCGTTGTGGACCTTCGCCGGCCCGAGCGCATTGCGCATGATCGGCCGCTTGATGATGCGGAACTCGTCGGCAAGCGGTGATTGCGGTGCGTCGGGAGTGAGGAAGGCCTTGCGTTTCAACGCCGCGAAGTCGATCTCGAGACGCGGGCGCGTGGGCTGACCGAACGGTGTCGTCCGCCTCGTCGGTTCCAGTCCTGGCGAGCCCGCGAGCGCGGACCGCGTCTGCATCGCGCGCGCGGGCATTCCGCGAACGACGGCTTCCGGCGTCGGCACCGCATCGAGGGGCGCCGCGGCGTTTCCAGCGTCGGCCGCATCGGGCTCGGCGACCGCGCGGCGCATCTCTTCCAGCCGCTTCGCCGCCTGCTCGATCGTGCTCACTTGTTCTTTTTCATAAGGACCGTCCCAGCAGGAACGTGAATGCGAACACGCCGGCATATGCGGCGACAAGAGTGCCGGCCGCGCCGGCAAACAGAACGTTCGATATGAGTCGAAGGCGTCTCATCGCGGCGCTCGGAAACATTGTCAGCATCCCCACGACCGGCCGATTGCTGATGGTCGCCAACGTGCGCGAATCATGCACGGTCGGCAATATCTCGTTGACGACCGCGGCCCCGGCGAAACCGGCAAGCAAGGCACCCACGAACGCGAGTGCGAGCAGGACGGCACGGCCGGGGAATACCGGGGTCGGTGAAACCCGCGGTGGATCGATGACCCTGAAGCGAGTGCCGCCCGCATCCGCGACTCCTTCGCCAAGTGCCGCCGACTCGCGCCGCGCGAGCAGCGCCTCGTACGTTTTCTTCTGCGTGTCGTAATCGCGGTTCAGCTGGGCAAACTCGGCGTCGACCTGTGGCACGAGGCGGGCAGACGCAACAAGCCGCGACATCTGCGCTTCCTGCGATGCCAGGGTCGAGCGCAGCGACGCGACATTGGCCTCGGCGGAGGCGAGCGCGACCTTGAGCTGTTGATACACCGGGTTGCGATCGACGGATGCCGGCTCCCCCCGGGGCGCGTCCTTCGCCAATGCCTCGATCTCCTGCTTGCGCTGTTGCTCGAGCTGCTCGATGATGCGGCGCGTGCCCGTCACGTCCGGGTGATCGTCGGTGTACTTGCGACGGAGAACGTCGAGCTCGGACTGGAGGGTCGCCAGGCGCGCATCGAGCGCCGGAACACTCAAATTGTTCGACGGCGGCGCAGTGCCCACGTCGGGCATCAGGACGGGAGCTTCTCCCGCGAGCTCGCGTTTGTACGAGTCACGCGACTCCTCCGCAGCTCGAAGCTGCAGGCGAGTGGCGGCCACCTGATCGGTGAGCGTGGCGAGACGCGTGAAGTAATCCTGGTTTCCCGTGCTCGAGACGCCCAGGTACTTGAGTCGGAACTCCTTCAGGCGATCCTCCGCCGCACGAAGGCCCGCCTCATAACGCTTGATCTGCTCGTCCACGAACTTGACCGCATTGACGGTGTCCTCGCGCTTGTCGCCGAGGCTCGACTCGACGAAGATCGTCACGAGCGATTGCACGACTTTGCGCGATTGCTCGGGGTTCGGATCACGATAGGCGATGGTGTAAAGGTTGTTATTCGGATTTCCGGACAACTGGATGCGGTTCATGACGGAGTCGACAACGTCGTCGTTGCCCGCCTTGCTCTTCGAGGAGAGATCGAGGTCGGCCATGCGCACCAGCTTTTCGACGTTGGGCCGGCTGATGAGCGTCCGGCTGACGAGCCCGACCTGCTGGTCGAGATTGGGCTGGATGGAAATGCCTGCCATCAGCGGCCGCAGCAGCGATTGCGTATCCACGTACAGCCGCGCGCTGGCTTCGTATCGGTCGGGCACCTTGAGCACGAACGCGACGCCGATCGCCGCCGCAACCCACGCCACGATCATTCCAATCCAGCGACGATGCCAGATGCCGCGCAGTCGAACCACGACGGCTTGAAGAATTTCGCTCACGAGAAGCTCTCAGCGGGCTTGCCGGGGCACCATGCGCGCATGGCGCGCGCTCAGAACCAGCTTTGCGGGATGATCAGGATGTCGCCCGGCCGCATTTCGACGTTCGCGCCGATCTCACCGCGGGTGACGAGATCGCGCAGGCGCACGCTGTAGGACTTGCCGCCCTCGGCCCCGCGCGAGATCGTGGCGCGGTTGCCATCGGCGAAGGGCGTCAGCCCGCCGACGGCGATCATGACATCGAGCACCGTCAGACCCTTTCTGTACGGAAGGACCTGCGGCTTCGCTGCCTCGCCGATCACGCGGATCTGCTCGCTGACAGGGCCGGCGAAGTTGGTGACGACCACGGTGACGACAGGCTCGCGGATGAATTTTCCAAGCGCCTTTTCCAACTCCTTTGCCAGAGCCGTGGGCGTCTTGCCTTGCGCGACGAGGTCATCGACCAGCGGGGCGGTGATCTTGCCATCGGGTCGTACCGGAACGACCATCGAAAGCTCGGGATTGCGCCATACGATGATGTTGATCGTGTCGAGCGGCCCGATCAGGTACTCGTA
>CAZUGY010000134.1:0-10832 GCA_964620265.1 uncultured Alcaligenaceae bacterium
GGACCTCGCCACCGAGAGCGCGCCCAAGCCGCAGGGCATGGCATCGCGGTTCTAGCTGGTCCGGTCCGCGCCAGAATGCGCGCCGGGGCCGGGCAGGGTGGCGCTGCCGATGGCCGGATGCCGGGGTCGCTGCACGCTACCTCATCCGGGCAGGCGTGCGTGCGCGAGCGCCTCCATCACGGTATCGGCCAAGGGTGGCGCGGCATCCGGGTCGAGCACGTCGATCAACCGGCCTTGGGCGGGCTCGTCGATCAATCCGGCAACGCAGGCGTGGAATTTCGCCTGCACTTCTGCGTCCGTCATCGGCAGCAGCGGGCCGCCCCGATAGCGAGGGTCCGCCTCCCGCTCGACGACACGTCCATCGGCCAGCGTGATCCGAACGCGCGAGCGGATTCTGTCGAAGCCCAGCGCGTTGATCGCTTCGTCGCGATGGACGTGCACGCGGCGTTGCATCGCCTGGAAATCGTCGCTGCCCACGACCTCGTCGCGGAACGCGTGAATCGATGCGTCGCGGAACAGCACGATCATCGTGAGGAGCGCAGGCATGCTGAACTTGGCCTCGAGCCCGCTGCGGGCGACGGGATAGCGAATGGGATTGAGGATGTTGTCGCCGGCATGGAAATCGATCCGCGCAACGGCATCCGGCCCGATGTCGTGCTCGACCACGAGCGCGCGCGCCGCGTCCATCGCCTGGTGCGTGAGGATTCCACTGGGATAGGGCTTGATGCTGACGCCCGGATCGACGATGGTCCAGCTGCGGCCGAATCCCTGGCTGATCTTGTCCATTGCAAAGCCCCCGCCAAGCACGGTCGGAAATCCCCAGCGACCGTCGAGCGCGTCAGGGTCAGCGGTGAAGCCGCGCGCGGCGAGCAACGCGGCGAGGACGCCGTTCTCGGACGCCCGCCCGACGTGCAGCGGCTTGGTCATCGTGCCGAAGTTGCAGCGAATGCCCGCCGCCAGGCTCGCGGCTATGCCGAGTGCCGCACGCACCTGTTGTTCACCCAGCCGGAGAATCTTCGCGGCTGCGGCGACGGCTCCGAACGTGCCTACCGTTCCTGACGAGTGGTGCCCGCGCAGGTAGTGCTCCGCCGGCATCCACTCCGCGATCTTGCATTCGACTTCGAAGCCGACCAGGAATGCGAGCAGGAAGTCTCCCCAGCGCGCCTCCGCGCCCTGGCGGCTTGCCAGCGCCAGTGCCGCGGTAAGGGGCGGCGCAGAAGGATGCGTGAGCAGTCCGTACGTGTGTCGCGGGTCGTTGCTGACCTGGGTGTCGTCGAAGTCATGCGCATGGGCCGAAGTGCCCAGCACCCGTGCGGCAGCGGTGGCCGGAACGCGGATGCCCCGGGCAGACAGCAGCAAGGTCTCCGCGGCCCCGCCTTCGTGACGCGCGAATTCGACGAGGATCCGCGTCGACGCCTCGTGCAGTCCGGCGACATACAGCCCGCAGGTATCCAGCATGCAGCGGCGAGCGATTCCCATGGCAACCGACGGCACGTCCTGCATCGTTGTGTTCACGATGAAGCTTGCGCATTGCGCCGTGACCTCGCTCTTGCCGGTGGTGGCGGCGGATCCTGCACAGTCGTTCATCTGCCGGTTCTCCATTGCATGGCCTCAACCGTCTGCTCGTTGTGAGGGTTTCGGGGCAATCATAACAATAATGTTGACAGTTGACAGGCAACTGCTTACATTTGCTGAGGGATTACTCGATGACCATCGATCTCCAAGACCCGATCCGCGCCTATCAGGGAAAGACGCTCGCCAACCTGGTTGCCGAACGGCTGGAACTGAAGGTCATTGCCGGCGAGCTGGCCGTTGGGGCGCGGCTCAACGAAGTCGCGCTCGCCCAGGAGCTCGGCGTCAGTCGCGGTCCGGTGCGCGAATCGATCCGCATCCTCGAGCGCAAGGGGCTGGTGACGGTCATCGCGAATCGCGGCGCCTACGTGCGGCGTTTCGATGTCGACGACATGATCGACCTGTATCGCGTCCGTGCCGCCATCACCGGCCTCGCCAGCGAGCTGGCGGCGGAGCGCGCCGACGCCGCCGCGATCGCGCGGCTGCGGGAGCTGGTCGAGTCGATGGCTGCGGCGGCGAACGCGGAGGACGGCGACACGTACTACGCGTTGAACCTGTCGTTCCACGCGTTGCTCGTTGGCATCTCCGGCAGTCCGCGGGTAAGCGCGCTCAACGAGGACCTGGTCACCCAGGCGCACCTGTTCCGGCGCGGCTCACTCGCCCGCGTGACCGAAATGAAGCAATCGAACGAGGAACATCGCCGGATCGTCGAGGCGATCGCGGCGCGCGATCCCGAAAGTGCACGAAGGCTCGGCAGCAGCCATGTCAACGCCGGCCGCGAGCGCTTCATTCGTGCGGCCCATGTTCAGGAAGACACCGGCGGGATCTCCGCCCGCGAGACCAACGAGGGGGGCGAGCGATGAGGAGCAACGCGATACGAGTTTTCGCAGGAGCCGCAGCAGTCGCGCTGCTGACGTTCGCTGCGGCAGGATCGGCGGCGGACCGGGCTGTGGTGGGACTGCGCACCGAGACGCAGTCCATGGATCCGCATTTCTCCTATGTCGCCACCTCGAAGGCGGCTGCACACCAGATCTTCGACGCGCTGATCATGCGTGACGAGAACCTCGACCTGACCCCTGCGCTCGCCACCCGCTGGACGCACAAGGGTGGGCGGAACTGGGAAATCAAGTTGCGGCCGAACGTCAAATGGCACGATGGGCGACCCTTCACGGCGGAGGACGTGCTGTTCACGTTCGAGCGCGCACGCAACGTGCCGAACAGCCCGGCGCCGTTCGGGCAATTCCTCTCGCAGATCGAGAAGGCGACGAGCCCCGATCCGCTGACCATCGATATCGTCACGCGCAGCGATTCGCCCCAGATCCTCTACGACCTGTCGGAGATTCCCATCGTCTCGAAGCATGCCGGCACCAATGCCGTCACCGCGGATTACAACTCCGGCAAGGCCACGATCGGAACCGGTCCGTACAAATTCGTCTCGTGGAAGCCGGGCGGGACGCTGGAGCTCGTGCGCAACGACGAGTACTGGGCGGGCCCCGCGAGCTTCAGGCAACTGAGCATGGTCGCGATGCCCAATGACGCGTCGCGCATGGCGGCGCTGCTCGCGGGGAGCGTCGACCTGATCGATGCGGTTCCACCCGATGCGATCAAGACACTCAAAGGCAATCCGAAGTTCGCGCTCTGGCAGATCGAGGACGTCTATGCGGCATATCTGCATATGGACACCCAGCGCGAGAGGTCGCCGTTCATCCGCGGCAAGGACGGTAGCGAGATCAGGAATCCGCTGCTCGATCCCCGTGTCCGCAAGGCGCTGTCGCTCGCGATCAACCGCGATGCGATCGTCGATCGGCTGCTTTACGGCCTCGGTATTCCGGCGGGGCAACTTGCGGCACCGCGCATGCACGGCTTCAACCCGGACCTGAAGCCCGCACCCCATGATGCCAAGCGCGCCCGCGCACTGCTTGCCGAGGCGGGTTATCCGAACGGCTTCCAGATGACGATCCACGGACCGAACAACCGCTACGTCGCCGACGCTGCCATCACGCAGGCGGTGGCGCAGATGTTCGAGCAGATCGGGCTCTCGATGAAGGTGGAAACGATGCCTTCCAACGTGTTCTTCACGCGCGCGTCGGCCCAGGAGTTCAGCATCTTCTTCATCGCCTGGGGCTCCGCCCAGGGCACCGCATCGCACGGACTTCGCGGCGTACTGATGACGTTCGACAGCGCGAAGGGATACGGACCGTCCAATCGTGGCCGCTATTCGAATCCGAAAGTCGACCAGCTGACCATCGCCTCGATGAGCACGTTCGATCTCGACGAAGGAGCACGCCTCGCCCGCGAGGCCGCGGCCATCGCGTTCGGCGAGGATGCCATCATCCCGCTGCATTACCAGGTGAACGTATGGGCGTCCAAGGCCGGGTTGACATTCAAGCCGCGCAGCGACCAGATGACGCTGGGCTACGGTCTTGCGCAGAAGCCCTAGCCGGAGCGGTCTCGCGCGTGTGACCACGGAGTCGTCGAGCTTCGCGCAGCAGCGGTGGCGCGTTGCCGCTGCGATCGTGCGCGCTCCCGACGCGCATCCTGAGCCGCTGCCCACTTCATGAATGGGGCGGTTGTGCCCGGCACGTCGATCGGCTTCGAGGGCAATGTCGCGGTGACGATGCGCGACGGTTGCCGGCTGCGTGTCGACATCAGCCGTCCTCTGTCCGATGCCGAACGCGTCCCCGCGATACTCGAGCGCACGCCCTACGGGAAGCGATCGACCGGCCAATCCGAGATCGCTCCAGGTCAGGCGATTCCGCGCACGCGCGACGAGCTCGCAGTCGCGTTCGTCGAGCGCGGTTATGCCATGGTCGTGCAGGATTGTCGCGGTTGCGGTGATTCCGACGGCGAATTCACGAAGTACGTCGCCGAAGCGGAGGACGGATTCGACACGCTGGCATGGATAGCACGCCAGCCGTGGTGCGATGGGCGCATCGGCACGATGGGATTTTCGTACGGGTCCCAGGCGCAGTTGGCCGCCGCGGCGCTGGCCCCACGGCATCTGGCGGCCATGTTCCTCGATTGCGGCGGTTTCTTCGACGCGCACAGGAGCGGCTTGCGCCAGGGCGGGACCTTCGATCTCAAACAGGCCACCTGGGCCTATGCGCACGCACGGCGAATCGCGGTCCTGCGGGACGACGACGAGTTGCTCGCTGCGATCGACGCCGAGGACATCGCCGCGTGGCTCCGCCGTAGTCCGTGGGACTACGGCCGCTCGCCGATTGCCCGACTGCCGGTCCTCGAGCGGGAGATCGTCGACTACTGGCGCAACGAAGCCTTCGGTCCGATGTGGATGCGGCCGGGCCTGTTCGGCAAAGGCGCGATCGATGCGATCGCGAAGGTGCCCACGTTCCTCCTGTCGGGATGGTTCGACACGTCGATACTGGCCACGCTCGACCTGTGGGAGGCGCTGCGCCAGCAGCAGGGTGCGGGCGCCCCGCTGGTGGTAGGTCCGTGGACGCATGGCGACCGGCATCAGCGCTTTGCAGGCCAGCTGGCGTTCGGGTCCGGAGCGGACCTGGTCGACAGTCCGGAAGTGGACACGCTCGCGCTGCGGCTCGACTGGTTCGACCGTGTACTGCTGGGCAAGCGCGCGATGCAGGCTGGTCGCGCGCCGGTGCGCTACTACCTGATGGGCGGCGGTGATTCGCGCCGGGACGACGATGGGCGGTGGCGCCACGGCGGGCACTGGATCGAGTCGACCCATTGGCCACCAGCGGGCGCGACCGATGCGGTGCTCTTCCTTGCGCCGGATGGCGGCCTTTTCTCCGAGCCTTCCGCCAGGGGCGCGCGCAGCATGGTCGCCGATCCCGCGCGACCGGTGCCCACGATAGGTGGCGCCATCAACTCGGGTCATCCGGTGATGGCCGGCGGCGCCTATGACCAGGTCACCACGCCCGCAACGTTTGCCGCGGTGGCACCTTACGGCCCGCTGGCCGCCCGCGATGACGTGCTCGTGTTCGCGACCGATCCGTTGACCGAGCCGGTCGCGCTGGTGGGCTCGGTCGCGGTACGGCTCTTCGTTGTCACCGACGGGCAGGACGCCGACCTTGCGGTGAAGCTGATCGATGTCTATCCACCCGCAGGCGACGGCTCGCCTGCGCCCGCTTTCAATGTCGCCGACGGCATCCTGCGGTTGAGTCACCGCGATCCCGATCGCGCGCCGCTGGCGACGACTCCCGGGTCCGTCTACGACGTCGTGATCGAGACGTTTCCGACGGCGAACGTGTTCGCCGTCGGGCATCGCATTCGCCTGGACATCGCGGGTTCCAACTTCCCGCACTACGACATCAACCCGAATTCTGATCCGACCGACCGCACGATGGCACATGCGCGACGATCGATCACGACGATTCACACGGGCGGCGCCACACCTTCCCATCTCACGATGCGCACGCTGCGCGACCTCCCGCAGCCGATCGCACGCCGGCCATGACCGAGTTCCTGGTGCGCCGGCTGCTGCAGGCGGCCCTGGTCGTGGTGGCGATGTCGGTTCTGGTATTCGTCGGCGTGTTCGCGATCGGCAATCCCGCCGAGCTCCTCATCAATCCCGACGCCGACCAGGCGACCCGCGCCGCGGTGATGCAGCAACTGGGGCTCGACCAGCCGTTGTGGCGGCAGTATCTGCTGTTCGTCACGAGTGCCTTGCATGGTGACCTCGGCCGATCGTTCGTCTTCAACATCCCGGCGATCGAGCTGATCCTGCAACGCATGCCCGCGACCCTGGAACTGGCGGCGCTGGCGACCCTGATCGCGCTCCTGGTCGGCGTTCCGCTGGGGCTCTATGCGGGAATGAAGCCGGATGCACCGCTGTCGCGGCTGATCATGACCGGGTCGATCCTCGGTTTCAGCCTGCCGACGTTCTGGGTGGGCCTCCTCCTGATCCTGACCTTTGCCGTGTGGCTGGGCTGGCTGCCCGCCTACGGGCGCGGCGAGACGCGATCGCTGTTCGGGCTGGAGCTCAGCGTGCTGACGCTTGACGGACTCAAGCACATCGTGCTGCCGGCGACGAATCTCGCGCTGTTCAAGCTGGCGCTGATGATCCGGTTGACACGTGCCGGCGTGCGCGAGGCCGCGCTGCAGGATTACGTGCGATTCGCGACGGCCCGCGGGATCGCGCCGGCCCGCGTGCTGTTCGTCCACATCCTGCGCAATGTCCTGATCCCGATCGTGACGGTCGCGGGCATCGAGTTCGGCAGCGTCGTGGCGTTCGCGGTGGTGACCGAGTCGATCTTCAACTGGCCCGGAATGGGCAAGCTCATCCTCGATTCCATCAACCTGCTCGACCGCCCGGTGATCGTGGCCTATCTCATCGTGATCGTGTTCTTCTTCGTGTTGATCAACCTCGTGGTCGACCTTCTCTACACCGTGCTCGATCCGCGCGTGCGCCTGGCCGGAGGCCGCCGATGACCGCAATCGCCGGTGCCACCGAGCTGCCGCGGCCGGCGGTGCCACCACGCAGCCGATGGCGCCGATTCGTGCGTGCCTATGCGGCCAGCCCGCTCGCCGTCGCTGGACTCGTCATGCTGGTCCTGGTGGTGGTGCTGGCCCTTGCCGCCCCCCTGATCGCGCCGCAGAATCCGTACGATCTGAAGCAGCTGTCCCTGCTCGACGCGCGGCAACCACCCGGCACGCGAAGCATGGCGGGCTTCACGTTCATCCTCGGCAGCGACACGCTGGGACGCGACATCTGGTCGGGGATTCTCTACGGGCTTCGCATCAGCCTCGCCGTGGCGGCGGGAAGCGCGGTTGCGGCACTCGCGATCGGCGCGCTCCTGGGACTCACCGCCGCCTGGCGCGGCGGTCGCGTGGATGCGATGGTCATGCGCCTCGTCGATCTCCAGATGAGCTTTCCGGCGATCCTGGTGGCGCTCATCCTGCTTGCAGTGCTCGGGCGCGGTGTCGACAAGACGATCCTGGCGCTTGTTGCCGTCCAGTGGGCCTACTACGCACGGACCATCCGTGCCAGCGCGCTGATCGAGCGGGGAAAGGAGTACATCGAGGCGGCGCAATGCATGCGCCTTGGTTCCTGGCACATCGTGACGCGCCACCTGCTTCCGAACTGCCTGCCGCCGCTGCTGGTCGTGGTTACCGTGCAGGTCGCGCACGCAATCTCGCTCGAGGCGACGCTGAGCTTCCTGGGCATCGGGTTGCCGGAGACCGAGCCCTCGCTGGGTCTGCTGATCGCGAACGGCTATGCCCATCTCCTCACCGGGATCTGGTGGATCAGCATCTTTCCGGGCATCGCCCTGCTGCTTGTCATCTTCGCGATCAACCTCGCGGCCGATCACTTGCGCGACGTGCTCAATCCGAGGCTCGCGAAGTGACTGCTGCGCTGGTCGATGTAGCGGGCCTGCGGACCAGCTTCTTCACCGTCGACGGCGAGGTCCGGTCGGTGGATGGCGTGTCGTTTCGCCTGGACCGCGGCGAAGTGCTGGGTGTCGTCGGCGAATCAGGCTCGGGCAAGTCGGTCATGGGACTCTCGCTGCTCGGGCTGATCGATTCCCCGGGACGGGTGGTCGGCGGGTCGATCCGCTTCGACGGCCAGGAGCTCGCAGGGGCGCCAGAACCATTGCTGCGAAAGATCCGTGGGCGGCGCATCGCGATGATCTTCCAGGATCCATTGATGGCGCTGAACCCGGTGCTGCGCATCGAAACGA
Organism: uncultured Alcaligenaceae bacterium; assembly: GCA_964620265.1. Taxonomy (GTDB): domain Bacteria; phylum Pseudomonadota; class Gammaproteobacteria; order Burkholderiales; family Casimicrobiaceae; genus VBCG01. Next base: position 8,232 of record CAZUGY010000134.1, read on the forward strand.
CGCTGGTGGAGACCCTCAAGGCACACTTTGCGATAGGCACCGCCGAGGCCAGGGAGCGCGCGTTGCAGGCGCTGGCCGACGTCGGCATCGCGTCCCCGGTCGAACGCATCCGAGGGTACCCGCACGAGTTGTCGGGCGGCATGCGGCAGCGGGTCGCGATTGCCGCCGCGCTGCTTCCCGGACCCGAGGTGATCATCGCCGACGAGCCGACGACCGCGCTCGACGTGACGATCCAGGCCCAGATCCTTCATCTGCTGCAGAAGCTCGTGATCGATCGCGGGCTCGCGCTGATCCTGATCAGTCACGATCTGTCCGTCGTCGCGAGTCTCGCCGATCGCGTGGCGGTCATGTATGCCGGCAGGATCGTCGAGACCGGCCCGATCGATCGGCTTCTGGCGGCGCCGGCGCATCCGTACACGCGCGGGCTCATCGGCTCGGTACCGGCGATGTCGCCGCCGGGGCAGCCGCTCCCGCAGATTCGCGGGGCACCGCCGTCGCCGCTGGAGCGGCCTGCCGGCTGCGCCTTCGCGCCACGCTGCGAACGCGCACGACCGGCTTGCCAGGACATGCCGGAGCTTGCACCCCTCGAGCCCGGACACGAGACGCGTTGCTGGTATCCCTATCGCGACGCTTCGCTCGAGGTGTACACGTCGTGACCGGGATCGTGCGTCCGACAGCGGACCCCGCGGCCGGCGTGACCGGCTGCTTCGAGACGCCACCGCTGATCGACGTGCGCGGTGTGAGCCAGGTGTTCGCGCAACGACCGGACGTGCTCGGCCGGCTCATCCGACGCCTGGGCGGGAGAGTTCGCGATCAGCAGGTTGTTGCGGTCGACGATGTCAGCCTCACCATCGCCCGCGGCGAAGTGCTCGGACTGGTGGGTGAGTCCGGTTGCGGCAAGTCGACGCTCGGCCGCATCATCGCCGGCTTGCGCGCGCCCACCGCCGGGTCGGTGCTCTTCGACGGCGCCCGGATCGATGCAGGCAATACGACGCTCGAACCACGCGAACGCCTCAGGATCCAGCTGATCTTCCAGGATCCGATGGCCTCCCTCGACCCGCGACAGCGGGTCGGCGATCTGATCGCAGAAGGCGCGCTCTATCATCGGATATGGCGCTCCGGCGAGGCCGCCGCGCGCGTGTCGGAACTTCTGAGCGAAGTGGGACTGGAGGTCGGGCACGCCGAACGCTATCCTCACCAGTTCTCCGGCGGGCAGCGCCAGCGCATCGGCATCGCCCGCGCGCTGGCAGTGGCGCCGGACGTATTGATCTGCGACGAGCCGGTCGCCGCACTCGACGTGTCCATCCAGGCGCAGATCCTGAACCTGCTGATGGAGCTGCGCGCCCGGCGCCGCCTGACCTGCCTCTTCATCAGCCACGACCTCGGCGTGATTCGCCATGTATGCGATCGTGTCGCCGTGATGTATCTCGGTCGCATCGTCGAGTCGGCGTCGACCGTGGCGATCTTCGAGCATGCGCAGCATCACTATACGCACGCACTGCTCGCGGAGATTCCGCGGATCGATCGTGGCCGACGCAGGTTCCATCCCATCGAGGGCGAGTTGCCGTCAGCCCTGGATCCGCCGGGCGGGTGTCACTTCCATCCGCGCTGTCCGCGGGCGTCGGCGCTCTGCTCCATCGAGCGACCGCTGCTGCTGCCGACGAGCCCCGGACACGTCGCTGCCTGCCATCATCCCGGCGCGACCTGAGACGCGGTTGTCGATGACCGAGGTATCGCAAGCTGCAGTCGCAGCTGCGCCAGGCGCAGGCTGCGGTCCCGCGATCCCGCAGCGCATCGCCGCGCCAGCAGGGCGACGCTAGGGTCTGCTCCTGTCCTTGCCCGGCAGCCCTTCCTCGATGCGCTGCATCATGTAGGGAAAGAACGGATTCGCCGACATGCGCACCAGCGAATCGAGGCTCACCGTGAGGAGCCCGCGCTCCCCGCGCGTGGCGAGCGAGCCGAGGTTCACGCCGTAGTCCATCGTCGTGGGCTCGAGCCCGTAGAGCGAGTCGTCCATGGGGAAGGGGAGGGCCAGGTGCGACAGCGAGAAGACCTCGCGCGGATACTCGAGGTCGAGCACGCGCACGTGCTCCTCGGTGCTGCCGGCGTCGGTGACGCGCTCCACGACCACCGGCGAGGTGGGCGCCTCGTTGACGATCACCGTGAGGCGATAGTTGCGCGGCGGCGGCGGCACCATGCGCTCGAGCAGCGTCTCGGTCGTGCGGCGCAGGAGCGGCCCGAACTTGGCATTGCGGTTGAAATCGAACATCACGAGCTCGCTGCCGTTCTTCGGCAGCTTGTCGTAGAGCGCATTGACGATCGCGCGCGTGCTCACGGTGAAGTCGACCACCGACTGGAAGGTGACCACGGGGGCGAGCTCGGCCAACTTGCCGTCGCGGGCGTAGTCGTCGATGCGGGATTGCAGCGTGCGCGCCACGAGGGACGACTGCCGCGCTCCGTTGACCGGGAACGAGTTGTACTTGAACGGGTTGAACTCGGTCACGATGCCGAGCCACGCCGCCTTCGCGTAGCGGGGGAGGATCGCGGGCCAGCCGAAGATGCCGGCGAAGCGCGCGAGGCTCGTGACGCCGATCATCGGCG
>CAZUGY010000135.1:0-10826 GCA_964620265.1 uncultured Alcaligenaceae bacterium
TCGGGCCACGCCGCCACCTCGAGGCGCTTGCCCGCGCAGTGGCAGGCGCCGTCGCGCACCTCGACGTCGAGCAGCGTCGACTCGCCGATGAACTCCGCCACGAAGCGATTGGCCGGCCGCTCGTAGAGGCGCCGCGGCGTGTCGACCTGCTGCACCTTGCCACCGGCGATGACCGCGATGCGGTCGGACATCGTCAGCGCCTCGCGCTGGTCGTGCGTGACGTAGATCGTGGTCATGCCGAGCTTGTCGTGCAGTTGCCGCAGCTCGATCTGCATGTGATCGCGCAGCTGCTTGTCGAGCGCGGACAGCGGCTCGTCCATGAGCACGATGCGCGGCTCGAACACGATGGCGCGCGCCAGGGCCACGCGCTGGCGCTGGCCTCCCGAGAGCTCGTGCACGCGGCGCTTGCCCAGGCCCGCGAGCTGCACCATCTCGAGTGCGGCGTCCACGCGGCGGGCGGACGCGGCGGCGTCGACCTTGCGGAGCTTCAGCGGAAACGCGATGTTGGCGGCGACGTCGAGGTGCGGGAACAGCGCGTAGTTCTGGAACACCATCCCCACGTCGCGCTTGTGGGGTGCCAGGCGCACCACTTCGCGGTCGCCGAAGCGCACGCTGCCCTCGTCGGGGCGGATGAAGCCCGCGAGGACCATGAGGAGGGTGGTCTTGCCCGAGCCCGAGGGACCGAGCAGTGTGAGGAACTCGCCGCTCGCAACGTCCAGGTCGACGTGGTCGAGGGCGTGCATGCTGCCGTAGGTCTTGCAAAGACCGCGAACGGCGATGGGAATGGAGGCGGCGCGGGGAGCACCCGCGCCGCCGGCTACCACGGTGGACGTCACGCCTGCGAGTATGCGCGAGCCGCCGCTACTCCGTGAGCATGTTCTGGTAGAGCTCCGCCGCCCGCGCCTCGTTCTTGATGTACCAATCGAGGTTGATCGGGATCTGCCTGGCGGCGTTCTCGGGCGAGGAGGGCAGCTTCTTCGCGTAGTCCGCGGTGATGGTGCCGAGCTCGTAGGCCTTCTTGTTGGTGGGGCCGTAGGTGATGTACTTGGTGAACTCGGCCTGGTAGGCCGGCTTGCTCATCTCGGCCAGGAGCTTCATCGCCGCGGCCTTGTTGGGCGCGTCCTTGGGAATGGCGAAGCAGTCGTAGTCGAGCAGGCCCTGGTTGTAGGTATAGGCGACCTTGCCGCCGTCCTTGGCCACGACGTCGAAGCGGCCGTTCCAGCCGGTGATCATGTCGACCTCGCCGTCCTTCATGAGCTGCGCATGCTGCGCGCCCGACGACCACCACACGGCGATGTGGGGCTTCAGCTCCTTGATCTTCCTGATCGCGCGCTCGATGCCGCCCGGTTGCGACAGCACTTCGTACACCTTGTCCGGCGGCACGCCGTCGGCCATGAGCGCGGGCTCGAGCGCGCCGGCCACGCCCTTGCGATACGAGCGCTTGCCGGGGAATTTCTTCACATCCCAGAAGTCGGCCCAACTCTGCGGACCCTTGTCGCCGTAGGTCTTGGTGTTCCACGCGAGCACGGTGGAGAACACGTCGCCGCCCACGCAGTACTCACCCGCGAAGCCGGGAAGGAAGCTCGAGACATCGATCACCTTGTAGTCGAGCCTCTCGAGCAGGCCCTCGGCGCCCGCGCGCGCAGCGCTCCCCGAGCCGCTTGCCACGATGTCCCAGGTGTTGGCCCCCGCCTTCATCTTGAGGCGCAGGTCGCCGATGCCGGTGTACGTCTCTTCCTTGACCTTCATCCCGAGCGCCTTGGCGGCGGGCTGGAAGACGGCCTTGCTCTGGCCGTCCTGGTACGAGCCGCCGAACGACGTGATGGTGACTTCCTGTGCCCCGGCCGACGCGGAAGCGAACGCAACAACGGCGAACGAGACAGCAGTGGCAAGCGCCGCGACAGGGGCGCGCAGGACGGCGAACGGCGTGACGGCACGTGCTTTCATGGCGGCTTCTCCGTGATGGGGGCGCAGTGGGCGCGACCCCGGTGATCGCATGCAGTGTGGTGAGAACGTGGTCGGTCGCAAAGGTCCATTTTGAACTCCGCGGCATACCGCTTTGAAAGGGTGGAGGCCAGGGCTCATGGCGTGGAAAGCCCCTCGCCCTCGCTGCATTGGTACGTGGCGCGGGCGAGCCAGGCCGGGTCGATTTCCACTCCCCAACCCGGCTCGGACGGGATCGTGACGTGGCCATCCACCACGTCGTAGGGCGAGCGCACGAACAGGCCCGCGTGCCATGGATAGTAGTCGGCATCCTCGATGCAGAACTCGAGGTACTTGCCGCCGTTGGGAATCGCGCCCAGGAAGTGCATCGTGAAGAGCGTGACCAGCGTGAGGTTGGCGCTGTGCGGCGTGCACGGCAACCCCGCGTCGGCGCCGAGCTTCGCCACGCGCAGCGTGCGCTCCATGCCGCCCATGTAGCAGACGTCCGGCTGGAGGATGTCCACTGCGCGCATCGCGACCATCTGCTTCCACACGGGCATGAAGCAGTCCTGCTCGCCGCCGGTCACGTCGAGGTCGAGCGCGTCACGCACGGCCTTCGTCTGCTCGAGCTCCCAGTAGGGGCAGGGCTCCTCGAAGTGCGCGACGCGGGTGTCCTGCAGGCGCTTGCCCACCTCGATCGCGCGCCGCACGCCGAAGGCGCTGTTGCCGTCGACGAGGAGCTCGACGTCGGCACCGAGCTCGCGGCGCATGAGGGGAATGATCTCCTCGGTGCGGCCCGGCCACTCGTCCACGTCGTGGCCGTATTCCGCGCCCACGCGATACTTGAAGGCGTCGAAGCCGTGACGGTCGCGCAGCCGTTGCATGCGCCGCACTTCGTCGCGCGGCGTGATGTCGCGGCGCATCGACGACGCATACGCCCGCAGCCGCCGCGGCGTGCCGCCCAGGAGCTCGCACACGCTCTTGCCCTCGATCTTCCCGCGCAGGTCCCACAGCGCGGTCTCCACGCCGCAGGTGGCACGGCAGAGGTACGAGCCCGGGTACTTGTGCTCCTTCTCGGGGATGAGGTCGACGAGTCCCTCGATGTCGAACGCTCCGCGGCCGAGCGCCCACGGCGCGACCTGGCGATGAAGGATCGTGCAGCTGATGTCCGCGTTGTAGGCCGACACCTGGCCCCAACCCTGCGCGCCCGTGTCGGTGGTCACGCGCACGAAGCCCACGAATTCGTTGCAGAACGTCTCGATGCGCCGGATCTTCATTGCGATGGTGGTGGTAGTGATGCGGCCGGAGCCTGACGGTGAACGGTCCCATCATCGCAATCTAAATGGACTGCCTGACAGGTCCATTCTGAACAATTCGTGATACCGTTTCACCGTCAAGGGGGACAACGACATGGTCAAGCGCGCCGGCGGAGCGCTGCTGCTCGGCATGCGCATCGATCACGATTCGGCGCGTCCGGTCACCACGCAGCTGTACATCGCATTGCGCGACCTGATCCTGTCGGGTGGTGTCGCGGCGGGCGCGCGGCTTCCCGCCACGCGCACGCTCGCGCGCGAGGTGGGCGTGTCGCGCACGACCGTGATCGAGGCCTTCGATCGCCTCGCCGCCGAGGGGCTCGTGGAGTCGCGCGTGGGGGCGGGGACGTACGTCGCGCGCGTGCTCGAGGTGGCGCGGCCCAGGCCCGCGGCGGCCCCGGAGCCCGGCTCGCCACCTGCAACGCCACGGCTTTCGCGGGCGATGGCGCGCTCGGTCGCGCGCTTCGGCGAGCGGCGGCTGCTGCCGTCGGTGGCGCGTGCCTTCACGACCGCGCTGCCGGCCTTCGATGCGTTTCCGATGGCGCAGTGGGCGCGGCTGTCGGCCAAGCACTGGCGGCGCAATCGCAGCGAGGTGATGGGCTACGGTGATCCGCTCGGTCATCCGCCGCTGCGGCAGGCCATTGCCGCGCACCTGCGCGCCAATCGCGGCATCAAGTGCGACGCGGACCGCATCTTCATCGTGGCGGGCGCGCAGCAGGCGTTCTCGCTCATCGCCTCCGCGTTGCTCAACCCGGGCGATCGCGTGTGGTTCGAGAATCCCGGTGCCATCGGCGCGCGCAACAGCCTCATCGCCGCCGGCGCGGAGCTGACACCTTTGCCGCTCGACGAGCAGGGACTGCGCGTGGACGAGGGACTGCGCCGCGCGCCGCGCTTCCGCCTCGCCTTCGTCACGCCCTCGCACCAGCAACCGCTCGGCATGATGATGAGCCTCGAGCGACGCTTCGCACTCCTGAATGCCGCGCAGCGCGCCCGCGCGTGGATCATCGAGGACGATTACGACGGCGAATTCTCCTTCGGCGGCGCCCCGTTGCCGACGCTGAAGAGCGTGGACGCCACCGACCTCGTGATCTACGTGGGCACGTTCAGCAAGTCGCTCTTTCCGTCGCTCCGCCTTGGCTACTTCCTGGCGCCCGCGGCGCTCGCCGACACGCTGGCCTCGGTCATGAGCAAGGTGATGCACGGCGTGCCCACCTTCGTGCAGTCGGTGGTGGCGGAGTTCATCGACGAAGGGCACTTCGCCGCGCACCTCCGGCGCATGCGCAGGATCTATGCGGAGCGGCACGAGGTGCTGTGCGAGGCGGCGCAGCGACGGCTCGCGGGCCTTCTGGAGATCGTCCCGAGCCAGAGCGGCCTGCACACGATCGGCCATCTCGCGCCGGGGCTCGGCGAATCGGCGGTGGTGGAGGCGGCGCTGGCGCGCGACATCACGGTGTCGGGCATCGGCCGCTACTCGCTCACGCGGATGCCGTCGCGCGGACTGGTGCTGGGCTTCGGCGGCGTGGTGCCGAAGGACATCGAGGCGGGGGTGGCGGTGCTGGGTGACGTGCTCGAGCGGCAATTGCGAAGGTGACGCCGCCCCAGTGGCGTGCAATTTTGGCCAAAGTGGACCTCGCCGGCATGCCACTTTCCGTGGCACGCTCGTGGACATGATCATTCCGGGCGCCGCGGCGTGAAGACCTTCGACTACGTCGTCGTGGGTGGCGGCACAGCGGGATGTGTCGTGGCCGCGCGCCTCGCCGACAGCGGCAGGCATCGCGTGCTGCTGCTCGAGGCGGGCGGCAGTGACGATCGCCTCTTCGTGCGCATGCCGATCGGCTACGGCAAGTGCTTCCACGATCCCGCCGTGAACTGGATGTATCGCACGCAGCCCGAGCCCGCACTCGACGACCGCGAAGGCTACTGGCCGCGCGGCAAGCTCCTGGGGGGCTCGGGATCGATCAATGCGATGGTGTACGTGCGCGGCTGTCCCGCCGACTACGACGACTGGGCCGCTCTGGGCAACCCGGGCTGGGACTTCGCGAGCGTGCTGCCGTGGTTCAAGCGCATCGAGAATGCCGCGCACGGCGACCCGCAGTGGCGAGGTCACGACGGCCCGCTCACCGTGACCGACATCGCGCCCGACGCGCATCCGCTGTGCCGCGAGTTCATCGCGGCCGGTACGCAGATCGGCATGGCGCGCAACGGCGACTTCAACGGCGCGAGCTTCGAGGGCGTGGGCCATTACGAGAACAGCGTGCGCCATGGACGCCGCGCCTCGTCGGCCACGGCGTGGCTCCAGCCCGCACGGCGCAAATCCAACCTCACGGTGGTCACGCACGCGCACGCCACCCGCGTGGACTTCGACGGCGCGCGCGCAACCGCGGTCACCTATTGCACGCGCGACGGCGCGCACGCCACCGCGAAGGCATCGCGCGAAGTAGTGCTGTGCGCGGGCGCGGTGAACACGCCGCAGCTCCTGCTGCTGTCGGGCGTGGGCCCGGCCGCGGACTTGCGCGCGCTGGGCGTGGCCGTGGTGGCTGACCGGCCTGCGGTGGGTGCGCACCTGCAGGACCATCTTTGCATCGATTACGTCTACCGCTCGCGCGTGCCCACGCTGAACGAAACGCTGCGTCCGTGGCTCGGCCGCCTGCGCGCGGGCCTGCAATATCTCGCCACGCGGCGGGGCCCGCTCGCGATGTCGGTGAACCAGGCCGGCGGCTTCGTGCGCTCGCGCGTGGATCTCGCGCGGCCCAACCTGCAACTCTACTTCTCGCCGCTTTCCTATACGCGCGCACCGCCGGGCGTGCGCAAGCTCTTGAGCCCCGATCCGTTCCCGGGATTTCTCCTCTCCGCGCAGCCGTGCCGGCCCGAAAGCCGCGGGCGGATCCGGCTACGCTCGGCGGATCCACTGGAGGCGCCGTTGATCGAGCCCAACTCGCTCGCGTCGAAACGCGACATCGACGAGCTCGTCGAAGGCGCGCAGCTCCTGCGGCGGTTGGCGCAGGCGCCGTCGCTCGCGCGCGTGATCGCGCAGGAGATGGCCCCCGGCCCGCAGGTGGTCACGGAAGAGGACATGGTCGCCGACATCCGCGCCCGCGCCTCGAGCGTCTTCCATCCGGTGGGTACCTCCCGCATGGGGCCGGACGTGCGCGACGCCGTGGTGGACGCGCGGCTGCGCGCGCACGGTCTTGCCGGCCTGCGCATCGTGGATGCATCGGTGTTTCCGACGATCACGTCCGGCAACACCAACACGCCCGTGCTCATGGTGGCCGAGCGCGGCGCGCAACTCATCCTGGAGGACGCCCGGTGAGCATCGCCGCGAGCCATTCCCTCTTCACCGCGGATGCCCGCTTCGACGCTCTCTGGCGCGACGAGGTTCTTCCGCCTGCGCTCCCCGACATCGCCCCCGCGGCGCAGGTCGACGTCGCCATCGTGGGCTCGGGCTACACGGGCCTCAATGCGGCGCTCGTCACCGCGCGCGGTGGACGCTCGACCCTCGTGTTCGATGCCGAGGAAGCGGGCTACGGCTGCAGCACGCGCAATGGCGGCCAGATCTCCACGAGCGTCAAGCCCTCGTATGCGGCGCTCGCCAGGCGGCACGGACCCGGGCGCGCATTCGCGATCGTGAAGGAGGGCCAGCAGTCGCTCGCCTGGATGAAGGAATTCATGCGCAAGGAAGCCCTCGACTGCGACTTCCGCGTCGTGGGACGCTTCCATGCCGCGCACAACGAGGCGCAGTTCAAGGCGCTCGTCGCGCGCGTCGAGCAGCAGCCCAAGGGCCTCGAGGTCGAGGCGCACGTCGTGCCGCGCGCGGAGCAGCATACGGAGATCGATACCGATCTCTACTTCGGCGGCGCGGTGTACGCGCAGCACGCGAGCGTGCATCCGGCGCGCTATCACGCGGCGCTGCTCGCCCGCGTGCGGGAGGCGGGCGCGCAGGTCGTGGCGCGCTGTCCCGTCACCGCGATCACGCGCGAGAGTGCGCTGTTCCGCGTGACCACGCCGCGCGGTGTGACGCTGGCACGCGACGTGGTGATCGCCACCAACGGCTACACCGGCACGCTCACGCCGTGGCTGCGGCGCCGCGTCATTCCTATCGGCAGCTATGTGATCGCGACCGAGCCGATGCCGGTGGAGACGGTGGCTCGCCTCATCCCCCGCGACCGTATCGTGAGCGATACGCGCAAGGTCGTCTTCTACTACCGCACCTCGACCGATCGCCGCCGCATCGTGTTCGGCGGCCGCGTGTCGCTCGACGAGACCGATCCGCGCGTGAGCGGCCCGCTGCTGCACGCCGATCTCGTCGCGATCTTTCCCGCATTGCGCGACGTGCGCATCAGCCACTCGTGGTGCGGCACCGTGGCCTACACGTTCGACGAGCTCATGCACGTGGGCACCCACGACGGCATGCGCTACGCGATGGGCTACTGCGGCGCGGGCGTGGGCATGGCGAGCTACCTCGGCATGCGCGTGGGCCAGCAGGTCCTGGGGCAGGACGATGGGCGTACCGCATTCGACGGGCTGCCATTCCCCACGCGACCGTTCTACAGCGGCAACCCGTGGTTCCTGGCGCCTTCGATCAGGTACTTCCGGTGGCGGGACCGCATGCCGTGGTGAGCGGCGGCGGGAGGGTCGAATCCGTGCGTAGCAATTGCCTCGCCGCGTCGATCGGTGTACAATCATTGCCCTTCACGAAGGACCGTGGCCGGTTGGGGTGCACGCCCCGGCAACATGCCGAGTCTGCGGCGTCCTCAGTGGGTCGTTAGCTCAGCTGGTAGAGCAGCGGACTCTTAATCCGTTGGTCGTAGGTTCAAATCCTACACGGCCTACCATTCGATATCGGAATGGCCCCGCAGCGATGCGGGGCCATTTTTTTCCTGGCGTTGGCGCGCCGCATCCGTGCCGGCGATGAATCCGAAGGTGAGTGCCGGCCCGAGGTTGATACCCCCTGCGGGATAGAATCCGCCGAACACGCTCGCCATGTCGGTTCCGGCCGCATACAGGCCCGTGATCGCCGATCCGCGCGCATCGAGCACACGCGCATGCGCATCGGTACGCAGCCCCGCGAACGTCCCGAAGCTCCCCGGTACCACCTTGACTGCATAGAATGGCCCGCGCGCCAGCGGCGCCACGCAGGGATTGGGCCGCACGCGCGCATCGCCCTGGAAGCGGTTGTAGAGCGTGGCGCCGCGCCCGAACGCGGGATCCTCGCCGCGAAGCGCGTGCGCGTTGAACTGCGCCACGGTGCGCTCGAGACCGTCGGCATCGATGCCGCAGGCACGCGCGAGCTCCGCGAGCGTGCGGCCCCTGCGCAGATACCCGCTCTTCACATGCGGCGCCACGGATAGCGGCGCGGGACGCGTGTAGCCCAGGCCGTAGCGGCGCTGGAAGGCGTGCGTGCACACGAGCCAGGAGGCGACCTCCTGCCCTTCCGGAACCGCCGCGAGCATCGCCGCGACATAGTCGTGATAGCCATCGCCCTCGTTGCAGAAGCGACGACCGTCGGCGAGCACGCCGATGATGCCGGGCTTGCCGCGCTCGATGATGTGCGGAAAGCGCCCCACGGTGCCGTCGTCGAAGGGCACCAGCGACACCGGGCACCACGCGCCCGGCGAGGCGAGCGTCGCGTCGACCGTGCCACCCGCGCTTTCGCCGAGCCGCAGGCCGTCGCCGGTGGCGGACGGCACCGCGAGCGTCCAGTGCTGCTCCGGTGAAGGAAACAGGGCATCGCGCCGTGCCACGTCGTGCGCAAAGCCGCCGGTGGCAAGCACGACACCGCGGTGGGCACGGACCTCGATGTCACCGTCGGCGGTCGCGACAATCCCACCGCGCACGCCGCCGGCGTCCTGCACGAGCCGAGTCACCGGCGAGGAAGTGCGCAGGTCCACGCCGAGGTCGGCCGCCGAGCGCAGGAGCCGCCCGACCAGCGCGCTGCCGTTGCGCAACTGCATCGCCCGTCCATGGCGCACGAGGTCGACGAGGTGCCGTCCCACGCGCAGCGCGACATGCGCGAAGGCCCGTGGCGAGCGGGTCACGTTCATGAACGCGCGCAGGTCCGGTCCGGCCTGGATCGTGAGGCCGAGGAACGTCGTCTCCCGCAACGGAGGGCGCAGGCGTTCCACGAGCGGGCCCAGCTCGCGTGCGTCGAAAGGCGCGGCGATCACCGAGCGGCCGCCGGTGCCGGCGCCCTCGACGTTGCCGTAGGTATCGGGGATCGCATTGCCGCCTTCGAAGCGCAGCGCGGTGTGCTCCTCGAAGAACGCCACCATGCGCGGTGCCGCCTCGACAAAGGCCTCCACCCGCGCCGCGTCGAAGTGCGGGCCGAGCACGTGGCGCAGGTAGGTGCGCGCCAGGGCGGGATCCTCGACGATGCCTGCGCGCCGCGCGAGCGGATTGCCCGGTGCGAAGATCCAGCCTCCGGACCACGCGGTGGTGCCGCCGAAGACCGGCTCCTTCTCGGCGACGATCACCCGCAGGCCGTGGTGCGCGGCCGTGACCGCGGCCGCGAGGCCGCCCGCGCCCGAGCCCACCACGAGAAGGTCGCAATCGAGCGTCACGGCACGGTGCATTGACCGGCGACTACGCGGTCGCCGCGCCCGGGAACCACCGCCGCGTCTCGAACACCGCCGCGCCGAAGCGCCTGCCGTCGCTCGCCAGCGAGCGCTTCAGCACGAAATCGAAGAGCAGCACGTTGTGATCGCGCAGCGCCCGCAGCACCGGCAGCGCATCGGCCTCGATGAGGCCATGATCGGCGAGTGCCCCGAGCGAGATCACCGGCACCACGCCCGGCAGCGGATAGTCGGAGCCGTTCACGAGGCGCGCGTGCCATTCCGTGCGTTCGATGAGCTTCGCGCACACCGTCATGCGGTTGGCCTGCACGATGGCGGAGATGTCGCCGGCGAGGAGGTCGCGGTAGCGCGGGTCGTCCATGAGGCGCGCGAAGAGGTCGAAGTTGCTGCGCATCGGGGCCCCCGGCGAGTCCGTGTCCTGGCCGTCGCCGAGCGAGGCACAGTGCGCCACGATCACGCGCACGCCGGCATCGAGGGCCCGGCGCAGGCGCAACGGATTGTCGTAGTCCGCAAGATGCCCGTGCACGGCACGCTCGGCACCGCCGTGCGAGATGAGGGGCAGGCGCAACTGCGCGAGCCGCGCATAGAAGGGATCGCAGCGGGGGTCCGCCGGATCGATGGCCTGCGCCGACGGCAGCCACTTGATCGCGCGCGCGCCGCGCGCCGCGGCCCGGTCGAGGCGCGCCACGGCGGTGGGATCGAGCGGATGGATCGACGCGGCCCACAGGAAGTGATCGGGATGGTGCGCCGCCACGCTCGCGGCATAGTCGTCCGAGATGTGGAAGGTGGAGCGCTCGCGATCGGGCGCACCGCGCTCGTCGCGCGACCAGTCGAAGGCGAACAGCAGCGCGCGGAAGCCGGGACGCATCTCGCGGCATTGCGCCACCAGGCGATCGACCACCGCGGTGTCCACGGGCCGCCGGTCGCCCACGCATGCGGCATTGAAGTAGAAATGGTGCTGCAGCCAGCGCGACGGATGCAGCAGGCTCGTGAGCTCGGGATGGATCCACACCTCCTGCGT
>CAZUGY010000136.1:0-10815 GCA_964620265.1 uncultured Alcaligenaceae bacterium
CGCAGCGCGGGTGTGCGCGACCTGCGCCACGGCACGCTGCTGGACGGCGCGGGGCGTGCGCCAGGCGTGCATCGAAGCAATCCGCGCCTGCGCGTGCCCTTGCCGCAGGGCGTGCGCTGCTTTGCAGTGGCAGCGACGCGGCAGGCGCACGTGGACCGCGGAGCCGGGCGCCCGCGAGGCGACGGCCTCGTCCCGGTGCGCAGCGCGCTCGGCCAGCACGCCGATCCGTCACGCGACCTGGGCCTTCCGGCTTCGCAGCGCAGCGTTTTCGCCGGCCACACCCACTTCGATCTGCTCGGCAGCCGCGAGGTCTGCGCGCAGCTCGAACGATGGCTCGGCGGCGCGTGATGTCCCGGCGCGCGGGCGGTGCCGGCGGTCAGTCCTGCACCTCCGACAGCCGCACGTACTGCTCCGCGATCGAGCGCTGCGCCGATTCCGATCCCGCGATGTAGTCGAGCTCCGCGAGCTGCATGCCGCGATCGAATGGCGTGTGCTCATCGAAGCGGTGCAGGAGGCCCGTCATCATCGCGGAAAAGCGGATGGTCTTCCACACGCGCGGCAGGCACTCGTCGCTGTAGCGGTCGAGCTCTGCGCGGGAGCCCGTCGCGAAGAAGGCGTCGAGGCCGCGCGCGAGCACGCGCGCGTCGGCCACCGCCATGTTGAGGCCCTTCGCGCCGGTGGGCGGCACGATGTGCACGGCGTCGCCGGCGAGGAAGAGGTTGCCGTACTGCATGGGGCTTCCCACGAAGGCGCGCAACTGCGCCATGTCGCGCTGGAATATCTCGCCCTCGCGGACCTCGGTACGGCCGGTGTCGTACATCCGCCGATGCAGCTCGTCCCAGAAGCGCGCATCGGGCCAGCTCTCGTGACGTTCCGTGGCGGGCACCTGCAGGTACAGGCGCGACACCGAGGCCGACCGGCGGCTGCACAGCGCGAATCCGCCTTCGTGATTGCTGTACGTCATGTCCGGCAGCGGCGGCGCCTTCGCGAGCACGCCGAGCCAGGCGAAATCGTACGTCCGCGTGTGGAGCGTGATCGCGCTTTGCGGAACGGCGGCGCGGGAGACGCCGTGGTAGCCGTCGCATCCCGCCACGAAGCTGCATTCGAGCGTGCTGGTGGTCCCGTCGTGCCGGTACAGCACGCGCGGGGAGGCGGTGTCGAGGCCTTCGAAACCGGTCACCTCGGCCTCGAAGAACAACGGGTCACCCGCGGCCAAGCGGGCGGCGATGAGATCCTTCACCACTTCCTGCTGCCCGTAGATCTGCACGCTGCGTCCCGTCAAACCGGGAAGGTCAAGGTGGATGTTGGTTCCCGGAAAGCGCATGTCGAGGCCGGAATCGATCATGCCGTCGCGCGCCATGCGCTCGGCGAGCCCCAAGCGCTGCAGGGTGTCCACCGTGCTCGCCTCGAGCACACCGGCACGCACGCGTGCCTCCACATGGCTGCGGCTGCGCGACTCGAGCACGACCGACTCGATGCCGCGCGCCTTGAGCAGATGCGCGAGGAACAACCCCGCGGGGCCTGCGCCGACGATGGTGACCTGCGTCTTCATCCGTTGCTCCATCGCGTGACGCTACGCCGCGAGCCGGCGCTTGAGCACGGCGACGATCGCCCGTGCCTCGTCGTCGATCAGTGATTGTCCTCGCGTGGCATCGGCGGCCGCGGGATCGCCGAAGTAGCCGAGCGGCGTGACCCGCCTCGCGTGCTCGTGGCCCTTGCGCCACTCCGCGAGATCGTCGGGGCCGAGGTTGGTGGGCGCGAGCGCGGGCAGCCTGGCCTCGCGCACCACCTCGGAATGGAAGCCCAGCATGATCGACGTCTCCCACTCGCCCGCATGCACGTCGAGGAACGGGCCGGCCGGGGCGGTGGGCGGCACCGAATAGGGCACGACGCCGGGATCGTCGAGCGCGATCCCGAGTCGCGTCACGATCGCCTCGTCGGCGATGAATGCGGGCACGAGCGGGGCGGCGGCGACCGCGCCCCGGCGCACGGCATCCACGATGGCCACGTTGTGCGCGCGATCGTTGTGACCCGACACCAGGAAGAGCCGGCGCAGCCCATCGCCGGCGAGGCTTCGCATGACGTCGACGAGGAGCTCGATCATCACCTCGGCGCGCACCTTGATCGAGGCCGGAAAGCTCGCCGAGACATGGTTCACGCCCCAGTAGAACGGCGGGACGATGAGCGCCTCGATGCCCTCCGCCGCGAGTCCCTGGCGCACGGCGCGAAGCCGCGCGCTGGGGATGTAGACGTCGGTGCCCGTGGGCAGGTGCGGGCCATGCTGCTCGATCACGCCGGTGCCCCACAACGCGATCGCGCCACGGTGGATGGCGGCCTCGACCTCGGGATAGGTCATCTCGGCGATGGTGTCCTCGAAGACGGACGTCCCGCGTGGAATGGCACCGGAATGGGAGTGGCTCATGGGTTCACCGAAAGGGTTCAGACCGCGATCCAGCGCTGCACGCGGTCGAGGTCGTCGAGGAGCTCGGCGGAGGGTGCGGCTTCGACGATGCGTCCCCGCTCGAGCACGATGGCATGATCCGACAGGCGCAGCGCATCCTCGGCGCGCTGCTCCACGATCACGGTGGTCAGCTTTTCCTGCTGTCGGAGGCGCATCAGCGTGGCCTCGAGCTCCTCGACGATCACGGGAGCGAGGCCCTCGAACGGCTCGTCGAGCAGCAGCAGGCGCGGATTGGTCATGAGCGTGCGGCCGATGGCGAGCATCTGCTGTTCGCCGCCCGACAGCCCGTCGCCCATGTTGTCGTGCCGCTCGCGCAGGCGCGGGAAGAGGCCGTAGACGGCGTCGAGGTCGAAGCGGCCGGGCGCCGCGGCCACCCGCAGGTTCTCCTCGACGGAGAGCGAGGGGAAGATGTTGCGCTCCTGCGGCACCCAGCCGATCCCGCAGCGCGCGCGCAGGTGCGGCGCCATGTCGGTGATATCCGCGCCGTCCCACAGGATCGAGCCTGCGCTGCGGCGCGTCTGCCCGACGAGGCTCAGGAGCAGCGTCGTCTTGCCCACGCCATTGCGGCCGAGCACGGCGAGCCCGGCGCGCGCGGGAAGCGTGAACGACAGGTTCTCGAGGACGATCGCGTCCCCGTACCCGGCCACGAGGTTGCGCACCTCAAGCATGGACGAGGTGGCCGCGACGCCCGAGGTAGACCTCGCGCACGCGCTCGTCGGCGCGGATCTCGTCGGGGGTGCCTTCGGTGAGCAGCCGTCCCGACACCAGCACGGAGATCCGCTCGGCGAAGCGGAACACGAGGTTCATGTCGTGCTCGATGAAGAGCAGCGTCACGTCGCGGGGAAGCGCGCTGATCCGCTCGAAGATGCGCTCGCTCTGCGCCGCCGGCACGCCCGCGGCGGGCTCGTCGAGGATGAGGACGCGCGGCCGCGTGGCGAGCGCGATGGCGATCTCGACCAGGCGCCGCTGGCCGTAGGCGAGCGAGACCACCGGCGCCTCCTCGAGCTCGGTGAGCTGGGCCAGCGCCAAGAGGTGCCGCGCCTCCTCGGCGGCGCGTCGCTGCGCGGCGAGCGAGCGCCAGAAGACGTGCGACGCGCCATCCCGCTCGATGATGGCCATCTCGACGTTCTCGCGCACCGACAGCGCTCCGAAGAGCTGGTTGATCTGGAACGTGCGCGCGAGTCCCTCGCGCACGCGGCGGGCCTGCGGCATGCGCGTCATCTCGCGGCCGTGGACCACGACGCGCCCGGCGCTGGCCCGGATCGATCCGGTGAGGCCGGAGACGAGCGAGGTCTTGCCGGCGCCGTTGGGACCGATGACCGCGTGCCGCGCTCCCGCTGCCACCTCGAGCGACACGCTGTCGAGAGCCACGAAGTTGCCGAAGCGGACGGTGAGCCCCTCCGTTGCGATCGCGGGCGTCATCGCTTCAGGCCTTCCTGCGCCGGCGCCAGGCGTCGGCGCGCCCGGCGAGGCCGCGCGGCAGCACGAACACCGATGCCATGAGGACGAGCCCCACGCCGAGCTGCCAGTACTTGGGACTCACCGACGACAGCGCGTCCTTGAGCCACGTGAAGAGCGTGGCGCCCAGCACGACGCCCGGGATGCTCCCCGTGCCGCCGAGCGCGCTCATGATCACCACGTCGGCCGAGCGCTCGAAGCCCAGCATGTCGAGCGAGGCGAAGTTGCTCGTCTGGGCGAGCATCGCCCCCGCCATACCGGCCAGGCTTCCCGACAGCACGTACGCCATGCCGCGGTGGCGCGCCACCCGGGCGCCGATCGCATGCATGCGCAGCGTGTTCTCGCGCAGGCCGCGCAGCGCGAGCCCGAAGGGCGACGTCGTCACGCGCCAGACGACGAGGTAAGCCACGACCAGTCCCGCGAGCGCATAGAAGAATCCCACGTGGCCCGTGAAGTCGAACTCGAAGCGCCCGAGGAGCTTGCCCACCGCGAACGACGACAGGCCATCGGCCCCGCCGGTGAGCGCGGTGGCCTGGTTGGCTGCTTCGTGGAAGAGGAAGCCGATGCCGAGCGTGACGAGCAGCCGGTTGAAATCGTTGCCGATGACCACGATCGGCGCCAGCGCGCCCGCGACCAGCCCCGCGACGAGCATCGCGGCGGCGAGCGTGGCGAGCGGATCGGCCACGCCGTGCTTGCCCAGGATCGCGACCGTGTAGGCGCCGATGCCGAAGAACACGGCGTGCCCCAGTGAGACGATGCCGGCGTGGCCCTGCAGGAGATCGTAGGACAGCACGAAGATCGCCGTGATCAGGATCGTGCGTTGCAGCCCGAGGTAGTCGGGGAACAGCAGGTAGGCCGCGATAGCGGCCGCGATGATGGCCGGCAGGGCGAGGCGCAGGTCCACGCTCTGCGTCATGCGGTCCGCCGCAGGAGGCCGCGGGGGATGAATATCATCGCCAGCACGAGCATGGCGTAGATGACGAAGCTGCCCGTGGCGGGCAGGAAATACTTGAACATTGCGTCGACGGCGCCGAGCGCGAGCGCGGCGATGAACGAGCCCGTGATCGATCCCGGCCCGCCGATGGCCACGACCATGAGCACGATCACGAGATACTTGAGGGGGAAGCTCGGGTCGAGGCCCAGGAAGCCAACCGCGAGGGCGCCGCCCAGGCCGGCGCAGGCGGCGCCGAGGCCGAAAGTCAGCGCGAACAGGCGCGACACGTTGATGCCGATGCTCTCGGCCGTGGCGCGCCGGTCCACCGCGGCGCGCACGCGGGCGCCGAACAGCGTGCGCCGGAAGAGCGCGAGCAGGAGCAGCAGCGCCACCACGCCGGCCACCATCACGAAGATCCGGTAACCGGTGGTCCAGGTGCCCAGGAACTCGACCCGGGCATTGGCCCAGTCGGGCAGCACGATCGGCTGCTGCTGCGGCCCGAAGATGATGTTCGCGACGGCACCTGCGGCGAAGGCGAGCCCGATCGAGAAGAGCACGTGCTGCAGCTCCGACTTCCGGTAGACATGGGTGATGAGCGTGCGCTCGAGCGCGATGCCCACGAGGCCCATGACCACGAAGGACAGCGGCAGTGCAGCGAGGAAGGGCCAGCCCAGCGTGCCGGTGGCGACCACCGTCACATAGCCCCCGCCCATGGCGAAGGCGCCATGGGCGAGGTTGATGAAGCGCATCAGGCCGAGCGTGATCGACAGCCCGATCGAGAACAGGAACAGCAGCATCCCGTAGGCGAGCCCGTCCACCAGGACGGTGAGGACGCCGTGCACGCTCGTCTTTAGGGCTTGGCCGGATCCTTGACCGCCTCGATGGTCGCGATGCGCTTCTTCACCGGCGCGCCGTTCACGGTTTCGCCGCGCGCGATGTAGATGTTCTCGACGATCTCGCGGGTGGCGGGGTCGATCAGGACCGGACCGCGCGGGCTGTCGATGCGGATGCCTTTCACTGCCGCCATGAACGCATCGCCCGTCTTGCCGCCCGTCTTGCCGAGGGCCTTGTAGATCATGTCCATGGCATCGAAGCCCTGCAGCACACGATAGCTCGGCATCTTGCCCGCGCCGTGCTTCGCCTGGTAGGCCTTGAGGAATGCCGCGTTGGCGGGATTGTCGAGATCGGCGAGGTAGTGCCAGGCCGAGATCACGCCGTCGGCGGCAGCGCCCATGGCCGGCAGCAGGTTGTCGTCGACGACGTCGCCCGTGACCATGAGCTGGATGCCGGTGCCCTTGAGGCGCGCGCCGGCCTGCTTCATGAACGCGACCGACACGTCGCCGCCGGGGTTGAAGGCGAAGATCACGTCGGGCTTCGCCTCGATCGCGCGCTGCAGGTAGGGGCCGTATTCCATCGCCGCGAGCTGCGTGCGGTCCTTGCCCAGGATCTTGCCGCCGCCCGCCTCGAAGCCCTTGATGAACCACGTCTCGGCGTCGACGCCGGGCGCGTAGTCCGACACGATCACGTAGGCGGATTTCTTGCCCTGGGCCGCGGCCCATTTCCCGAGGGAGTAGGTGACCATCGGCATCGTGCCCGAGATGCGCGTGTAATACGGCGACTTCTCGGTGAGCACCGACGTCATCGCGTTGACGATGATCGCCGGCGTCTTCGACTGCGTCACCACGCCGGCCGCCGCCATCGCATTGGGGGTGAAGCTGTACCCGACGATGAGCTCCGCCTTGTCGCGCGTGATCACTTCCTGCGTCAGACGCTGGGGAAGATCGCCGGATCCCGGGCCCTGGTCATCCTTCACCACGAGCTTGACGTTGCGTCCCGCCACTTCGGTGCCGTGGATCTGCTGGTAGAGCCGCATGCCGGTCTCGTAGTGGCTGCCCTGGTCGGCAAAGGTCCCGGACAGCGGGAGGATGGTGCCCACGACGAGGTCGGTGGCGGCGTGTGCTGACAAGGCCGAGAACGCGAAGGCCGCGGTCGACAGGGCGAGCGCACGCCGGAACATCCGGCGGCGGCCAAGGGAGGAAAGTGTGCAATGCGAGGTCATGGCAGGTCCGATCGGGTGGGGGGTGAAGGCAAGGGTGCCGTGAGGGTGGCGAAGGCGCGCCGCCGGAACTGAAAGCCGCATGTCGCATCCGGTAAAGCCCATGTCTAGCGCGCATCGGGTACGCGCCGGGTGGCCATGAACTCGTCGAACGTCTCGCCGCGTTGCCGGGCGTAGATCTCGAGATTGGAGATGCCCACGAGCCGGGCGAACTTCTCCAGTGCGAAGAAATTGGCGCCGATGCGGACGAGCCCGAGCCAGTCGCGGTCGCGCAGGAGCGCGGCTTCTTCGGCGTCGAGGCCGAATTCGGCGCACACCGCCGCTTCGTCGGCACGGAAGCGCTCGCGCAGCTCCGGCGTGCGCAGGGTCCACAGCAGGCGATTGAGCTTGAGCCGGCGCCGCGCCACGCGGACGTCGAACACGTACGTGCCCGGGATGTCCTCGATTCCTTCGAGCTGGACGTTCATGTGGCCGTCGCCATGGGCTCGAAGACGGCCACGGCCATCGCCGTCGTGGTGGCGAGGTAGTAGTTCTCGTGCACCTTGCGCACGTGGGGGCCGAGCGCGCCGCGCATCGCGAGCCACATGATCACTTCCGCGCCTTCGGCGCCGCCGCGGCGGATGAAGTCGACGTGGCGCAGCTCCGTGAGCGACTCGGGGTCGCGCTCGATCCGGTCGAGGAATTCGCGATCCCACTCGGTGTTGTTGAATCCCGTGCGCTCGCCGTGGATCTGGTGCGAGAGGCCGCCCGTGCCCACCACGACCACCGACAGGTCCTCGGGATACGACTCCACGGCGCGGCGGATGGCTTGCCCGAGCCGGAAACAGCGCCGCGCGGTCGGCAAGGGGTATTGCACGACATTGATCATCACGGGCACCACGCGCCCCGGCCAGCCGTCATCGTGGGGCCACAGGAGCGGCAGCGGCGACATCACGCCGTGGTCGAGCGCGCGGTCCTGGAAGACCGCCATGTCGAACTCGTCGTTGACGAGGCACTCGGTCATGTGGGCCGCGAGCTCGGGATGGCCCTGCACCGGCGGCAGTGCACGCATGCCGGCGCCCTCGTCGGCATTGGCGTAGGCCGCGTCGACGCCGATGGCGAAGGTCGGATAGAGGTCGAGGAAGAATGCGTTGACGTGATCGTTGTAGAAGAACACGAGCACGTCCGGGCGCTGCTCGGCGAGCCAGCGCGCGACGGGGCCGTAGCCCGCGAAAAGCGGCGCCCACGCCGGGTGATCCTGCTTGCCCTTGTCGTAGGCCACGCCGATGGTGGGGACGTGCGAGCTGCCGATGCCGCCGATGATCCTCGCCATGGAAGTCTCCCTTGCGCTGCCGTCGACGGTGCCGGGCCGCGAGCGGTCAGCGCGCCGTCGCCGCAGCGGACGGGGCGAGCACCTCGTCGAGGAGCTCGTCGGCGGTGAGGATGTCGCCAAAGCTCTGGTAGAGCGTGGTGAAGCCGGCCATGTGATCCTCTTCGTAGCGTGCGGCATTGGCGTCGGAGATCATCGCCACGCGGTAGTCGAGCATCATGGCGTCGCGCGCGGACGTCTCGCAGCAGAAGTTGGTCAGCATGCCCGTGATGGCGAGATTGCGGATCCCGCGGGCCGTGAGCTGCTCGTGCAGGTTGCTTGCACTGGGCAGGAATGCGGAGAAACGGCGCTTGCTCGCGTAGATGTCACCCGGGCTTGCGGCGAGGTCAGGATGCAGCGCATGGCCCGGCGTGCCGGCCGTGAGCTCGTCGCGGTGGCGCGCACCGTTCTCGGGCTTGAAGAAATGGTCGTGGTAGAGCGGCCACAGGCTCTTGCCGCCTTCTCCCGCGGTCATCTGCACCCACGCCACGGCGCTGCCGCGTGCGCGCATGGCCGCGGCGAGCCGGTTGATGGTGGGAATGATCGCGATCGCCGGCGGCACGTCCTGCACGTAGAAGCGCTGCATGTCGATCACCACGAGCGCCGTCTCCCGCGGCTCGAAGCGGTCGAACACGCGCAGCCGGCCGCGCTTCTTCATGACGCGCTCGATGACGTAGGAGGGCAGGGTCAGCTTGGCGAAATCGTTCATCGGGGAGGAGATGCGGGCGTCGGTCGGATGCGGCCTTTGCATTGTCCGGCCGCCCACGACGCGGTACCAGACGAAAATGGTGAACGCTGCCGTCGAGATTGCCTATCGAGCGGAGCGCGCGTGTGCGCCCCCTGGGCCGCGACCGCCTCCCGGGACGCTCGGCAAAGCCTATAGACTAGGGGGTTCGCGGAGCTCCGCTTGCGCGATCCGATGAGCCTCCATACCAAATACCTGCGTCCCTTCCTCGCCGTGTGCGAGCAGGGCAGCATCGTGAAGGCCGCCGAGGCCCTCCTGCGCGCGCCGTCGGCGGTCACGCGCTCGATCCAGGGCCTCGAAGAGGACCTGGGCGTGCCGCTGTTCGAGCGCGCCGCGCGCGGCGTCATTCCCACCGAGTACGGCAAGGCCTTGCGCCACCGTGTGGAGCGGGCATTCGCCGAGATGGAGCAGGCGCGCCAGACGCTGCTGGCGCCGCCCCACGACCTCGGCCGCGCCCTCGCCAACAACGCGCCGCTGTTCACCTTCCAGGTGGGCGAGCGACGCATCGAGGCACTGATCGCGCTCGCCGAGCAGCGCAGCATGGGCGCGGTCGCGAGCTCGATCGGCATCAGCCAGCCGTCGGTGAGCCAGGCGCTGCGCGATGTCGAGTTCAGCGTGGGGCTCGACCTCTTCGAGCGGTCGGCGCAGGGCATGCGCCTCACGGTCGTCGGGGAAGTGCTGTTCCATCACATCCGGCGTGCGCTCGCGGAGTTGCGCATCGCGCGCGCCGAGATCGCCGCGATGAACGGGATGGTGCTGGGTGAAGTGCGCGTGGGCGCGCTTTCGCTCGGGCGGCCGTTCCTGCTGCCCGCGGCGATCTCGCGGCTCGCGGCGCGGCATGGGTCGCTCACCTTCAGCACGGTCGAGGGGCCGTACCAGACGCTCGCCAACGAGCTGCGTGCCGGCAGCATCGACTTCATCCTGGGCGCGCTACGCCCGCCCGAGCAGACCGAGGGTCTGGAGCGCGAGCCGCTCTTCCAGGACGTCGTCCATCTCGTGGCGAGTGTTTCGCATCCGCTCGCGCGCCGGCGCGGCGTGACGCTCGCGGACGTCCTCCGTCACCCGTGGACGCTGCCCCCGCGCGGCACACCGACGCGCGAAGTCGTCGAACGCGCATTGCGCGAGCATGGTCTCGCGCCGCCGCGTGTCGTGGTGGAAACGGCGGACATGTCGATCGCGCACGCACTCCTGCTCGAGGGTGAGTTCCTCACGGCCGCCTCGCCGCACCAGGTGCTCCACGAGCTGCGCGATGGGGCACTCGTAGCCTTGCCCATCGCGTTGCCGGGCACCGGGCGGGCGGTGGGCATCCTCCGCCGCACCGACGATCACCTGTCACCCGGCGCGCGCCTGCTCATCGACGAGATCCGTGCGCTGCGGGCGCATGCACAGGCGCTCGGCTTCATTCAGTCGCCCGCGACGGCGGGAGGGTGCGCGGAGGAGACAGCGAACATCACCACGTGATCGGCCGCGAGCCGGATGCCGATGGCCTCCCCGACGGCATGTTCATGATGCGACGGCACGAGGCACAACAGGCGCGAGCCCGATGGCAGCGTGAGACCGTACAGGAACTGCGCGCCGCGGAACGCCTTGGTGACGATGCGCGCGCGCAACGGCGCGTCGTCGTCGTGGATCACGTCATCGGGGCGCAGCAGCACGTCGACCTCCGTATGCGCCGGCAGGACGTGCCCGAGCGGCAGCGTACCGGCCTCGGTGCTGACGGCCGCGCCCTGGGTCGTGCCGCGCAGGAAGACGCCCTCGCCCACGAAGTCCGCCACGAACCGCGTGCGGGGCTCGTGATAGAGCGCGTAGGCGC
>CAZUGY010000137.1:0-10805 GCA_964620265.1 uncultured Alcaligenaceae bacterium
CATCGTCGTCTTCGCCGTGGTGGTGATCGGCGGCATGGGCTCGATCATGGGCGCGATCCTCACCGGCTTCGGGTTGGGCGTCGTGGAAGGACTCACCAAGGTGTTCTATCCCGAGGCGTCGAATACCGTCATCTTCGTGATCATGGTGCTGGTGCTGCTGGTCAAGCCCGCCGGCCTCTTCGGCAGGGAGCGCTAGAACGTGGCCGGCGAATCGACTCCAGCGCCCGCCCCGGCGGGCCCCGGCCGCAGCCCGTTCGTCATCGCCACGGCGGTGCTGGCGGCGCTGCTCGCCATCGCGCCCTTCGTGGGCATCTATCCCGTGTTCCTGATGAAGGCGCTGTGCTTCGCGCTCTTCGCCTGCGCCTTCAACGTGCTCCTCGGCTTCGGTGGCCTGCTGTCGTTCGGCCATGCCATGTTCCTCGGCACGGCGGGATACGTCACGGCGCATGCGGCCAAGGAATGGGGCTGGCCGCCCGAAGCGGCGATCCTCGCAGGCACCGCGGCCGCCACGGCCCTGGGCTGCGTGACGGGCGCGCTCGCCATCCGCCGCCAGGGCATCTACTTCGCGATGATCACGCTCGCGCTCGCGCAGATGGTGTTCTTCTTCTATCTGCAAACGCCCTTCACGCACGGCGAGGACGGCATCCAGCAGGTGCCGCGCGGCAAGCTCTTCGGCTTCATCGACCTCACCCACACGCTTGCGATGTACTACACGGTGGCGGTGGTGTTCCTGCTCGCGTTCGTGTTCATCCATCGCATCGTGCATTCGCCCTTCGGCCAGGTGTTGAAGGCCATCCGCGAGAACGAGCCGCGCGCGATTTCGCTCGGCTACGACGCGGAGCGCTACAAGCTCCTCGCCTTCGTGCTGTCGGCCGGGTTGTCGGGCCTCGCGGGCGCGGTCAAGGCGATCGTCTTCCAGCTGGCCTCGCTTACCGACGTGCACTGGACGATGTCCGGCGAGGTGGTGCTGATGGTGCTCCTGGGCGGCATGGGCACGATCTTCGGCCCCGTGGTCGGCGCCTTCGTGATCGTGGCCATCGAGAGCTACCTCACGGCCGGCGTCGTGATCGGCAGCGTGCGCTTCGGCCCCGAGTGGGCGATCGTGCTCACCGGCCTCATCTTCGTGGTGTGCGTGCTGGCCTTCCGCCGCGGGATCGTGGGCGAGCTCGGCGCATGGTGGGCGCGGCGCAAGCGGTAGCAAAACGCGACAACCCGCCTGGCGCCGGCACCGCAGCAGGTCGCGGCGCAAGCAATGGCAGCCCGCGACACTGCGGACCCGCCGGCTTTGACGCCGCGCCAGCGGATGCGCTAGATTGAGGCGCCGCATGCGGGCCTTCCGCCCGCGCGCCTACCCTTCAAGTCCCGCGCTTCCTCCCGCATGCTCGTCTTCATCATCCGCCGGAGCATGCAGAGCGTGGTCGTGCTGCTCGCGATGTCGCTCATCGTGTTCGTAGGCGTGTACGCGATCGGCAATCCGATCGACATCCTCATCAATCCGCAGGCGGACCAGATGGAGCGCGAGCGCGCGATCGCGGCGCTGGGTCTCGACAAGCCCCTGTGGGAGCAATACGGCACGTTCCTCCGGGGTGCCATCACCGGCGACCTCGGCAAGTCGTTCGTGCACGCCACACCCGCGCTGCCGCTGATCCTCGAGCGCATGCCGGCCACGCTCGAGCTCGCCGTGGCCGCCATGCTCATCGCGGTGATCCTCGGCCTGCCGCTGGGCCTGTGGGCGGGGCTGCGTCCGCACGGCTTCGCGGGACGCACGATCATGGCGGGCTCGATCCTCGGCTTCTCGCTGCCCACGTTCTGGGTCGGGCTCATGCTCATCATGGTCTTCTCGGTGATGCTGGGCTGGCTGCCCTCCAACGGGCGGGGCCCCACCACGCTGCTCGCAGGCCTCGTGCCGGTGTCGTTCCTCTCGCTCGAGGGCCTCGCGCATCTCGTGCTCCCGGCCTTCAACCTCGCGCTCTTCAAGCTCGCGCTCCTCGTGCGGCTCACCCGGGCCGGCACGCGCGAGGCGCTGCTCGCCGATTACGTGAAGTACGCCCGGGCCAAGGGACTGCGCGACTCGCGGGTGATCGGCGTGCACGTGCTGCGCAACATCATGATCCCGATCGTCACGGTCATCGGCCTCGAATTCGGCAGCGTGATCGCCTTTGCCATCGTCACCGAGAGCGTGTTCGCCTGGCCCGGCATGGGCAAGCTCCTCATCGACTCGATCAACCTCCTCGACCGGCCGGTGATCGTGAGCTATCTGCTCGTGATCGTGGCGCTCTTCATCGTGATCAACCTCGTCGTGGACGTCGTCTACTCGGCGCTCGATCCGCGCGTGCGCCTCGCTGAAGCCGCCGCATGACCGGTGATTCCACTCCGGCCGCCGCCGCCCCACCGACGCGTGCCGCCCGCGCCGCGCTGCACGGCCCCTTGCGGCGGACGCTGGTGGAATTCGCGGCCGATCCCGTGGCCATGGCGGGCGCGCTCCTTCTGCTCGCGATCATCCTGGCCGCGCTCTTGGCACCCTGGCTCTCGCCGCAGAATCCCTACGACCTCGCCCAGCTCGACGTGGTGGACGGCAAGCTGCCGCCCGGCGCGCGCTCTGCCACCGGCCAGGTGTTCTGGCTCGGCACCGACGACCAGGGCCGCGACATGCTTTCCGCGATCCTCTACGGGCTGCGTATCTCGCTCGTGGTGGGGGCGGCCAGCACCGTGATCGCACTCGCGATCGGCCTCGCCGTGGGCCTCACCGCGGCCTACGCGGGCGGGCGCACGGAGACGCTCCTCATGCGGCTGGTGGACATCCAGCTCTCGTTCCCGGCGATCCTGATCGCGCTCATCCTGATCGCGGTATTGGGGCAGGGCACCGGCAAGGTGATCGCCGCGCTCGTCACCGTGCAATGGGCGTATTACGCACGCACGGTACGCGGCGCGGCGCTGGTGGAAACGCGCAAGGAGTATCTCGAGGCGGCGCGCTGCCTCGGGCTCTCGCCGCTGCGCATCGTCTTCCGTCACCTCCTGCCCAACTGCATGCCGCCGATGCTCGTGGTGGCCACCGTGCAGGTGGCCGGCGCCATCGCGCTCGAGGCCACCCTCTCGTTCCTGGGCCTGGGGCTGCCGATCACCGAGCCCTCGCTCGGCCTCCTCATCGCCAATGGCTACCAGTACCTGCTGTCGGGCAAGTACTGGATCAGCTTCTTCCCCGGCGTGGCGCTGGTGCTCACCATCGTGAGCATCAATCTCGTGGCCGACCGCCTGCGCGACGTGCTCAACCCGCGCCTGTCGCGATGAGCGCGGGCCAGCGCGATCCGGTGCTCGTGGTGGAGGGGCTGCGCACGCACTTCTTCACGCGCGCGGGGGTGGTCAAGGCGGTGGACGACGTCTCCTTCACGCTCGCCCGCGGCGAGGTGCTGGGACTCGTCGGCGAGTCGGGATCGGGCAAATCGGTGACAGGCTACTCGCTGCTGGGCCTCGTCGACCCGCCCGGACGTATCGTGGCGGGCCGCATCCTCCTCTCCGGCATGGACCTGCGGGCGCTCTCGCCCGAAGCGTTGCGCCACGTGCGCGGCAACCGCATCGCGATGATCTTCCAGGACCCGATGATGACGCTGAACCCGGTCCTGCGCATCGACACGCAGATGATCGAGGCCGTGACCGCGCACGACGACGTGAGCCCCGCCGCCGCGCGTGCCCGGGCGCGCGCGGCCCTGGTGCGCGTGGGGATCGCGGCCCCCGACGAGCGCCTCGCCGCGTATCCGCACCAGTTCTCCGGCGGCATGCGCCAGCGAGTGGCGATCGCGATCGCGCTCCTGAACGATCCCGACGTCATCATTGCCGACGAGCCCACCACCGCGCTCGACGTGACGATCCAGGGCCAGATCCTGCACGAGATGCAGAAGCTCGCGCGGCAGTCGGGCACGGCGCTCATCTGGATCACGCACGATCTGTCCGTGGTGGCGGGCCTCGCCGATCGGGTGTGCGTGATGTACGCGGGCCGCATCGTGGAGCAGGGCACCTGCGAGGACGTGCTCGCGCGCCCCGCGCATCCGTATACGCAGGGATTGCTGGACTCGGTGCCGGCCAATCACCAGCGCGGACAGCGCCTGCGCCAGATTCCCGGCATGACGCCGTCGCTCGTGGACCTGCCGCCAGGCTGCGCCTTCCGCGACCGATGCGCGTATGCCGACGCCGCCTGCCTCGTCACACCCGCCATGCTCCCGGCAGGACGTCCCGGCCAGGCCGTGCGCTGCATGCACCCGCTGATCTCCCTCTATTGAAGCGCCTTCGCCCGTGAGCGCCGCGATCCCTCCAAGCGACCCCGCGCCCGGCGCGATCGTCGAGCTCGCCCGGGTCTCGAAGCGCTTCGTGAAGCCGCTCGACGCCGCGGCGCGCATCGCGAATGTGCTGGGCGCAGGATTGCGCGAGCAGGTCGTGCACGCGGTCGATCGCGTGGACCTCGCGGTGATGCCGGGCGAGGTGGTGGGCCTCGTGGGGGAATCGGGCTGCGGCAAGTCCACCGTGGGACGGCTCGCCGTGGGGCTCCTCGCTCCGAGCGAAGGCGTGCGCTACGTCGACGGCGCGAATGCCATGAATGCGCGCGGCGC
This sequence comes from uncultured Alcaligenaceae bacterium, assembly GCA_964620265.1. GTDB lineage: Bacteria > Pseudomonadota > Gammaproteobacteria > Burkholderiales > Casimicrobiaceae > VBCG01. The sequence goes on from CAZUGY010000137.1 coordinate 4,602, forward strand.
CGCGGCCCGGCACATCCAGCTCGCGCTGCAGATGATCTTCCAGGATCCGCATGCCTCGCTCAATCCGCGCATGCGCGTGGTGGAGATCGTGGGCGAGGCACCGGTCGCGCATGGGCTCATCTCGCGCCGCCAGCAGGTGGAGTACGTGGGCCTCATGCTCAACCGCGTGGGACTCGATCCCACGCTGATGCGGCGCTACCCGCACCAGTTCTCGGGCGGCCAGCGTGCGCGCATCGGCATCGCGCGCGCGCTCGCGGTGCGTCCGCGCTTCCTCGTGTGCGACGAGTCGGTGGCCGCACTCGACGTGTCGATCCAGGCGCAGGTGCTCAACCTCTTCATCGAGCTGCGCGCCGCGCTCGAGCTCACCTATCTTTTCATCAGCCACGACCTTGCCGTCGTCCGCTTCCTGGCCGACCGCGTGGTCGTGATGTACCTGGGCCGCGTGGTGGAAAGCGCGCCGGCGCCCGAGCTCTTCGCGCGTCCCAATCATCCCTACACGAGGGCGTTGCTCGCGCAGGTGGGCCGCGTGGTGCCGGGCAAGCGCAACTACGTCCCCATCGAGGGCGAGATCCCGTCGCCGCTCGACCCGCCGCGCGGTTGCCACTTCCATCCGCGTTGTCCCCAGGCGATGGCGCGCTGCCGGGAGGCGGCGCCCGCGCTCGTCGAAGTCGCGCCCGGTCACATGTCCGCGTGCCACCTCAACGACGCCGCCTGACGTGCCCAGGTGCCCTGCGACTGGTCAGGCCACTTGACCGGTGCGCCCGCGCGCTGCTAACTTCGGGCGTCGTCGATCTCCCGGCAGCCCGCGCGGCAAGAACGCGGCGCCATCGCTCGCACAACCGCACGGCAACAGGAGGTTTCTCATGAAGGTCATCACCCGCGCCATCGGCGCGCTCGCTGCATTTGCATTTGCCGGAGTGGCACTCGCGGCGTACCCGGAACGTCCCATCCAGCTCATCGTGCCCTGGGCGGCGGGCGGCGGTACCGATGCCACCGCGCGCATCATCGGCTCGCTCCTCGAGAAGGAGCTGGGCCAGCCCGTCAACGTCGTGAACCGCACCGGCGGCAGCGGCGTGGTGGGTCACTCCGCGATTTCCGGCGCGGCCCCGGACGGCTACACGATCGGCCTCATCACGGTCGAGATCGGGATGATGCACTGGCAGGGGCTCACCGACCTCACCGGCGCGTCGTACACGCCGCTCGGCCTCGTCAATGCCGATGCCGCGGGGGTGCAGGTCGCGGCCGACTCGCCGTACAAGACCATCGGCGATCTCCTCACCGCGATCAAGGCCAATCCCGGCAAGTTGAAGGCGTCGGGCACAGGGCAGGGCGGCATCTGGCACCTCGCGATCGCCGGCATGCTGAAGGACCTCAAGATCGATCCGGCGAGCGTGCCGTGGGTGCCTTCGAACGGCGCGGCGCCCGGCCTGCAGGATCTCGTGGCGGGCGGCGTGCAGGTCGCGCCGGTGTCGTTGCCCGAGGCGCGCTCCCTCATCGACGCGGGCAAGGTCAAGAGTCTCGCGTTCATGTCCGACAAGCCGTCGGCCCTCTATCCGAACATCCCGCTCCTCAAGACCGCCACCGGCAGCAACTGGACGATGGCGGCGTGGCGCGGCATGGCGGCCCCCAAGGGTATCCCCGCCGAAGCGCGCGACAAGCTCGTCGCGGCGGTGCGGAAGGTGGCAGCCAGCAAGGAATACAACGACTTCATGGCGCAACGCGGATTCGGCGTGGTCTACCTCGGCCCCGACGAGTTCGCCACGTTCATGAAGAAGTCGGACGAGGATCTGGGCGCCACGATGAAGGCCGTCGGTATCGTCAAGTAAGCGTCAGATGAAGCTCAACGACGCCGTGTGGGGGGCGCTGTTCCTCCTCTTCGGCGCGGTCGTTCTCGTCCACGTCCAGTCGTTTCCGAAGATCCCGGGCCAGCAGGTCGGCCCGGCGCTCTTCCCCGGGATCGTTGCGGCGGGCCTCGCCATCTGCGGCCTGCTCCTGGTGCTGAAGGGACTCGCGGCGCGGCGCGTGGCGGAAGGCCCCGGCCGGGCGTGGGCGAGCTTCGAGCCGTGGGTGGGCCAGCGCCGCTACGTGACGGCGCTCCTGGCCACGATCGGCGTCAACGTCTTCTACATCTACGTGGTCGACCGGCTCGGCTTCATCGTCACCGCCACGATCTATCTGCTGATCCTGTTCTGGGCGTTTCGCGTATCGCGCAAGTGGATGCTGCCGATCGCCCTCGTGGCAACGCTGGTCATCCACTACGCGTTCTACAAGCTCCTCAAGGTGCCGCTGCCCTGGGGCATGCTGCAGGGAATCGCCTGGTAATGGAGGCCTGGGAGCAGGCATTCGCGCTGGTCTTCCAGCCGTACAACATCCTGGTGATCCTCGGGGCGGCGGTGTTCGGCCTCTTCGTGGGCGCCATTCCCGGCCTCACCGCCACGATGGCCACGGCGCTGCTCGTGCCGGTCACGTTCTTCATGCCGCCGATCCCGGCGATCGCGGCGATCGTGACCGCCACGGCGATGGCGATCTTTTCCGGCGACATTCCCGGCTGCCTCATGCGCATGCCCGGCACGCCCGCCTCGGCCGCGTACACCGACGAGGCGTACGCGATGACGAAGAAGGGGCAGGCGGAGCTGGCACTGGGCGCCGGACTCGTCTTCTCCGCCGTGGGCGGCCTCTTCGGCACGGCGGTGCTGATCGTGGCCGCGCCCTCGCTGGCCGAGTTCGCGCTCAGGTTCTCGTCGTTCGAATACTTCTGGCTCGTGCTGCTCGGATTGACCTGCGCGGTGTTCATGACCTCCGACCGGCCGCTCAAGGGCTTCGTGTCGCTGCTGCTGGGGCTCCTGATCGCATGCGTGGGCCTGGGCAATCCCGCGGCGTTTCCGCGCTTCACCTTCGGGAACACGGAGATGCTGGGCGGGCTCGGGATGATCCCGCTCATGATCGGCATGTTCGCCGTCTCCGAGATCATCCGCTACGCGGTGGACACCAATCCACCGCTGCGCATCACCGACAAGCCGCTCGGCAACGTCTTTCGCGGCATGTGGGGGCTGGCGAAGAAGTACCCGAAGCAGATCCTCCGCGGCAGCGTGCTCGGCACCGCGGTGGGCGCGCTGCCCGGCGCGGGGGCCGACATCGCGGCGTGGATGTCGTATGCCCTGAGCAAGAAATTCAGCAAGGAGCCGGAGAAGTTCGGCACCGGTCACGTGGAGGGGATCGTCGAGTCGGGGTCGGCCAACAACAGCGCGCTCGCCGGCGCCTGGATTCCCGCGCTGGTGTTCGGTATCCCGGGCGACTCGATCACCGCCATCGTGATCGGCGTGCTCTACATGAAGAACATGAACCCGGGCCCCCAGCTCTTCACCACCGATCCGCAGAACATCTACGCGGTGTATCTCCTCTTCATCATCGCCAACATCATCATGGTCCCGCTCGGCTGGTGGTGCATCAAGGTGAGCAAGCAGATCCTGAAGGCGCCGCGCAACGTGCTCATGCCCATCATCATGCTGTTCTGCGTCGTGGGCTCGTTCGCCATCAACAACACGGCCTTCGACGTGACCGTGATGCTCGTGGCCGGCGTGGCGGCGTACGTGTTCGAGGAGAACGGCTTCCCGGTCGCCCCCGCCATCCTGGGGGTGGTGCTGGGCGGCATGCTCGAGGAGAACTTCGTCTCCTCGGTCATCAAGTCCGACGGCAGCGTGCTCGCCTTCTTCACCCGGCCGGTGGCCGGCACGCTGGCCGTGCTCACCCTGCTCGTGTGGTTCCTGCCGCTCCTTCTCGCGCGGTTGCGCCGGCTGGCCGGCGCCTGAAAGCGCCTGCCGCGCGGCCGGATCGCCGCCGCAGCCTGACCATCGCGGCGGGGCCAGGCGGAGGTCGCGACGGGACGGGCCACGCGGTTTGACCCCGCGTGGTGCGGCGCGGTAAAATCCTGCGGTTTCAGCGCAAGCGTCCGGATACATGGCGGCGGGTGGTCACCCGTGGCGTCATCCCCCTGGCAGACCGAAGGCATACCGTGGGCACTCCCCTGCGCGGCAAGCTCGTCGTGGGCAACTGGAAGATGAACGGAGGCCTCGCGTCCAACGCGGCGCTGCTGGTGGGCCTGGCGGCCGGGTGGAAACCCCGTCCGGACCGGCAGATGGCCGTATGCGCCCCGTTTCCCTACCTTGCGCAGGTGCGGGACGTGCTCAACGGCACGCCGGTGGCCTGGGGGGCGCAGGACGTGAGCGAACATGCATCCGGGGCTTACACCGGTGAGGTATCCGCAGGGATGCTGGCGGAGTTCGGTTGCCGCTACGTGCTGGCCGGGCATTCGGAACGGCGCCAGCATTTCGGCGAGACCGACGCGGTCGTCGCCGCCAAGGCGAAGGCGGCGCTCGGGACGGGTCTCACGCCGATCGTGTGCGTGGGTGAAACGCTGGCCGAGCGCGATGCCGCGCAGTGGCAGGCGGTGGTGGCGCGGCAGCTCGACGCCGTGGTGGAGGTGCTCGGCGCGGACGTCGCGATGACCGTGCTGGCCTACGAGCCCGTGTGGGCCATCGGCACAGGACGGACGGCAACGCCCGAGCAGGCGCAGGAAGTGCACGCGTTCCTGCGCGCGCGTCTTGCGCAGGCGGGGGCGGCGGGGGTTTCGATCCTCTACGGCGGCAGCGTGAAGGCGTCCAATGCCGGTGCGCTGTTCGCGCAGACGGACGTGGATGGGGGCCTGGTGGGTGGGGCATCGCTCGATGCCAACGAATTTGTGAAGATCGCGGGTGCGTAGAGAAAAGCGAACGCCAGCGATCAACGAAAGAAAGATCATGCAACTCCTGCAATCGGTTCTACTCATGGTTCACCTGCTCGTGGCGCTCGCCGTGTGCGGTCTCGTCCTGATCCAGCATGGCAAGGGCGCCGACATGGGCGCGGCCTTCGGCAGCGGCTCGTCGGGGAGCCTCTTCGGCGCCTCGGGCTCGGCCAACTTCCTGTCGCGGAGCACGGCGGTGCTCGCCGCGGTGTTCTTCGCGTCGAGCCTCGGCCTCACCTATCTCGGCACGCTGCACAGCGGCGCGTCCACGCAGGACGGCGTGATGGGCACGATCCCGGTCGCGCCCGCGCCGGCCAGGACCTCCGACGTGCCCACGCCTTCGACGACGCCCGTAGCGCCCACGAGCAACGCCGTGCCGGCACCCGGAACCGGCGGATCGCCCGCAACGCCTGCGGCGAATGCAACACCGGCCGCGCCGGATGCGGCACCTGGTTCAGCGCCGTCGAAGGCCGCCGACGTTCCGAAGTAAAATACGAGTCATGCGTCGGAGGTCGTGAATCGCTGTTCTGTCATCTGATTCCTGACCCCTGACTTCTGAGCAGCCGACGTGGTGAAATTGGTAGACACGCTGTCTTGAGGGGGCAGTGGCGAAAGCCGTGGGAGTTCGAGTCTCCCCGTCGGCACCAAGCAAGTAGGCAGAAGGCAGCCGGCCGCCCGACCAGGGCGCCCGCCGCTTCAACCGAGACCAGGACGAGAAGACAGGAAACCGCTGATGCTGGAACAGTACTTTCCCATCCTCGTCTTCATCATCGTCGGCTTGGGGCTCGGCGTGGTGCTGCTGTCGCTGGGCAAGCTTCTTTCCCCCCATCGTCCCAACCCCGAGAAGGACTCGCCCTCCGACTGCGGCTTCGAGGCCTTCGACGATGCGCGGATGAAGTTCGACGTCCGCTACTACCTGGTGGCCATCCTCTTCATCCTCTTCGACCTCGAGATCGCCTTCCTCTTTCCGTGGGCGGTCGTGCTGCCCGACATCGGCTGGGAAGGCTTCGTGGCGATGATGGTGTTCCTGGCGATCCTCGTCGTGGGCTTCGCCTACGAATGGAAGAAGGGGGCGCTCGAATGGGAGTAGCGCGACCGATGGGAGCTCGCCATGGCCATTGACGGCGTCCTCGAGAAGGGCTTCGTCACCACCACGCTCGACAGCGTCATCAACTGGGCGCGCAACGGTTCGATGTGGCCCGTGACGTTCGGCCTCGCGTGCTGCGCGGTGGAGATGATGCACGCGGGTGCGGCGCGCTACGACCTCGACCGCTTCGGCGTGATCTTCCGCCCGAGCCCGCGCCAGTCCGACGTCATGATCGTGGCCGGCACGCTGTGCAACAAGATGGCGCCGGCGCTGCGCAAGGTGTACGACCAGATGGCCGAGCCGCGCTGGGTCATCTCGATGGGCTCGTGCGCCAACG
>CAZUGY010000138.1:0-10247 GCA_964620265.1 uncultured Alcaligenaceae bacterium
CTTCGACGTCGGTGGGCTCGAGAACGGTGTCGTGAACCTCGTCAATCGCCTTCCGCCGGAAAGCTACCGGCACGTGATCGTTGCGTTGACCGAGGTCACGGACTTCCGCCATCGAGTGGTCCGCGACGATGTGCGCTTCATCGAGTTGCGCAAATCGCCGGGGCACGGCTATCGCCTGTTTCCCAGACTCTACAGGCTGTTCCGGCAACTGGGACCGGACATCGTTCACACTCGCAATCTCGCATCACTCGAAGCCACCATTCCCGCTCTCGCTGCGGGAGTGGCGGTTCGCATCCATGGCGAACACGGCCGCGATGTGGGCGACCTCGATGGCACCAATCGTCGGTACCGCCTGGTGCGCCGACTCTATCGCCCGTTCGTGACGAAGTACGTCGCCCTGTCGAAGGATCTGGAGCAGTATCTGCAGGGGCCCATCGGTGTGCCGTCCTCGCGAATCGACCAGATCTACAATGGGGTCGATACGGAGTGTTTTGCGCCTGCACCCGACGGACGGATGCCGCTCGAAGGATGTCCGTTCGATCGGTCCCGATGTTTCCTGCTGGGAACCGTGGGTCGTATGCAAGCGGTGAAGAATCCGGTGGCGCTTGCGCGAGCTTTTGCGCGGGCAGTGAAGAGTCGTACCCGTGGCAACAACCTCCGGCTGGTCATGGTCGGCGACGGTCCACAGCGCGTCGACGTGGAATCCGTGCTCGCGGACGCGGGAGTGCGCGAGCTCGCCTGGCTGCCCGGCGAGCGGTCCGACATCCCCGCGATCATGCGCGGGCTCGACTGCTTCGTGCTTCCATCGCTGGCCGAAGGCATCTCGAACACCGTTCTGGAAGCGATGGCGAGCGCGGTACCTGTCGTGGCGACGCGAGTCGGCGGAAATCCGGAGCTCGTGGACGACGAATCGACGGGGCGCCTCGTTCCGGCGGACAATGACGACGCGCTGACGGCCGCGATCCTGCGCTATGTCGACGATCCGGCGGCCGCCCGCCGACATGGCAGCGCGGGACGAAGCGCCGTCGTTCGCCGCTTCAGTCTCGATCGAATGGTGCAGGACTACCGCGCGCTTTACGACACGACACGCAAGCAGCGACTCTCTCCCGCTGCGAGCGTGACGACGCATCGATCCGAAGCGAAGAGCTGAAGAGGACGACAGCGCAATGTGCGGCATCGTAGGAATATTCGACGCGCGTGGACGAGGCGAGATTTCGCGACAGAAGCTCGCGCGCATGAACAATCGCCAGCGGCACCGCGGTCCGGACGACGAAGGCTATTTGATCGAGCCGGGAATCGGGCTCGGACATCGCCGGCTGTCGATCATCGACCTCGCCACCGGCCACCAGCCCCTGTTCAACGAGGACGGCAGCGTCGGCATCGTCTTCAACGGCGAGATCTACAACTACCAGGAGCTCATCCCGGAGCTCACGCGTCTCGGGTACGTCTTCCGCACGCGCAGCGATACCGAAGTCATCGTGCACGCATGGGCAGCGTGGGGTGAATCCTGTGTGAAGCGCTTTCGCGGCATGTTCGCGTTCGCGTTGTGGGACCGCAACCAGGAGACGCTGTTCCTCGCGCGCGACCGGCTTGGCGTCAAGCCGATGTTCTACGCCTGGTTGCCTGGCGGCACGCTCATCTTCGGTTCCGAGCTCAAGGCACTGGTCGAGCACGGCGGGTGGTCGACGGAGCTCGATCCGCGGGCGATCGAAGACTACTTCGCGCTTGGCTACATCCCGGAGCCGCGCACCATCTATTCGCAGGTCGCAAAGCTTCCTCCGGCGCATACGCTTCTCATGAAGCGTGGGGCGAGCCAGGCGTCGCCGCGCGAATACTGGGACGTACGCTTCACGCTCGACAGCCAGATCACCGAGTGCGAAGCGCAGGAGGAACTGATCGTCCGCCTGCGGGAGTCCGTACGCCTGCGCATGATCGCCGACGTCCCGCTCGGCGCCTTTCTATCGGGAGGCGTGGACTCGAGCGCGGTCGTCGCGATGATGGCCGGCCTGTCGAACGATCCCGTCAACACGTGCTCGATCCGGTTCACCGATGATGCCGCTTACGACGAGTCGGTGTGGGCGCAGCAGGTCGCCACGCGGTACGGCACACGCCATTTGGTCGAGGACGTCGAGAGCGACGATTTCGACCTCATCGACGAGCTCGCCCGGCTCTACGACGAGCCGTATGCGGACAGTTCCGCCATCCCGACCTACCGCGTGTGCCAACTCGCGCGCCGTCACGTGACGGTCGCGTTGTCGGGAGACGGCGGCGACGAGGGGTTTGGCGGCTACCGCCGCTATCGCCTGCATGCGGCGGAAGAGCGCCTCCGGTCGACGATGTCGGCTTCGTTGCGCCGGCCCCTGTTCGGGCTCCTCGGCCGCGCCTACCCAAAGGCGGACTGGGCTCCCAGGGTCCTGCGCGCGAAGTCGACGTTCCAGGCACTCGCGCGGGATTCCGTCGGCGCGTACTTCCACAGCGTGTCGATCTTTCGCGATGACATGCGCAGGCAGCTCTTCAGCCCTGCATTCAAGGCTAGCCTCAACGGGTACGACGCGAGCGACACGTTCCGCCGGCATGCCCAGCGCGTGGAGGTCGACGATCCGCTGGCGATGGTTCAGTACCTCGACATGAAGACGTACCTCGTCGGCGACATCAATACCAAGGTCGATCGGGCGAGCATGGCGCATTCGCTCGAGGTTCGGGAGCCGCTGATGGATCATCCGCTGCTCGAGTGGCTCGGCACGCTGCCCTCGTCGTTCAAGGTGCGCAGGGGCGAGGGCAAGGCGCTTCTCAAGGACGCGATGAAGCCTTACCTTCCCGCCGACCTCATGCATCGTCCGAAGCAAGGCTTTGCGGTTCCGCTCTCGCGCTGGTTCCGGGGACCGCTGCGGGAGCGCATGCGCGACGCCATCCTCGGCGAGCGGCTGGAAGCGACCGGGTTCTTCGACAGGCGCTATCTGCAACAAATGGTCGAGCATCACGCGTCGGGTACGCGCGACTACAGCGCGCCGCTGTGGACGCTCCTGATGTTCGACGCGTTCCTCGCCAACGTCGTGCAGGCCGAGCCTTCACGGCCCCGGGAGAAGGCCGTTGGATGACGAGCTTGCGCATCCTGCACGTCCTCGATCACTCGCTGCCCCTGCAGAGTGGCTATACGTTTCGCACGCGGGAGATCCTGCGCGAGCAGCACAACCTGGGGTGGGAGACTTTCCACGTCACGAGTCCCAAGCATGCGGCCCCGAGCGAGCCGCAGGAGCGTGTGGACGGCCTCGACTTCTATCGCTCGTCGGCGCTCTCCGCAGCGTGGACGCGGATACCCGTGTTGCACGAGATGGCACTCATGCAGGCGACGGCGCAACGCATCCATGAGGTCGCGCGGCTCACGAAGCCGCACGTGCTTCACGTTCATTCGCCGGTGCTGAACGCATTGCCGGGATTGCGGGTCGCCCGGGCGCTTGGCATACCCATGGTCTACGAGGTGCGCGCGTTCTGGGAAGACGCAGCGGTCGACCACGGCACGAGCCGCGAGTGGGGGCCGCGCTATCGCGCGAGCAGGGCACTGGAGACCTACGCAATGCGGCGTGCCGATCACGTCACCACCATATGCGAGGGGCTCAAGGGCGACATCGTGCAACGCGGAATCACCGAAGGCGGGATTACCGTGATTCCGAATGCGGTGAACATCGCCAGCTTCGCCTACGACATGCCGCCGGATGGTGCGCTCCGCCACGAGCTTGGCCTGGAAGATGCCTTCGTTATCGGCTTCGTGGGCTCGTTCTACGCGTATGAAGGACTCGACCTGTTGCTGCAGGCATTGCCGTTCGTGTTGCGCCAGGTGCCGCACGCGCGGATTCTGCTCGTGGGCGGCGGGCCGGAAGAGACGGTGCTCAAGGCCATGGCCAGGACGCTCGGCATCGCCGACAAGGTCGTGTTCACAGGGCGGGTGCCTCACGCGGAGGTGCAGCGCTATTACAGCGTCGTCGACGTGCTCGCCTATCCACGGCGTCCCATGCGGCTCACCGAGCTCGTCACCCCCTTGAAGCCGCTGGAGGCGATGGCGCAGGGCCGGCTGCTCGTCGCATCTGACGTCGGTGGCCACCGCGAGCTCATACGCGACGGCGAAACGGGGGTTCTTTTCCGGGCGGGCGATGCGGAAGCATTGGCTGCTGCGCTGACGCGACTGTTTGCCGAACGGGAGCAGTGGCCCGCGTTGCGCGAGCAGGGGCGTCGCTATGTGGAGAACGAGCGAAGCTGGGCGTCCAGCGTCGCTCGGTACCGTGACGTGTACGATAGCCTTCCGCGGCGGGCGACATGATGCTGCGAGGCTTGAAGCTTGCGCTGGTCGGGCCGCTGCCACCGCCGTCGGGAGGGATGGCGAACCAGACGCGGCAGCTCGGCGAGCTCCTGTCCAAGGAGGGCGTGCTCGTGACGATCGTTCAGGTCAATGCGCCGTATCCGGGCAAGATCGTCGAGCGCATTCCCGTACTTCGCGCACTGGTCCGGATGCTCCCCTATGTCGTGCGACTGTTCCGGGTCATCGGCGCGGCCGACATCGTTCACGTCATGGCCAATTCCGGGTGGTCGTGGCACCTCTTTGCCGCTCCCGCGATCCTGATCGCCCGGTTGCGTGGCGTGCCGTCGGTGGTGAATTACCGCGGAGGCGAGGCGGCGACGTTCCTCGCCGGGTCGCACTCGCTGGTGCGGTTCACTCTGCGGCGCTCGAGCGCACTCGTCGTTCCCTCGCGGTACTTGCGGGACGTGTTTTCCGAGCATCGGATTCAAAGCGATGTCGTGCCCAACATCATCGACCTCGAGCGCTTTCGACCGCGCACCGAGCCGCGCTCCCGGAATGTTCTCCAGATCCTCGTGCCGCGCAACCTGGAGCCGATCTATGACGTCGCCACGGCGCTGCACGCCCTGCGAATCGTTCGCAGTGCCTTGCCGCAAGTGCGGATGACCGTGGCGGGCTCCGGACCCGAGCGAGCGCGACTGGAAGGGCTCGCGAGCGAGCTCGGCGTGGCGGATGCCGTCGAATTCTGTGGGCGGGTGGAGCGTGAGGTCATGGCCTCGCTGTATCGTGACGCCGACGTCGTCGTCAATCCGAGCCTCGTGGACAACATGCCGAATTCCGTACTGGAAGCGCTCGCGAGCGGCGTTCCCGTCGTCAGCACCAATGTCGGCGGCGTCCCCTACATCGTGCGCGATGGCGCCACTGCGCTGCTCGTGCCGCCGGACGCGCCCATCGAGCTCGCTGCCGCTGTTCGCCGTGTTCTCGAGGACGCGGCGCTCGCGGCCGAACTGCGCCAGAACGGCTTGCGCGAAGTTCGGCAATACGCCTGGTCGCAGGTTCGCGACCAGTGGTCACGCGTGTACGGCTCGGCGCTCGCCGGCTCGCGCATCGCGATGGAAACCGCATGAGCCCCGAGGGCCGCCCCGAATCAGTCCTGAAGCGCGTGGCGCGGAAGGTCGTCCGATGAACGCGATAACGCGCTCGGCGGATCTCTACACGCGCTTCGTGTCGGGTCTGCTGTTTCCGCTGCAGGAGCGCGTGAAGCGACACCCCACGGTCCAGGTGCGCCAGGCCCTGGAACAATCCCAGTGGTGGACGCCGCAGGCGATCGCAGAGTTGCAGCTTCAGCGCTTGCGGGCGCTGCTCGTCGAGGCCGGCGCGCAGACCGCGTATTACCGCGAGATCTTCGACACTGCGGGTTTCGATCCTTCCCGCATGAGTTCCAGCGCAGACCTCGCACGCCTGCCGTTTCTCACCAAGTCAGTCATCCGGGCGCGCACGGAAGACCTGAAGTCGCGCCGGGCCATGCGCCTGCAGCGCAGCAACACGGGCGGATCGAGCGGCGAGCCGCTCGTGTTCTACCTCGACGCCGAGCGGGTCGGCCACGACGTCGCCGCCAAGTGGCGCGCGACCCGCTGGTTTGGAGTGGACATCGGAGATCCGGAGATTGTCGTCTGGGGCTCGCCGATCGAGCTCGGCGCCCAGGACCGTGTCCGGGGCCTGCGCGACTTTCTGCTTCGTACCGTGCTGCTCCCGGCATTCGACATGTCGCAGGCGCGGCTCGACGACTACGTGCAGCAGATCCGCACCCGGCGGCCGCGCATGCTGTTCGGCTATCCATCGGCACTTGCGCACATCGCACGGCACGCGCAAGCCAGGTCCGTTCGGCTCGACGATATCGGCATCAAGGTCGCCTTCGTGACCTCCGAGCGCCTTTACGACGATCAGAGAGCGACCATCGAAGAGGTTTTCGGCTGCCGCGTGGCCAACGGGTACGGCGGACGCGATGCCGGTTTCATTGCGCACGAATGTCCCGAGGGACGGATGCACGTCACCGCCGAGGATGTCGTCCTCGAGCTGGTCGACGAGGCGGGCGAGGCCGTCGCGCCCGGCCAAACGGGCGAGATCGTCGTGACGCACCTCGCATCGCGGGCATTTCCGTTCATTCGCTATCGCACCGGAGATTTCGGTGTCCTTGCCAAAGAACCTTGTCCGTGCGGACGCGGATTGCCCGTCCTCGAGCAGATTCTCGGACGCAGCACCGACTTCGTGGTGGCCTCGGATGGCACCGTCCTGCACGGCCTCGCGCTGATCTATGTCGTGCGCGATCTCCCGGGCATCGCATCGTTCCGGATCGTGCAGGAAAGCCGCGAGCTCACGCGCGTCGAGGTCGTGCCCGGCCCGGGATTCGATTCCAAGGTCAAGACTGTGATCGGCGACGGAATGCGCAAGCGATTGGGGGCCGGCGTGGAAATTCGCGTCGAGGAAATGGCGGTGCTGCCGCGCGAACGGTCGGGCAAGCACCGGTACGTCGTGAGCAAGGTGGCAGCCTAGTCACGACGATGCGCGACGCACTCCTCCTCGCGATACTTGCCGTGTGCGCCGCAGCGGCGCTCATGCACCCATGGATCGGCATCATGGGCTGGACGGTCGTCAGCATCATGAATCCGCATCGATATTCGTGGGCGGCGTCCACGTTGCCCGTCGCCGCTGCGATCGTCGTCGCGACGCTGATCGGAATGGTGATGACACGCGATCGCGTGCGCTTCTTCGTCTCGCCGGTCATGGTCGTCCTCGTGGCATTCGCGGCGTGGATGTGCGTCACGCTGCCGGCTTCGATCTATCCGTCGACCAGCTATCCGATGTGGAAGCAGGTGATGAAGATCGACTTCATGATCATCGTCGCGGCCATGGTGCTGACGACGCGCAGGCACATCATGGCGCTCGCCTGGGTACTTGTATGTTCCCTGGGAATCTACGGTGTCAAGGGAGGCATTTTCACGATCGCCACCGGCGGAGCCTACAGGGTGTGGGGTCCACCGGATAGCTTCATCGAAGGCAACAACGAACTCGCTTTGGCCCTGGTGATGGCGATTCCACTGATGCGGTTCCTCCAGCTGCAGATGAAAGCGGCCCTCGTGCGTCACGCGTTGACGCTGGCGATGCTCCTGTCCGCCGTCGCCGCGCTCGGCACGCAGTCCCGCGGCGCATTGCTCGCCATCGTTGCAATGGCGGTCGTGTTGTGGACGCGGACGCGCCACAAGCTCGTGTCCGGCATTGCGCTGGTGCTGGTGGGCGCCGCATTGATCGCGTTCATGCCCGGCGAATGGGAGCAACGGATGAACACCATCGCCAGCTACGAGCAGGATTCGTCGGCGATGGGGCGTATCAATGCGTGGTGGATGGCCTGGAACCTTGCCCTGGATCGACCTTTGGGAGGCGGATACGACATCTACTGGCCGGAGATCTTCGCCCGCTATGCGCCAGTCCCGGACGATGTCCACGCGGCCCACAGTATTTATTTCCAGGTGTTGGGCGAACACGGATTCGTGGGCCTCGGATTATTCCTGCTCCTGTGGATCATGGCATGGCGAACCGCGGGGTACCTGCGACGGACCGGTCCACTGCTTCCGACAACGCAATGGACCGCGGATCTCGGCGCGATGACGCAGGCGAGCCTCGCCGGATATGCGGTCGGCGGCGCCTTCCTGAGCCTTGCGTACTTCGACTTGCCCTATAACCTCGTGCTGCTCGTCGTCCTCGCGCGACAGTGGATGGCCGAGAAAGGCTGGGAGCGCGAAACCGCTGCGGCGCCCGCGCCAGGCGCCGGCCGCGCGGTCTCGCGACAGGTTTCGACATGAACGCGCTCGTGCCGGCCTTTCGGTATCTTTCGCCCGCAGGAGCGAAGGGGCAACTATCGATTCTTGCTTTCCACCGCGTGCTCCGCGAGGCCGACGCGCTCTTCCCCAATGTACCCGACACGCGTCGTTTCTCCAGAATACTGACCTGGCTCGAACGATGGTTCAACGTGATGCCTCTCGAGGAGGCGATCGATCGCCTTTCCCAGGACGAATTGCCGGAACGCGCCGCCGCCATCACGTTCGACGATGGCTATGCGGACAACTACACGGAGGCGCTGCCGCTCCTGCGGGAGCACGGAATGTCCGCCACGTTCTTCGTCGCCACGGGATTCCTGGATGGCGGACGGATGTGGAACGACACCGTCATCGAGGCCATCCGCCGGTCCCGTCTCGACACCGTCGACCTGGCGGCGATCGGATTGCCGAGGCTTCCCATCGCGTCGCTGACCGAGCGTCGCGCAGCGATCGAGCAATGCATCAAGGCGCTCAAGTACCGGCCACTGTCGCAACGTGTCGCAGATGCCGAGCAGGTTGCCCTGGCGGCGCAGGTGACCCCGCCCGACGATCTCATGATGAAGTCGGCGGAGGTCCGGGCGCTGCACCACAACGGTATGCAGATCGGCGCCCATACCGTGTCGCATCCGATACTCACGCGACTCACCAACGACGACGCGCGCAGCGAAATCGCCGGGAGTCGAGCGAGATTGGAGGAGTTGCTGGATGCACCCGTGAAGAGTTTCGCATATCCTAACGGCAAGGCGGGGGATGATTACGCGGACGAGCACGTAGCGCTGTTACGTGACATCGGATTCGCGTACGGCCTGTCGACGAACCCAGGTGCGGCCGGAACGGGGTCCGACCTCATGCAACTGCCGCGCTTCACGCCATGGGACCGGACTTCGTTGCGGTTCGGGGCACGGCTTCTCGCGAACCTCGCGAGCGCCCGTCGACGCTCGCGCAGCAACCGCGCGACACGCGAAAGGATTCAGCGATGAAAAGACGCCGATTCGTGGGTGGACTGGCCGGAACCCTCGCGACGCCGCTTGCAGCGTGGGGCCAGGCGCTGCCGAAAGGCAAGGGCACGGCGACGGCCGCTCCCGCGGCCAGGGCATTACCCTCGTCACTTGCCGCGAACACGGCGCGCAACCTTGGTCCGTATGCGTCGGGCGGGGTGGGTAGCCTGAACATCACGGATTTCTCTGGGATCACCTACGACCCCGTGGGCAGGAGAATGTGCCTGTTCGGTGGAGGGCACGGCCCTTCGCAGGAAACCGACATCCGGATTCTGGATTTGCAGACGATGCAGTGGTCGTCGTTGTATCCGACCACTCCACGCAATGAGATGACCGTCGCCAACGGCGACAGCGACCTCGGTCGCTGGATCTCGACCAACCAGCCATACGCGCGCCATACCTACAACATGACGTTGGTCGCAGGGCGCCGCTTCTACATGTTCACTCCTTACGGCCAGGCAGATCACCTGGACGGGCCCAACGTGCCGTACGGCGGCCGCGTCTGCTGGTACGACTTCGACGCCAAGGCCTGGACCTACAGCCGGTATTCGTACGCGCAAACACCCTGGGCCTACTACGCCGCCGCCGTGCGAGATCCCGTCACGGGTCTGGTCGTGATCGCCGGCCTCAACCGGCAAGCGGGGGCTGGAAACATCTGGCTCTACGATACCGCGACCGACACGTTCCAGACGGGGCCTGCCTTTCCGGGGGCAATCGGCCAGCCGCACGACATCGTTTACTTTCCGCCGGACGACAGCTTCTATGTGTTCAAGGCGGACGGTCGTGTGTGGCGCATGACTCTAGGCCGCCCGAACGTCATGTTCTCGAGCGTCAATGCCCTCGAGGTCACGGGCACTCCGCCCGCCGCCAGCAGCCGCTGCGGGTTCGCCTACGACAGCATCAACAAGAAGATCGGCGGTAACGTTACCAACGGTACGTTCTACACGTTCGACCCGGCGACCCTTGCCTGGACATCGTCGACGATGCGCGTGGAGGCGGGGTCGGTGGGTTCGCCGAATCAGGCGTTCCATTGCCTCGACTTCGACGCGGCCAGTGGTTGCTACGTTTTCCTGGGTGATGTGA
>CAZUGY010000139.1:0-2534 GCA_964620265.1 uncultured Alcaligenaceae bacterium
CCCACGAAGTCCGCCACGAACCGCGTGCGGGGCTCGTGATAGAGCGCGTAGGCGCTGGCCCATTGATCGAGGGCGCCATCGCGCATCACGCCGATCGTATCCGCAAAGGCGAAGGCCTCGCGCTGGTCGTGCGTGACGAGGAGCGCGGTCGTGCCCGCCGCCTGCAGGATCGCGCGCACCTCGATCGACAGCCGCTCGCGCAGCGTCACGTCGAGGCTGCTGAACGGCTCGTCGAGCAGCATGAGGCCGGGCGCGGGTGCGAGCGCGCGGGCGAGCGCCACGCGCTGCTGCTGTCCCCCCGAAAGCTCGTGCGGATAGCGTCCGGATTCGCCGGGCATGCCCACGAGGTCGAGCATCTCGCGCACGCGCGCCGCGCGCTCCTCCGCGCTGCGCCGACGCAGGCCGAAGGCGACGTTGCCAGCCACGGTCAAGTGCGGAAAGAGCGCGAAGTCCTGGAACACCATGCCGATGCTGCGCGCCTCCGGCGGGACCATCATCGCCGGCGTGGACAACGTGCGGTCGGCGAGCGCGATCCGCCCGCCGCGCACCGGCTCGAAGCCGGCCACGCAGCGCAGGAGCGTGCTCTTGCCGCAGCCCGAGGGCCCCAGCAGGCAGCCGATCTCGCCGGGCGCGAGCGTGAACGACAGGTCGCGCAACACGGGGACATCGCCATAGGCATGCGCGACGTTGGAAACGGCAAGCGAAAGGGCCATGACGGGCGCGTCTAGTTCCGGGTCTGCCGCCGGCGCGGCCCGGCCGCACGTGGGCAACTTCTATAATCGCAGCATGACAACGAGGGATGTCGATGCGCGCTGATGCGCCATGGCTCGCCGCAGGCGCGGCGCTGCTGGCCGCGATCGCCGCGGTCCCCACGCTCGCCGTGGTCACGCGCGGCATCGCACCCGGCGCCGGCGCCACCTGGGAGCACCTCGCAGCCACCGTGCTGCCCGAGATGGTGGGCAACACGCTCCTGCTGATGCTCCTCGTGGGCGCGGGCGTGATCGTGGGCGGCACGGCGTGCGGATGGCTGGTGGCGCGGCATCGTTTTCCGGGAAGTCGCGTGTTCGAGTGGGCGCTGCTCTTGCCGCTCGCCATGCCCGCGTACGTGATGGCCTACGCGTACACCGACTTCCTGCAATATGCGGGGCCGGTGCAAGCGGCATTGCGCGGCGCCTTCGGGCTCGCGCGCGGTGACTACTGGTTTCCGGATGTTCGCACGTTGCCGGGCGCGGCGATGCTCTTCACGTTCTCGCTCTTCCCCTACGTGTACCTGCTGACGCGCGTGGCGTTCCTCGAGCGCTCGCGCTCGCTGGTGGAGGCGGCGCGCACGCTGGGCCTCGACCGGCGGCAGGTCTTCTGGCGCGTGGACCTGCCGCTCGCGCGTCCGGCGATTGCCGCCGGCGCGGCGCTCGCACTCATGGAAACCCTCGCGGACTTCGGCACCGTGTCGTACTTCGGCGTGCCCACGTTCACCACCGGCATCTACCGCGCGTGGTTCAACCTGGGCGACCGGGCTGCCGCGGCGCAGCTCGCGAGCGGGCTCCTGGCCTTCGTGCTGACGGTACTCGTGCTCGAGCGCGCGAGCCGCGGCGCGGGACGCACGCACGGCGCCGCGCGTGGCCGCGCGGTGGCCGATGCCGCACGCGACCCGTTGCGCGGCGCCGCGGCGCTGGGTGCCACGGCCGTGTGCACCATCGCGGTCACGCTGGGCTTCGTGCTGCCGGTGCTGATCCTGCTGCGGCTGATCCATGCCGACAGCGACGTGGCCTTCGATCCGCGCTTTGTCATGTGGATGGGCAACACGCTCACCGCCGCCGGCGTCGCAGCCGCCATCTGCGTGCTGCTCGCCATCGGCGTGGCCTATGCGCTGCGCCTCGTGCCGGGCGTGCCGATGCGCGTGGCGAGCCGCGCGCTCACGCTGGGCTATGCGGTGCCCGGCACCGTGCTGGCCGTGGGTGTGCTGCTGCCGCTGGGCACGATCGATGCCGTGTACGCCGACTGGCGCCGCGCCGCCACCGGCCAGGCCCCCGGGCTGCTCCTCACCGGCACGATCGTGGCGCTGGTCTATGCCTACTGCGTGCGCTATTTCGCCGTGGCGTGGAATGCGGTGGAGCCGGGCTTCGCCCGCATCACGCCGGCGATGGACGCCGCCGCGCGCAGCCTCGGCGTGGGCGCTGCCGGCACCCTCGCGCGCGTTCATGTGCCGCTCCTGCTGCGCAGCGTGGCCGCCGCGCTGCTGCTGGCCTTCGTGGACGTGATGAAGGAGCTCCCGGCCACGCTCATCCTGCGCCCCTTCAACTTCGACACGCTCGCGACGCAGGCCTACCAGCTCGCCCGCGACGAGCGTCTCGCCGAGGCCGCGCTGCCATCGCTCGCGATCGTGCTCGTGGGACTGGTGCCGATCCTGGTGCTCGCGCGTCTCGCGCGGCGCGGGACGGCCGGCGAGAGTGCGGTGGCGAAGCCCGTGCTGGCCACCACGCAGATGCCCGCCGGACCTGTCTGAGCCGCTCGCGCCATTCGGGACAGGCGAGCGG
>CAZUGY010000139.1:2634-5047 GCA_964620265.1 uncultured Alcaligenaceae bacterium
TCTCTACTACTTCCAGCCTGCGCGGTCGGCGATCTTCTGCGCCTCGACCGTGTTCCTGCCGAGCGTGGCGATGGGCAACGGATCGACCTTGAACGTGCCGAGCGGCTCGAGCGCGTGGCCGGCGATGGACACGCTCGCCACCGTGGGCCATTCGTTGTTGCCGTCGGCGAAGTAGCGCTGTGCCTCGTCGCTCGCGAGGTACTCCATGAACCTGGTCGCATTGCCCGGGTGCGGCGCGTGCTTCATGATCCCCGCGCCGGAGATGTTCACGTGCGTCCCGGCACCGTTCTGGTCGGGCCACACGACGCCCGTCCTGGCCACGATCTCCTTGTCTTCCGGCTTGGAGGAGCGCATGAGCCGCGCGTAGTAGTACGAATTGACGAGCGCCACGCTGCACTCGCCGGCAGCCACCGCCTTGATCTGGTCGGTGTCGCCGCCCTTGGGCGCACGGGCCAGGTTGGCGACGATGCCATTGGCCCATGCCTGCGCCTTCTCGGGGCCGAGATGCGCGATCTGCGAGCCCGTGAGCGACAGGTTGTAGGGATGGCTCCCCGAGCGCACGCACAACTGGCCCTTGAGCTTCGGATCGGCGAGCGCGTTGTAGGTGGCCACGTCCTGCGGCTTGACCTTCGCCTTGTCGTAGACGATCACGCGCGCGCGGAAGGAGAAGCCATCCCAGTTGCCGCCGGGGTCGCGGAACTTCACCGGAATGCGTTGCGCGAGGAGCTCCGACTTGACCGGCTGGAAGAGGCCGAGCTGTTGCGCCTGCCACAGGCGCGCGGCGTCCACGATGAGCAGGATGTCGGCGGGACTGTTGGCACCTTCGGTCTTGAGGCGCTCGAGGAGCTGCTCGTCGCCGGCCTCGATGCGGTTGATCTTGATGCCGGTGGCCTTGGTGAAGTTGTTGTAGAGGGCCTCGTCGGTCTGGTAGTGGCGCGCCGAGTAGAGGTTGAGGACGGGCTCCTCCGCAGCATGCGCGGCGGACACGACGATGCAGGCCGCGGCCAGCGCGGCGGCGATGCGCGACAAACGGATCATGGTGACTCTCGGTCAATGGACAAGGGATCCGGGCACGATACCCGGGCATACCCCTGGACGTCAATACAAATACGAATTGTTCTCGTTAGTCTTGTTGATCGTTGGCCGGCTTGCGGCGGAAGACGGCGGGGGCGCCTCGCGCGCCAAGCTCGAGGGGGGCCTCGCCATTGCACAGGCGCGGGGTCGCGCCTCGCGCTATCGGGTCGTCGGCGGGAGCTGCGCCTCGGCGAGTGTCACCCAGTAGCCGGCACCGATGACGAGCGCGTCGTCGGTGAAGTCGTAGTGCGGGTTGTGCAGCTTGGGCGTGTCGGGCCCACGGCCGCCGCCGAGCCACACGTAGCAGCCGGGACGCGCCTGGAGCATGAAGGCGAAGTCCTCCGAGCCCATCGACGGGGTGGGATCGGTGTCGACGTTGGCGGCGCCGAGGAGCGCGGTGGCGGCGGCGAGCGCGTGCCCGGTCTCGACTTCCGAATTGATGGTGGCGGGATAGCGGCGCTCGTAGCGCAGCGTGGCGGACATGTCGAAGGTCGCGGCGAGCCCGGCCACGATCTCGCGCATGCGCCGCTCGATCAGGTCCTGCACGGCGGGCAGGAACGAGCGTACCGTGCCGCGCAGCACGACCTCCTGCGGGATCACGTTCCACGTGTCGCCGCCATGCACCTGCGTGACGCTGACCACGCCCGCCTCGAGCGGATGCAGGTTGCGGGCGACGATCGTCTGCAGCGCATTGATCACGTGGGCGGCGAAGGGCATCGGATCGCGCCCGAGATGCGGCATCGCGGCATGCGCGCCGCGGCCGGTGGCCACGATCTCGAAGATGTCGTAGGCGCCCATCAACGGGCCGGCACGCAACGCCATCTTGCCCACGGGCAGCTCGGGCCAGTTGTGCATGCCGTACACCGCCTGCATGGGGAAGCGGTCGAACAGGCCCTGCTCGACCATCACACGGCCGCCGCCCTCGTTCTCCTCGGCGGGCTGGAAGATGAAGTAGGCGGTGCCGTCGAAGTTGCGCCGTTGCGCGAGCGCCTGTGCGGCGCCCAGGAGCATCGTGGTGTGGCCGTCGTGGCCGCAGGCGTGCATCTTGCCGTCGTGACGCGAGGCATGCGGCACGCCCGACTTCTCGTGGATGTGCAGCGCATCGAGATCGGCGCGCAGGCCGATGGCGCGCTCGGCGGTGCCGTTGCGCAACACGCCGACCACGCCGGTGCCGGCGAGGCCCGTGTGCACGTCGAGGCCGAAGCTCGCGAGCCTGTCGGCCACGAAGGCGCTGGTGGCGGTCTCCTCGAAGGCGGTCTCCGGATGCGCGTGCAGGTGGTGACGCCACCGGCGCATGTCGGCGTCGAGGGCGCGCACTTCGGCAGGGATGTTCATGGCG
>CAZUGY010000139.1:5147-10050 GCA_964620265.1 uncultured Alcaligenaceae bacterium
CTTGGTCTACGACCTCCTCGTCATCGGTGGCGGCATCAACGGGGCCGGGATCGCGCGCGATGCCGCGGGACGCGGCCTGTCGGTGCTGCTCGTGGAGCAGGACGATCTCGCCTCGGCCACGTCGCAGTGGAGCACCAAGCTCATCCACGGCGGCCTGCGCTATCTCGAGTACTACGAGTTCCGTCTGGTGGGCGAGGCGCTCGCCGAGCGCGAGGTCATGCTCGCCATCGCGCCGCACCTCGTGCAGCCGCTCGCCTTCGTGCTGCCGCACGAGCCGCACCTGCGTCCTGCCTGGATGATCCGCATCGGGCTCTTCCTGTACGACCATCTCGGCGGCCGCAAGACGCTGCCGAAGTCCTTCGCAGTGAGCCTTGCCAACAGCGCGTATGCGGCGGGATTGAAGCCGCGCTTTCGCCGGGGCTTCGTGTATTCCGATGCGCGCGTGGACGATGCGCGCCTCGTCGTGGCCAATGCGCTCGACGCGAAGGCGCGCGGTGCCGACATCCGCGTGCGCACGAAGCTCGTGGCGGCGCATCGGGAAGGGCCCGCGTGGCGCGCCACGCTCGCGAGCGAGGATGGCAGCACCACGGAGGTCACGGCCCGTGCGCTCGTGAACACCGCGGGTCCGTGGGTGAAGGAGGTGCTCGACCTCGTGCGACCCACGAAGCCCGGCGAGGGCAACGTCCGGCACGTGAAGGGCAGCCACATCGTGGTGCCGCGCGTCCACGGCGGGCAGCACGCCTATATCCTGCAGAATGCCGACAATCGCATCGTGTTCGTGATCCCCTACCAGGAGCATTACTCGCTGATCGGCACCACCGACATTCCGGTGGAGGCCTTCGAGCATCCGCGGATCAACGAGGAGGAGACGCGCTACCTGCTCGATCTCGTCAATACGTACCTCGACAAGCCGCTCGCGGCGAGCGACGTCGTGTGGGACTACAGCGGCGTGCGTCCCCTCTACGACGACGGTTCCAACGACCCTTCCGCGGTCACGCGCGACTACGTCCTGAAGGTGGATGCGCTCGAAGGTCCGCCCGGACCGGGCCGCGCGCCGGTACTGTCGTCGTTCGGTGGCAAGATCACGACGTATCGCAAGCTTGCCGAGCATGCGCTGCGCGAGCTCGCCCCCTATTTTCCCGGGATGAGGCAGCCGTGGACGGCCACCGCACCGCTGCCGGGCGGGGACCTGCCGTCGCGCGATCCGGTGGCGTGGGAGGCGGAGCTCTCGCGCCGCTATCCGGCGCTGCCGCGCGAGGTGCTGCACGGGCTTGCGTACCGGCACGGGACGCGCGCGCTGCAAGTGCTGGGCGACGCGACGACGCCCGCGGATCTCGGCATCGATTTCGGCGCGGGACTGACCGCGCGCGAAGTGGATTACCTCGTGCGCGAGGAATGGGCGCGCACGGCCGACGACGTGCTCTGGCGGCGCACGAAATGCGGCCTGCCGATGACCGCAACGCAGCGCGCGGCGGTGGCGGCGTATCTTGTGGGGAAGCGATGAAGCGGATCTGTCTTTTTTGCGGCTCGAATGCGGGGACCCGGCCGGCGTATGCGCGGGCGGCGGAGGATTTCGGCCGCGCCCTCGCGGCGCATGGCGCCACGCTCGTGTACGGCGGCGGCAGCGTCGGCCTCATGAAGATCGCGGCGGAATCGGCCCTGGCAGCGGGTGGAGCGGTGATCGGCGTGATCACCGAGCAGCTCATGGTGCGCGAGGTGGGCCATCCGGGATTGACCCAGCTCACCGTGGTGCCCACGATGCACGAGCGCAAGCAGTTGATGGCCGATCACGCGGATGCCTTCGTGGCATTGCCGGGCGGCTTCGGCACCTTCGACGAGTTCTGCGAGATGGCCACGTGGAACCAGCTCGCGATCCACGTGAAACCGCTCGTGATGGTGAACGTCGAAGGCTACTTCGACGGCTTCCTCGCGCAGGTCGATCGCGGTGTCGAGGATGGATTCCTGAAGCCCGAGCACCGCACGATGGTCGAGGTCGTGACCACGGTGGACGACATTTTCCCCGCGCTCGCGCGTTGGCAGGCGCCACCGGTGTCGAGATGGCTGCAGGCGGAGCCGCCCAGGCCGTGACCGGCACCGCGAACGCGATGCAGCCGCTCGCGACGATGCCCGAGTCCGTGCGTCGCGCAATCCGCGGCGTGCTCGCCGACATCGACGACACGATCACCACGCACGGCACGCTCACCCCCGAGGCCTACGCCGCGCTCGCCCGCCTGCGCGCAGCGGGCAAGCTCGTCGTGCCGATCACGGGGCGTCCCGCGGGCTGGTGCGATCACATCGCGCGCATGTGGCCGGTGGATGCGGTGGTGGGCGAGAATGGCGCCTTCTACATGCGCTACGACGCCAAGGGACGCACGCTCGAGCGCCGCTTCGTGGTCGACGATGCGCAGCGGCGCGAGCAGCGCGCGCGACTCGGCACGATCGGCCAGCAAATCCTTGCGGCCGTGCCAGGCGCGGCACTGGCCTCCGACCAGCACTACCGTGAATGCGACCTCGCGATCGACTTCTGCGAGGACGTGCCGCCGCTGCCGCGCGTCGAGGTCGACCGCATCGTGGCGCTCATGCAGGCGCAGGGCATGACCGCCAAGGTGAGCTCGATCCACGTCAATGGCTGGTTCGGCAGCTACGACAAGCTCGGCATGACGCGCACGCTGCTGCGGGAGGCCTTCGGCATCGATCTCGATGGGGGGCGCGACGACTATGTCTTCGCCGGCGATTCACCCAACGACGCGCCGATGTTCGCGTTCTTTCCCAATGCGGTGGGCGTGGCGAACGTGGTGCCGTTCCTCGATCGCATCGCGACGCCGCCGCGCTACGTGACCACGCGCGAGGCCGGTGCGGGGTTCGTGGAGCTTGCCGACTTCCTGCTCGCCTGAAGCGGCGCGGCCGGTGCATGGCGTGCGCCGTCCCGCAAGCGCGGTAAGCTAGACGGATGGATACCCGGGAGCTCTCCGCGTGGGTCGGGCGCACGGAAACGCGCGACGACCTCGTCACCGCAGCCCCGCTCGCCGCGATGGCCGCCACCCTCGATGCGGCCGCGCCGCCCGCAGGCAACGCGGTACCGCCGCTGTGGCACTGGTGCTACTTCCTGCCCGTCGCCCGGCAAAGCGAGCTCGGCCCCGACGGACACCCGAAGCGTGGCGGATTCCTGCCGCCGGTCGAGCTGCCGCGCCGGATGTGGGCGGGTGGTCGCCTCGCCTTCGCGCGGCCGCTCATGGTCGGCGAGCGCGTGACGCGCACCTCGCGCATCGCGTCGGTCGAAGCCAAGGGCGGCCGCACCGGCCCGCTGGTGTTCGTGACCGTGCACCACGACTACGCGAGCGAGCAGGGCCACGCGATCCACGAGGAGCACGACATCGTGTACCGCGAGATGCCCGCGGCCAGCGCGGTCCCAGCGGTGCCGCCGCTCGCACCCGGCAACGAAGGCTATGCGCGCGAGATCGTGCCGGACCCGGTGCTGCTCTTCCGCTACTCCGCGCTCACCTTCAACGGCCATCGCATCCACTACGACCGCGACTACGTCACGCAGGTGGAGGGCTATCCCGGGCTCGTGGTCCACGGCCCGCTCATCGCGACGCTGCTCCTCGACCTCCTGCGGCGGCAACAGCCCGGCGCGCGAGTGGCGGCATTCGAATTCCGCGCGGTGAGCCCGCTCTTCGACATCGATGCTTTCCGCGTGTGCGGCCGCGACGAAGGTGGCGGCAGGCACGCGCTGTGGGCCGCCAATCACAAGGGCGAGCTCGCGATGCAGGCGACTGCGGTGCTGGCATGAAACGTTGCCGGGGCCCGGAATGATCGCCACCGCGCCCGACGAGCACCAGGATATCCGCGACGCGGTTCGCGCGCTGTGCGCGCAGTTCCCGCCGGAGTACCACCGCGAAGTCGACGCCGCGCGCGCATATCCGGAGGCCTTTGTCGATGCGCTCACCAAGGCCGGCTGGCTGGCGGCGCTGATCCCGCAGGAGTACGGCGGCGCGGGCCTGGGCCTCACGCAGGCTTCGGTGATCATGGAGGAGATCAATCGCTCGGGTGGCAATGCGGGCGCGTGCCACGGCCAGATGTACAACATGGGCACGCTCCTGCGCCACGGCTCGGAGGCGCAGAAGCGTGCGTACCTGCCGCGCATCGCGAGCGGTGAACTGCGCCTGCAGTCGATGGGCGTGACCGAGCCCACCACCGGGTCCGATACGACGCGCATCCGGACATTTGCGCAGCGCATGGGCGACCGCTATGTCGTGAACGGCCAGAAGGTGTGGATCTCGCGCGTGCAGCACTCCGACCTCATGATCCTGCTCGCGCGTACCACGCCGCTGGCGGACGTGCAGCGCAAGTCGCAGGGGCTGTCCATCTTCCTCGTGGATCTCCACGCGGCGATCGGTCACGGTCTCACGGTGCGGCCGATCGCCAACATGGTCAATCACGAGACGAACGAGCTCTTCTTCGAGAACCTCGAGATTCCCGCGGAGAGCCTGATCGGCGAGGAAGGGCAGGGCTTTCTCTACATCCTCGACGGCCTCAATGCCGAGCGCGCATTGATCGCCGCCGAGTGCATCGGCGACGGCTACTGGTTCGTGGATCGCGTCACGGCTTATGCCAGGGAGCGCGAGGTGTTCGGACGCCCCATCGGCCAGAACCAGGGCGTCCAGTTTCCCATTGCGGAGGGGTACATCGAGATCGAGGCGGCGAACCTCATGCGCTGGCGCGCCTGCGCGCTCTTCGACGCCGGCAAGCCCTGTGGCGCGGAAGCGAACATGGCGAAGTACCTCGCCGCGAAGGCCTCGTGGCAGGCAGCCGAGGCGTGCCTGCAGTTGCACGGTGGCTTCGGCTTCGCGCATGAGTACGACGTGGAGCGCAAGTTCCGCGAGACGCGCCTGTACCAGGTGGC
>CAZUGY010000140.1:0-10007 GCA_964620265.1 uncultured Alcaligenaceae bacterium
GAGATCCTGGGCATCGCCGGCGTCTCCGGCAACGGGCAGAAGGAGCTCATGGCGGCGATCTCCGGCGAGCGCACGCTTCGCGATGCCAATGCCATCACGATCCTGGGCACCGCCGCAGGCCGTCTCGATGCCGCGCAGCGCCGCGCGCTCGGCTTCGCGTTCGTTCCCGAGGAGCGCCTGGGCCGCGGTGCCGTGCCCGAGATGTCGCTGGCCGACAATGCCCTCCTCACCGCATTCCGCAAGGGCATGACCGCGCGCGGCTTCGTGCGCGACGCCGCGGTGCGCCAGTACGCCACGGACACCATCCGCGAATACGGCGTGAAGGCGGGCGGCCCCGATGCCACGGCGCGTAGCCTCTCCGGCGGCAACCTGCAGAAGTACATCGTGGGACGCGAGATCCGCCAGGCGCCGCGCGTGATGGTCGCCGCGCAACCGACCTGGGGCGTGGACGTGGGCGCCGCGGCACAGATCCGGCAGGCGCTCCTCGACCTGCGCGACAGCGGTGTGGCCGTGCTCGTGGTGTCGGAGGAGCTCGACGAGCTCTTCGAGATCTGCGATCGCCTCGCCGTGATCGCGCAGGGGCGCCTGTCGGCACCCAAGGCGGTGCGCGAGACGAACGCAGAGGAGATCGGTCTCCTCATGTCGGGCTCGTTCATCCGTGCCGACGCGGTGAGCGAGCGCGCGTTCTCGCCGGCCGGCATGATCGGCACCTGAGTCGCGCATGCGCCTTCGCCTCGAAGCCCGCCCCGAGCCGTCGCGCCTCGCGAAGTGGCTCTCGCCGCTCGTCGCCACGCTCGCCGTGCTCGTCATCGGCTTCTGCCTCTTCGCCGCGATGGGCAAGGATCCATGGCAGGCGCTCTACACGTTCTTCATCGAGCCCGTCGACACGCTCTACGACGTGGGCGAGCTCCTGCTGAAGGCGAGCCCGATCATGCTGTGCGCCGTGGGCCTCGCGGTGGGCTATCGCGCGAACGTGTGGAACATCGGCGCCGAGGGCCAGCTCGTGATGGGGGCGATCTTCGGCGGCGGCGTGGCGCTCGCCTTCCACGACAGCGAGTCGGCGCTCGCGCTGCCGCTCATGATCGTGGCCGGCATGGCGGGCGGCATGGCGTGGGCCGCCATTCCCGCCTTCCTGCGCACCCGCTTCAATGCCAACGAGATCCTGGTGTCGCTGATGCTCGTGTACGTGGCCTCGCTGGTGCTGTCGCTCCTGGTGCACGGCGCGTGGCGCGATCCGGAAGGCTTCAACTTCCCGCAGTCGAAGCTCTTCGCGGAGCACGCGCTCCTGCCGAACCTGCTGCCCGAGACGCGCCTGCACGTCGGCTTTCTCATCGCGCTCGCCGCCGTGGGCGCGGCGTGGCTCTTCATGCGCAAGAGCCTGCCCGGCTACCAGATGCGCGTGGCGGGGCTGGCCCCGGCCGCGGCCAACTACGCCGGCATCTCCGCCTCGCGCACGGTATGGATGGGCATGCTGATCGGCGGCGCGTGCGCGGGCATCGCCGGCGTGGGCGAGGTCGCGGGACCGGTGGGACAGCTCCTGCCGGTGATCTCGCCCGGCTACGGCTTTGCCGCGATCATCGTCGCCTTCGTGGGGCGGCTCCATCCGCTGGGTATCTTCTTCGCGAGCCTCCTGATGTCGCTGCTCTATCTCGGCGGCGAGGCGGCGCAGATGAAGCTCGCGTTGCCGTCGTCGGTGACGGGGCTCTTCCAGGGCACGCTGCTGCTGTTCCTCCTCGCGGCCGACGTGTTCATCCACTACCGGTTGCGCGTGGTGCGCCCGGCGGCCGTCGCCGCGCGACCTGCGTAGCCCAGTGGATACCGCCAACCAACTCGGGCTCCTGACGCTCGCATGCGATTGATATAGCCAGGTGGATACCGCCACGCAGCTCGTCCTGCTCACGCTCGCCGCGGGAACGCCGCTCGTCTATGCCGCCCTGGGCGAGCTCGTGACCGAGAAGTCGGGCGTGCTGAACCTCGGCGTGGAAGGCATGATGCTGGTGGGCGCGGTGATCGCCTTCATCGTGGCCGCCACCACGAAGTCGCCGTGGCTCGGCGTGGTGGGCGGCATGGCCGCGGGGGCGGCGCTCGCGCTGCTCTTCGCGGTGGTCACGCTCACGCTGCAGGCCAACCAGGTGGCCTCGGGCCTTGCGCTGTCGCTCTTCGGCGTGGGCCTGTCGGCGTTCGTGGGGCTCGACTTCGTGAGCGTGGTGATCGTGCCGATGCCGGCGCTGCACATCCCGGGGCTTTCCGACCTTCCCGTCGTGGGCCCGCTTCTCTTCTCCTGGAATCCGCTCGTCTATCTGTCCATCGCGCTCTTCGTGGCGATCCAGTGGTTCCTCTTCCGCACACGCGCGGGGCTCGTGCTGCGCGCGGTGGGCGAGTCGCCGCAGTCGGCGCATGCGATCGGCTATCCGGTGGTGCGCATCCGCTATTTCGCCGTGCTCTTCGGCGGCGCCTGCGCGGGGCTGGGCGGCGCGTACCTCTCGCTCGTGTACAACCCGTCGTGGGTCGAGGGCATCACGGCCGGACGCGGCTGGATCGCGCTGGCGCTCGTGGTATTCGCCACCTGGAAGCCGTGGCGCGTGCTGGCGGGCGCCTACCTGTTCGGCGGCGTGACGCTCGCGCAGTTCCAGGCGCAGGCGCTCGGTGTCGAGATCCCCGCCCAGTACCTGTCGATGCTGCCGTACGTCGCGACCATCGTGGTGCTGGCGCTCATCTCGCGCGACGCCACCACCATCCGACTCAATGCGCCGGCGTCGCTCGGCAAGCCGTTCCATCCCGACAGTTGAGTCAACGCAACGAAGGCGCTGCCGGGCGGGACTTCCGGCATCGTAGAATCACTGTTTCGCCGTCCGTCACGTCACGCAACACCACCGTCCACCTGACCGCTCATCGAGGATCGCCATGACGCACTTCACCCGCAGAAAGACGCTCGCCGCCATGGCGGCCGGCGTTGCCGCCGCTTCACTTCCGACGCTGCCCGCCTTCGCGCAGACCAAGGCCGGCGAGCCGCTCAAGATCGGCTTCGTCTACGTGAGCCCCATCGGCGATGCCGGCTGGACGTTCCAGCACGACACCGGCCGCAAGGAAATGGAGAAAGCGCTCGGCGCCAAGGTCACCACCAAGTACATCGAGAGCGTGCCCGAGGGCGCCGACGCCGAGCGCGTGATCCGCGAGCTCGCGGCGTCGGGCCACGACTTGATCTTCACGACGTCGTTCGGCTACATGAATCCCACGATCAAGGTCGCGCAGGCCTTCCCGAAGGGCAAGTTCGAGCACGCCACGGGCTACAAGATGTCCAAGAACGTGGGCATCTACAACGCGCGCTTCTACGAGGGCCGCTATCTCGCGGGCATCGTCGCGGGCAAGATGTCCAAGACCGGCACCGCAGGCTACGTCGCCGCCTTTCCGATCCCCGAGGTCGTGATGGGCATCAACGCCTTCACGCGCGGGATGCGCAGCGTCAATCCCAAGGCGGAGATGAAGGTCGTGTGGGTCAACTCCTGGTTCGACCCGGGCAAGGAGACCGAGGCGGCCAACACGCTCATCTCGCAGAACGCCGACGTGATCACGCACCACACCGACTCCACCGCCGCCGTGCAGGCAGCGGAGGCCAAGAAGGTGTACGCCATCGCCTATCACTCGGACATGTCGAAGTACGGTCCCAATGCGCAGCTCACCGCGGTCACGCACCACTGGGGCGACTACTACACCAGGGTCGCGCAGAGCGCGCTCGACGGCAAGTGGGCGCCGGGCAACGTGTGGGGGGGACTCAAGGAAGGCATGATCAAGCTCGCGCCCTTCAACAAGATCGTGCCCGCCGACGTGCAGGCGATCGTCACCCAGGCCGAGGCCGACATGAAGGCGGGCAAGCTGCACGCGTTCACCGGGCCGATGAAGGACAACGCCGGCAAGGAGCGGCTCGCCGCCGGCAAGACGATCACCGACGGCGACCTGTCCAAGATGGATTTCTACGTCGAAGGTGTCGTGGGCAAGCTGCCGAGCTCCAAGTAACGCGCCATGGCCGCGCGCAAGACACCGCCCGCAGCAGCGAAACGCAAGCGCGCCGCATCCGGGGCGCGCAGCGGCGGATCCAAGGTGTTGGCGGGTGGGACGGCCTCGGCGGGAGCTGCGTCGCCCAGGGTGCCACGCCTGCGTCGCGCGTCCTTGGGTGATGTCACGAGCGCCACCACCCCTGCCGCGATCGAGCGCGAGGCCGTCGCCGACCGCATCGCTGCCAAGACCCTGGCCGAGGCCGAGGCCCGCGACGACCCCGCCGGCAGGGGAGTCGCGCGCATCGACCGCCTCGCCAGGATCAAGGACGTGCCCGCGGCGGGCTCGCTCGACGAGCTCGAGGCCGAGCTCACGCAGGACTGGCGCAACGGCGGCTATCCGTACCGCTACCTCCTGTCGCGCAAGAGCTACGAGAAGCAGAAGTACCGCCTGCAGGTGGAGCTTTTGAAGCTGCAATCGTGGGTCAAGGAGAGCGGCCAGAAGATCGTGGTGCTCTTCGAAGGACGCGACGCGGCCGGCAAGGGCGGCACCATCAAGCGCTTCATGGAGCACCTGAATCCCCGCGGCGCGCGCGTGGTGGCGCTCGACAAGCCCTCCGACGACGAGCGCGGGCAATGGTACTTCCAGCGCTACGTGCGCCATCTCCCCACGCGCGGCGAGATCGTGCTCTTCGACCGCTCCTGGTACAACCGTGCCGGCGTGGAGCACGTGATGAGCTTTTGCAGCGAGCTCGAATATCGCGAGTTCATGCGGCAGGCGCCGGTGTTCGAGCAGAACCTCGTGCACAGCGGCATCCACCTCATCAAGTTCTGGTTCTCGGTGAGCCGCGAGGAGCAGCGCCGCCGCTTCGCGGAGCGGCACGCGCATCCCTTGAAGCAGTGGAAGCTCTCACCCATCGACCGCGCCTCGCTCGACAAGTGGGACGACTACACCAAGGCCAAGGAGGCGATGTTCTTCCACACCGACACCGCCGACGCGCCGTGGACCGTGATCAAGTCCGACGACAAGAAGCGCGCGCGCATCAATGCGCTGCGCTTCCTGCTGCACTCGTTTCCCTACATGCAGAAGGATCCCGAGCGCATCGGCCAGGTCGATCCGCTTCTCGTGGGCCGTGCGCATATCGTCTTCGAGCGGGGGGAGAAGGCGGGGAGTTGAAGGCGCCTCGCGTCCATCCCGCAGCGCCGCCCTTCGCGGTGTACGAAGGCGCGCGGCCGAGTCAGGGCCGCACCCCCGGCGACTCGACCACCATGCCCCGTGCCCGCCAGGCCAGCCACACCTGCAGGTCCACGAGGTCGGCCGAACCCCAGGCCGCGGGCTCCGCGCGCACGCCGGTCATGCAGCCGCGCAACCGCCGCTCGAGCGAGCCAAGCCCCTGCCATTCGAGACGGTAGATCGGGTAGGCGGTCGGGTGTCCTTCGGGGATCGTGCTGCCGCCCAGGCGTCCGCCGGCGTGAGCGTCGTGGCACTGCGCGCAGGCGAGGTCGAGCTGGCCGATGCGCGTCTGCCACAGAGAGCGCCCGCGCTCGCGCGGTGCCGCGAGCCGCGGATCATCCGGCGGCGCGATCGGCTGACCGCGCGACTGCAGCGCGACATAGGCCTCGAGCGCCAGCCGCGGATCGCTCTCGGGCGCGAACGCGTCGGCTTGCTGGTGCCGCGTGCGGCAGAGGCCGATGCGCTCGCCGAGCGTCACGGCGCGGCCGAGCATCGTGTCGTAGGCGGGATAGCGCGCCGCCACGCCACGCATCGACGTCTTCGCATCGCCGTGGCAATCGGCGCAGGCACGATCCGCGCGGCCCGCCTTACGCGTCCACAACTCCGCGCCCTCGCCGACCCAGAGCATCGCGGGGTTCTGCGCATCGTCGCGCTGCATCGCCTGCGTGGAGGGTCCCATGAATGCGAAGCCCGAGCGGCGCGCCTTGGTTTGCGCCTCGGTTTGCACCTCCGTCTGCGCTGCGGCCGGCCCGACCACGACCAGCGCCAGCACCGTCGCCAGCGCGCGCAGCGCGATCCGTATCGTGCTACCGCGCGTTGCGGTCACGCTTCGACGACGAGCGTCGCGGCCTCGGTCTGCGCGAAGCCGCCGTCGCCTTCCCAGGTGAAGGTCAGCGGACCGGTCTCGGTCGCGAGCACCTCGAAGGCGAGGTAGGGATTCGCCGCCACCGCCGGGTGGAAATCGACGGCGACGACGACCTCGCCCAGGTAGCGGCAGGTGAAGCGGCGCAGGATGTCGCGCGGCACGCGCTTGCCGTCGGCCCCGACGCGGAAGCCCGTCTCCATCGGATGCGCGATCAGCACGCGCAGCTCGACGGAATCGCCGCGCTTCGCCTTCGGCGGCACGGTGACGATCGTGCGCGCCATCAGGGATCCCCTTCGATGCAGGCGGCGAGCGTCACGAGCACGTCGACGGTCGCGCCGTGGAACGAGCCGTCGCTCATGCGCGCGACCGCGGCGAGCTTCTGCGTCGTCGCGAGGCGGATGCGCGTCGAGACGACCGCGCGGCCCGCGCGCGGGCCGAAGGCCACGCGCACCACATCGCGCTCCGGATTGCGCTCGTTGAAGAGCGCCAGCGCGACGACTCGATCGGTGAGGCTCATCGGGCTCGTCACGCGGATCGTCACCGGCACCGCATTGCCGTTGTCGACGAGGCGCGCGATGTCGATGACGACGCGCCCGGTAGTGACCGGCGCGCCGCCGGTGTAGGCGCGGATCGCGTCCTCGAGCGCGTCGGCTGCGGCCGGACGCACGACCGCGAGCGCGCCCACCGCGAGCGCCACGCGCAGGACCTGGCGGCGTGGCATCGGCGTCGTCACGGCTTCAGCGTGGCCAGCAATGCGACCACGTCCTCGACCTGCTGCGCATCGAGGATCGGACGCCCGCGCCAGGCGGCGCCGACGCGCGCGCCGCCGTCGGTGCGATGCGTCTCGGGCATGATCGACGCGGGATTGACGCGCCGGCTCGCCACCACGCGCAGGCGCAGTTGCGCCGGCGTATAGCGCGCACCCACGCCGGCCAGGTCCGGGCCGAGGTTGCCCTGGAAGCGTTCCTCCGGGAACGGGCCGGCGTGACAGAGCAGGCACATGCCGACCTGGCGGTCGGCGACGATCGCGCGGCCGCGCGCGGCATCGCCGATGCGACCGCCGAGGGGCGCGGGGATCGCATCGCCGACGACCTCGTAGCTCGCGATCGCCGGCTGCGCGTGCGCGGAGCCAGGCGCGGCGAGCACCCCGATCGCCATCGCCCCGATCGTTGCGACCCCGATCGCGCGTGCGCCGGCTGCAATCACGCCTTCTTCAGGTCGTGGTTCTTGAGCGGCAGATCGCGGATGCGCTTGCCGGTCGCGGCGAAGATCGCGTTGAGCACCGCGGGTGCTGCCACCGCGATCGTCGGCTCGCCCACGCCACCCCAGAAGCCGCCGGACGCCACGACGATCGTCTCGACCGCCGGCATCTCGTCCATGCGCAGCACCCGGTAGGTATCGAAATTGGTCTGCTCGATGCGACCGTCCTTCACCGTGCACTCGCCATGGAGCGCGGCGGAAAGGCCGTAGACGAAGGACCCCTCGACCTGCGCCTCGATCTGCTGCGGATTGACCGCATAACCCGGATCGGTCGCGGCGACGATGCGATGCACCTTGAGCGCGCCCTCCTTCGTGACCGAGACCTCGGCGCAGGCCGCGACGTAGCTGCCGAAGCCCATCGTCTGCGCGAGTCCGCGATGGATGCCGGGGGGCGCGGGCTTGTCCCAGCCGACGCGCTCGGCCACCGCATTCAGCACCGCGAGGTGCTTCGGTGACTTCGCCATCAGCTTGCGCCGCAGCGCGAGCGGGTCCTGCTTCGTCGCGTGCGCGATCTCGTCGATGAAGCACTCGAGGTAGATCGTGTTCTGGTTGAGGTTGACGCCGCGCCAGAAGCCCGGCGGGACGTGCGGGTTGCGCATCGCATGGTCGATCAGCAGCGCCGGGAAGGTATAGCCGATCGAGGCTTCCGGCCCGGGGGGATTCAAGCCCTGGAACACGACCGGATCGCGACCGTTGGCGACGTTCTGCGGGAACACGCCGGCCAGGATCGATTGCCCGGAGATGCGCATGTGCAGCGCGGTGACCTCGCCCTGTGCATCGAGGCCGGCGACGAGCTTGCACTGCGTGACCGGATGATAGCGGCCGTGCGTCATGTCCTCCTCGCGCGACCACAAAAGCTTCACCGGCACGCCGGGCATCGCCTTCGCGATCTCGACGGCCTGCCGCACCCAGTCGTGCACCGCGCCGCGGCGACCGAAGCCGCCACCGAGCAGGAGTTTGTAGACCTCGCATTTCACGAGCGGCAGCCCCGAGGCTTCCGCCGCCGCCGCGAGCGCGGCCTCGCCATTCTGCGTGGGCGTCCACACCTCGCACTTGTCGGGCGTGTAGCGGGCCGTGGCATTCATCGGCTCCATCGTCGCGTGGTTCTGGTGCGGATACGAGTACACCGCCTCGACCTTGCGCGCCGATGCGGCGAGCGCGGCCTTCGCGTCGCCGACCTGGTTGCCGACCGCCGCCTCCGGCGCGTCGAGTCCCGCTTTCATCACCGCGGCGAACGCGGCCGACGACGCATTCGCGTTCGGCCCGTAGTCCCACTCGATCGGCAGCGCGTCGAGCGCGCTCTTGGCGCGCCACCAGGTGTCCGCGACGACAGCGACCGCGGTGTCGCCTACGCGCACGACCTTCTTCACGCCGGGGCGCTTCAGCGCCACGCTCTCGTCGACGCTCTTCACCTTGCCGCCGAACACCGGGCAATCCTTGATCGCCGCGTTGAGCAGGCCCGGCAGCTCGAGGTCGCTGCCGTAGACCTGCGCACCGGTCGTCTTGTCGATGGTGTCGAGCCGCGCGAGCCGCCGGCCGACGAGCTTCCAGTCCTTGGGGTCCTTGAGCGCGACGTCCTTCGGCGCGGTGAGCTTCGACGCCGCGTCGGCGAGCTTGCCGTAGGTCGCGGTGCGGCCGGTGGGGACATGCGTGACCACGCCGCGCGCGGCGGCACACTCCTGCGCGGGGACCTTCCAGCCGTCGGCGGCGGCCTGCACGAGCATCGTGCGCGCGATCGCGCCACCCTTGCGAACGTACTCCTGCGATTCGCGAATGCCGCGGCTGCCACCAGTGGAGAAGTTGCCCCACACGCGATTGCGCGCGAGGTTCTGCCCCGGCGTCGGATACTCGGTGCGCACGCGCGCCCAGTCGCAGTCGAGCTCCTCGGCGACGAGCTGCGCGAGGCCGGTGAGCGTGCCCTGCCCCATCTCCGAGCGCGCGATGCGGATGACGACCGTCTCGTCCGGCTGCACGACGACCCACGCATTGAGCTCCGGCGCCGCGGCCGCGGGGGTGACGACCGCCTGCGCGTTCGCGTACGGGATGTGGAAGCCGACGACGAGACTACCGGCGGTCGCGGCCGAGACCGCGAGGAAACGCCGGCGCGAAGCGCTCGGCGCCGCACCCGCACGGGGGCGGGACACGTGCTCGATCGGCGGGCTCATGTCGCGCTCCGATCGCTCGGCACGGCCGCCCGGTGCTCGATCGCGAGACCGGCGGCGCGGACCTCGCCGCCGGCCGCGACCTTGATCGCGGCGCGCACGCGGTTGTAGGTGCCGCAGCGGCAGATGTTGGTCATCGCCTCGTCGATGTCGGCGTCGGTCGGATTGGGCTTGGCGGCCATCAGCGCCGTCGCCGCCATCACCATGCCGCTCTGGCAGAAGCCGCACTGGGGCACGTCGAGTGCGACCCAGGCCTTCTGGATCTTGTTCAACACGCCATTCTCAGCCAGCGCCTCGATGGTGACGACCTTCTGGGTCCCGACGGCGTTCACCGGCATGCTGCAGGAGCGCACCGGCGCGCCATCGATATGGACCGTGCAGGAGCCGCACTGCGCGATGCCGCAGCCATACTTGGTGCCCGTCAGTCCCAGTTGTTCGCGCAGCACCCAGAGCAGGGGCGTTTCTGGATCGGCCGTGTAGTCGACCGCCTTGCC
>CAZUGY010000141.1:0-5809 GCA_964620265.1 uncultured Alcaligenaceae bacterium
GCGCTCGCCGGCTTCATCACCGCGAAGCGATAGCCGGTGCGCATCCAGCCCGGATGCACGCCCGTGTCGAGGTCGTCGATCTCGCCCTGCGCGGCGGTGACGAAGTAGTGGTCGAGGTCCGCGTGATGGAACTCGACGGCGGTGGCCTGCTCCCCGACGGGAATCGCGGCATGCGCACCCACGGCGGTACCCACGAGAACGGCAGCGGCGATCGCTGCCAGGAACGTCCGAAGTGCCATGAGGGGAGAAGACGCCGCGAGGCGCACGGTGGCTGGAGCGCCCGATTATAGGGTGGCGCTGCCACCTCGCTCGCTTCGCGCGCAGGCCGGCGCATCCCGGCGCCGGCCGCGCTGCCTGCCCGCTACGGCCGGCGGCAGTCGATCTCGATGCGACGGCGGTTGTCGCCGTAGCGCAGGTTGGCGAGCGTGAGCGTGTGCACCGCAAACGAGTCGACCGTGCCGTCGGGATCGACGAAGTCCAGGCGATCGCCGTCCAGCTTCCAGGCACTGGGCATGCTCGTGGCATCCGAAGCCACGAGCGCGCCGTCCTTGAACGTGTCGCCGTGGTAGACGAGCGCGCCGCTGTCCTGGAAGGTCCAGTAGGCGGCGATCCCGGAGCGCTGGTCGGTGCAGCGCCAGGGGCCGTGTGCCAAGGTGGGATTGAGGGTGGGCTCTACGGGCGCGACCTCCGCGATCGGCGCCCGCTTGGGCACGATCACGGGCGCAGGCACGGGCTTCACGGTCTGGATGAACTCGTCGACGACGGGGGCGAGATGGAGGGCACCCGCCCCCAGCGCCAGCGCACCGACGATCACGGGCCACTTCTCGCGCAGGTCACGCATCCAGCGCGGCGCCTGGCGCGCCGGTACCGCCGCCATGGCGGCGCCCGCCATCCCCGGGATGACGGTGGGCGGGCCGGACATCAGCGGATTGGAGACGAGCCGGATCTCGCCCTCGTCGTGTTCCGCGCCGTCGGCAACCTCGCGCTCCACGGTGGCCGCGGCGCCGATGGCGCGCAGCGTGGCGGCGATCCGCTCGGCATCCGCCTTGCTCACCTTGCGCTTGATCGCATGGGGCATCCCGTTGAAATACTCGCCCGCGACGGGGGCCGGCAAGCCGGTGACGCGCACGAACTCCTTCTTCACCTCCTCGACGTCGGCCCCACCCATGGTGCGGCCCTGCAAAACGACCCGGTAGTGCATTGTTCCTCTTCCGTGTGAAGCCCAGCCTGAACGGTCGGAGCAAATTCGGTGCCGACGAACGGTAGCACCTGCCCGCGTACTGGAGCTCGTTAGCTGCGGCGCAGCGAGGCGCGCCGGCCGGTCGGCTGGCGCGAACGCATGGACGCGCGACGGACGCTCCGCGGCAAGGGCCGCTGCCGCCACGCGTCAGGCGGCCGCGGCCCCACGGCCCCCTTCAGCCGAGTGCCCCCGCGAAGTCCGCCACCAGATCGTCCCGGTCCTCGATGCCCACCGAGATGCGGATCAGCGACTCGGCAATGCCCATCGCCCGCCGCCGCTCCGGCCCCATCTCGTAGAAGATCGTCTGCGCCACGGGGATGGCGAGCGTGCGGTTGTCCCCGAGATTCGACGACAGCACCACGATCGCGAGGCGATTGAGGAAGGCCATCGGATCCACGCCGTCGACGAGCTCGAAGGAGAGGAGGCCCCCGAAGCGCCCGCCGAAAAGCTGTTCGGCGAGCGCGCGCTGCGGATGCGCGGCGAGGCCGGGGTAGTGCACCGCCTTCACCTTCGGATGCGCGGCCAGCGACTGCGCCAGCGCGAGCGCATTGCTGCAGATGCGCTCCATGCGCAGGCCCAGCGTCTCCGCGCCCACGGCGAGGTGATGCGCCTGCTCCGCGGCGAGCGTGCCGCCCCAGTCGCGCAGGCCCTTCTTGCGCAGTTGCTGCAGGCCCCAGTTCTTCGGCGCCTGCGACTTGTACGAGTCGTAGATGTTGGGATACGTCGTCCAGTCGAAGAGCCCGGTGTCGGTCACCGCGCCCCCGAGCGCATTGCCGTGGCCCCCGATGTACTTGGTGAGCGCGTTGACGATGAGGCTTGCACCGACCGACTTCGGCTGGAAGAGCCACGGCGAGGTCATCGTGTTGTCGACGATGTAGAGGATGCCGCGCGCGCGGCAAAGCTCCCCGATGCGCGCGAGGTCGGCCACCTGCACGCGCGGATTGGCGATCGTCTCCACGAACACGATGCGCGTGCGCGGCGTGAGCGCGGCCTCCACGTTGGCCACGTCGGTGGCATCGACCATCGACACCGCATGCCCCTGCGCGGCGAGCGTCTCGAGGAGGCTGTTGGTGTTGCCGAACACGAACTGGCTCGACACGACGTGATCACCGCCGCGCAGCAGCGCGATCATGATGGCGCCGATGGCGGCCATCCCGGTGGCGAAGGCCACGGTGCCGATCCCGCCCTCCATCGCCGTGACCTTGGCTTCGAGCGCGGCGGTGGTGGGGTTGCCCTGGCGGCCGTAGGCGTAGCCGCTCGCGCGGCCCTGGAACACGGCGGCCAGCTCGTTCGCATCGCGATAGCCGTAGGCCACGGAAAGATGCAGCGGCTTGTGCAGGGCGCCGTGCTCGATCGGCGCGTCGCGGTCGGAGTGAAGGATGGCGGTGGTGAAGCCGCGTTTCGTGTCGTTGCTCATGGCATGTGCCTTCAGCGTAGTCGCTGCGTGGTATCCGGAGTGCCGAAAACAAAAAACCCGTCGGGCATTCCGCCTGACGGGTTTCGTGTGCTCTCCCACGTATCTCGTGGGTAGAGCTTGAACCTCGCTTTAGCGGAATTTATTACGCGCCCGCAAGCTGAAGCTTCAAATCGGCGCGAGAGTCTATTATAGGGAAACGGGGACGCGCGTCAACCGCACCCGGCATCGCCCATGACCTCCCCCATCGACCACGCCACCTTCTCGGAGCTGCGCGACAGCACCGGCAGCGAATTCGTGCGCGAGCTCGTGGATACGTTCCTGCGGGAAGCGCCCCTCATGCTCGCCGACCTGCGCGACGCGCTCGCCACTGGCGATGCCGACCGCTTCCGCCGCGCCGCCCACTCGCTCGAGGCCAACGGCAACACGTTCGGCGCGCGCGCGCTCGGCAATGTCGCCCGGGACCTCGAAGTCGCAGGCGTTGCCGCCATCGCTGCGCGCGGCGCCCAGGCGCTCGAACCGGTCTTCACCGAATACGCCCGCGCTGCCGCCGCGCTCGAGGATCTGCGCGACGAGTAGTCCGGCACGTCTGTCGCGATCCACGACACCGGCGCGCGCGCTGCGCTCCTGCACGGCCTCGAGTCGACGCTTTCGGTTCACCCTGGACAGCCTCGATCCCGGGTCGAGGCAGCGTTTCGCGTCGGCCGCGCGTCAGCCCGGCTGCTTCTCTTCCTCGAGCAGGTCCGCCTCCGCCTGCCCGCGTGCCTCGTTGCGCTCGTGCGCGAGGTGCGACAGGTAATCGGCCGTGATGTCGCCCGTGATGTACTTCCCGTCGAAGCACGAGGCCTCGAAATTCACCAGACGCGGATTGACCTTGCGCACCGCCTCCTTCAGGGCCTCGAGCTCCTGGTAGATCAGGAGGTCGGCGCCGATCTCCAGCGCAATCTCGGCCTCGGTGCGGCCGGTGGCCACGAGCTCTTCCTGGTTCGGCATGTCGATGCCGTACACGTTCGGGTAGCGCACCGGCGGCGCCGCCGAGGCGAAGTACACCTTCTCAGCCCCCGCCTCGCGCGCCATGTTCACGATCTCGCGCGACGTCGTGCCGCGCACG
Organism: uncultured Alcaligenaceae bacterium; assembly: GCA_964620265.1. Taxonomy (GTDB): domain Bacteria; phylum Pseudomonadota; class Gammaproteobacteria; order Burkholderiales; family Casimicrobiaceae; genus VBCG01. Next base: position 3,766 of record CAZUGY010000141.1, read on the forward strand.
ATCGAGTCGTCGACGAGGAGCACGACCTTGCCCTTGAACTCGATGCCCACGGGATTCAGCTTCTGGCGCACGCTCTTCTGGCGCATCGCCTGGCCCGGCATGATGAACGTGCGCCCGATGTAGCGGTTCTTGACGAATCCTTCCCGATACGTGAGCCCGAGCTTGTTTGCGAGCTCGAGCGCCGAGGGCCGGCTCGAGTCGGGGATCGGGATCACGACGTCGATGTCCTGCGCCTCGGGCATGTTGCGGATCTTCTCCGCGAGCGCACCGCCCATGTTGAGGCGCGCCTCGTACACCGAGGCGCCGTCGATCACGGAATCGGGACGCGCGAGGTACACGAACTCGAAGATGCAGGGATGCAGCGACGGATGGTCGGCGCACTGCCGCGCGTGGAACTTGCCGGTCGTGTCCACGAAGATCGCCTCGCCGGGCGCGACGTCGCGCAGCACCTGGAAGCCCAGCGCCTCGACGGCCACCGACTCCGATGCCACGACATATTCGGAGCCGCCCATCTGCTCGTGCTTGCCGATGATGAGCGGGCGGATGCCGAAGGGATCGCGGAATGCCAGCAGGCCGTAGCCCGCGATCATCGCCACCACCGCATACGCGCCGCGGCAGCGCTTGTGCACGCCCGCCACCGCGCGGAAGATCGCTTCGGGATCGAGCCGGTGATGCTGCGCGGCGCGCTCGAGCTCGAGCGCCAACACGTTGAGCAGCACCTCGCTGTCGGAATTCGTGTTGACGTGCCGGAAGTCGAGCTCCCACAACTCGCGCTTCAACGCCTCGCTGTTGGTGAGGTTGCCGTTGTGCCCCAGCGTGATGCCGAACGGCGAGTTCACGTAGAAGGGCTGCGACTCGAGCTCGGAGAACGCGGAGCCCGCCGTAGGATAGCGGCAGTGCCCGATCCCGGCGTATCCGGTGAGATCGCGCATGTTCCGCGTGCGGAACACGTTCTGCACGAGCCCCGGGCCCTTGAACATGTGGAAGATCGGACCTTCGCTCGTGACGATGCCCGCGGCATCCTGCCCGCGATGCTGGAGAAGGAGGAGCCCGTCGTAGAGGAGCTGGTTCACTGGCGTGTGCGCGACCACGCCCAAGATGCCGCACATGGCTACCCTTTCACTGCCCCCTCGGAACTTTTGGGGCCGCGTTCTTCGACTATGCGGCCTTCGCGCGAATAATCAATACGTTGCACCCATTCCGAGGGCAGCCAGGACGAGAAGGACAGCGCCGCTGCCACCGCCGCGGGGGCAAGGGCGGCATTCTGCCACCAATCCTGTCGCGGCAGTGCAGTGAGGCCCGCCACGAGCACGAAGGCCAGCACGACCACCACGCCGCGCACCACCCCGAAGAGCGCCCCGAGGAAGCGATCCACGAAGCCCAATCCGGTCTTGCGGATCACCGTCGACAGCGGCCACGCCACGAGCCCGCCCAGGAGGATGGCGGCGATGATGATGGCGACGAAGGCCACGATGTAGCGCAACACCGGGCTTCCCCCGAATTCGGGCAGCCACGCGCCGACGATCGGCGAGAACGCGAGCGCTGCGAAGAATCCGAGCACCCAGGCGAGGAGCGCGATGAGCTCGCGCGTGAAGCCGCGCACGTAGGCCAGCAGCACCGACAGCGCCACCACGCCGATCACGGCCCAATCGAAGACGGTCATCGCGTGCGGATCGACGCCACGTGACGGCGGGGGACGCGCGTCACCGGGTGGTGACGATTCCGTTGTAGCCCTCGCCCTTCAGCTTGTCGCGCGCCGTGGCCGCGACCTCGCGCGAGGCGTAGGGTCCGATGCGCACGCGCCACAGGGTCCCCTTGCTCGAGTTGGTCGATTCGGAATACGCGGGATAACCCGCGCGCTTCAGCTTGCCCACGAGCGAGTTGGCGCCGTACACATCGGAGAAGGCGTAGACCTGCACGGCGAAGAGGCCGGTGGGAGACGCTGCCGGAATGCCGGCAGTCGCAGGCGCAACGCTGCCCGATGTGCCGTTCGCCGACGGAGCAGTGGCAGGCGGAGCACCGGCGGGCGGGGCAGCGCCGGCAG
>CAZUGY010000141.1:5909-9865 GCA_964620265.1 uncultured Alcaligenaceae bacterium
GCTGGCGTCGGCCTTGCCGGCGGCCTCGGCAGCGGGCTCCGCGATCGTGGCAGCGGGACGCGCCGCGGACTCCGTCTCCGCCTTGGTGGCATCGCCTCTGGAGGCTTCGGCACGCGGCGGCTCGACCTTGGGCTCCGGCCTCGCCTCGGGCCTCGCGTCCGACTTGCCGGTGCTCCTGGGCGTATCTGCCTTGCCTTTGTCGCTCAGCCGATTGACGAACTTGCCGTCGTCCACCGGCGGGATCCTGACCGCGACATCCTCGCCGAGCGGCTTGGGATCGCTTTCGAGGAGCATGGGCACGACCACCGCCACCACGAGTGCGAGGACGATGGCCCCCACGAGGCGGCGCCGGGCGCGGCGCTTCAGTTCGTCGAGATTGGCGTCGTCGGCAGCGGTCATGGCGTGGAGGTCTGCGGCGTGTCGGGCACCGCGTGCGCGTCGATGAGGAGTTGCCTCACGGCAGCAACGGTGTGGAAGGAGCCGAACACGACGATTCTATCAGCCTCCCCTGCCGCGTCGCCGGCGGCACGCCAGGCTTCCGGCACGGTCGCGAACGTGCGGATCGCTGCCGCCGGCACGCCCTGCGCGAGAAGTGCTTCGCGCAAGCGCTCCGGCCCCGCGCCGCGCGCGCCCGGAAGCCCGGCGACGCACCAGCGGTCGATGCGCGGCGCCAGCGCCGCGACCACGCCGTGCAGGTCCTTGTCGCCGAGCATCGCGCACACGGCGATCGTCTCGGGGTGGTAGCCCATGCTGCCGAGCGCATCGGCGAGCGCGCGCGCGGCGTGCGGATTGTGCGCGACGTCGAGCACCGTGACGGGGCGCCCGGGCAGCACCTCGAAGCGTGCCGCGAGCGTCACGTGCACGAGGCCCTCGCGGATCGCCTGCGCGCTCACCGGCAGGCGCGCGTGCAGGAGGTCGAGCACGGTGAGGGCTGCTGCCGCATTGGCGAGCTGGTACGCGCCACGCAACGCCGGCACCGGCAAGCCAAAGCGCTCGCCGCGAGGGCCCCGATAGCGCCACTGCGTGCGCTCGTCGGCGTAGTCGTAGTCGCGTCCGGGGAGAAGCAGCGGCGTGCCGAGGGCGGCAGCCGCCTCCACCACGCTGCGCGGCGGGTCACGATCACCGCACACCGCCGGATGCCCCGCGCGAAAGATGCCGGCCTTCTCGCGGCCGATGTCCTCGCGCGTGGGGCCGAGATAGTCGACGTGGTCGATGTCGATGCTGGTGAGCACGCACACATCCGCATCGACGATGTTCACTGCATCGAGACGTCCGCCCAGGCCCACCTCCAGGACGAGCACGTCGGGCGTCGCGCGCGCGAAGAGCCACAACGCTGCCAGCGTCCCGAACTCGAAGTACGTGAGCGCGACGTCCCCCGCAGCAGTGCGGGCGTCCTCCACCGCATGGAAGCTCGCCACGAGCGCGTCGTCGCTCGCGTCCTGCGCATCGATGCGCACGCGCTCGTTGTAACGCAGCAGGTGCGGCGACGTGTAGAGACCGGTGCGGTAGCCGGCGCGGCGCAGGATGGCCTCCAGCATCGCGCAGGTGCTGCCCTTGCCGTTGGTGCCGCCCACCGTGACCACGGGACACGCGACGTCGGCAGCCAGATGCGCGCGCACGGCGCGCACGCGATCGAGCCCGAGCGCGATCGTCTTGGGATGGAGCGTCTCGAGGTAGGTTAGCCAGCCCGCGAGCGTGGCGGGACGCGCCGCGGCCGGCATCGGCGCCAGCGCTTCTACGGCGCAGGTTGCCGCGTGAGCAGAGCCAACAGGCGCGCGAGCTCGTCGCGGAGCTCGCGACGGTCGACGATCAGGTCGAGCGCGCCCTTCTGCAGCAGGAACTCGGAGCGCTGGAAGCCCTCGGGGAGCTTCTCGCGCACGGTCTGCTCGATCACGCGCGGTCCGGCGAAGCCGATGAGCGCACCGGGCTCCGCGATCACGATGTCCGCCACGAAGGCGAACGATGCCGACACGCCGCCCATCGTGGGATCGGTGAGGATCGACACAAACGGCAGCCGCGCGCGATTGAGCTCCTGCAGGGCCGCGGTGGTCTTGGCCATCTGCAGGAGCGAGCTCACGCCTTCCTGCATGCGCGCGCCGCCGGAGGCGGAGATGCACACGAAGGGCACGCGGTTCTCGTAGGCCACGCGCACGCCGCGCACGAAGCGCTCGCCGACCACCGAGCCCATCGAGCCGCCCATGAATTCGAACTCGAAGGCGGCGACCACCAGCGGGATGCTCTTCACGCTGCCCTGCATCACCACCATCGCGTCGGTCTCGCCCGTGTCCTCGAGGGCCGCGGCGAGCCGGTCCGGATACTTCTTCTGGTCCTTGAACTTCAGGCTGTCGACCGGCAGCACCTCGGAGCCGATCTCGAAGCGGCCTTCGGGATCGAGGAGCTGCTCCAGGCGCTCCCGCGCCGTGAGCCGGGAGTGGTGTCCGCACTTGGGACACACGTGGAGGTTCTTCTCGAGATCGGTGCGATAGAGCACCGCCTCGCATTCGGGGCACTTGACCCACAGTCCCTCGGGAACCGGTGTACGCCGGTCACCGGGCGAGCGCTGGATGCGTGGCGGCAGGAGCTTTTGCAACCAGGTCATCGGGATCCTTTCGGGTGGGTCGTGCAGCAACGCGTGATCATGCGACGCGCACTCCGTCGTGCACATCGAGCGCCGCACGGATCGTGCCGAGCCACGCGCCGGCGCGAGCCGCCGCCTCGCTCGCGGGTCCGGACTCGATCTCCTGGATGATGCGGCTGCCGATCACCACGGCGTCAGCGTGCGCGGCGATCGCCGTGGCGCTCTCGGGGTCGCGGATGCCGAAGCCCACGCCCACCGGCAACTGCACATGGCGGCGGATCTCCTCGAGCTTGCGGGCCACGTCGGCCGTATCGAGGTGCCCGGCGCCGGTCACGCCCTTCAGCGACACGTAATAGACGTAACCGCGGGCGAGGCGTGCCACCTCCGCGATGCGCGCCTCGGGTGTGGTGGGCGCCAGCAGGAAGATCGGCGCGATGCCGCGCGCATCGAGGATCTGCGCGAAGTCCTGCGCTTCCTCCGGCGGATAGTCGACGACGAGCACGCCGTCCACGCCGGCAGCCTGCGCGCGATCGGCGAACGATTCCACACCCATCGCCTCGATCGGATTCGCATAGCCCATCAGCACCACCGGGGTGGTCGTATTGCCGCGGCGGAACTGCGCCACCACGTCGAGCACGTTGGCGAGCGACACGTGCTGCGCGAGCGCGCGCTCGGAGGCGCGCTGGATCACCGGCCCGTCGGCCATCGGATCGGAGAACGGCACGCCGAGCTCGATCACGTCGGCGCCGGCACGCACCAGCGACTCCATGATCGGCAGCGTGGCGCCCAGCGACGGATCGCCGGTGGTGACGTAGGGAATGAGGGCCGTGCGCCGCGCGGCCTTCAGCGCCGCGAGGGCGGTGTCGATGCGATTCACGTCGATGCGATCCGTCGTTTGCGCGCCGGGGTCTTTGCGATCATCCGCGCTTTCGCGCATCGCGCTCGGCGACCGTGGCCATGTCCTTGTCGCCGCGGCCGGAGAGGTTCACCAGCAGGATCGCGTCCTTCGCGAGCGTGGGCGCGAGCTTTTTCGCATACGCCAGTGCATGCGACGACTCGAGCGCGGGGATGATGCCCTCGATGCGGCAGCAGTCGTGGAATGCCGCGAGCGCCTCCTCGTCGTCGATCACCACGTACTCGGCGCGTCCGCTGTCCTTCAGCCACGCGTGCTCCGGACCCACGCCCGGATAGTCGAGGCCGGCCGACACCGAATGCGTCTCGATGATCTGCCCGTCGGCGTCCTGCAACAGATACGTGCGATTGCCGTGCAGCACGCCGGGGCGTCCGCCGGTGAGCGAGGCCGCGTGGCGCCCGCTCGCGAGGCCGTCGCCGCCCGCCTCGACCCCGATGAGCTTCACCTCGCGCTGCGCGATGTACG
>CAZUGY010000142.1:0-9724 GCA_964620265.1 uncultured Alcaligenaceae bacterium
GCCCCGCGCCGTCCAGCAGCGTGCCGTGGCGCAGGTCGCGCACACCCGCGCTGCGGATCCTGCCCAAGCGCGCGAAGGGCGCCGTGTAGGGGCTCACGCCGAGGATCGCGTCGATCCCGCTGCCGGCCCGCTCGAGCGGCGCGCCGTGATGCGGCGTGCCGAGGAACACGAGGCTCTCGAGTCGCTCCCGCCACGCGTGGCCGGCGAGACCCGCGTAGTGGCACGCGCTGCGCACGACGAGCCCACCCATGCTGTGTCCGACGAGGACGAGCCCGGTCACGGGTACCGGCCACACCTCGAGCAAGCGCTCGAGCACAGCGGCCAGCTCGCGGCCGTTGGCGCCGATGCGCAGCCCCGAGTTGTAGTGGAGCCAGAGCGGCGTCGCATGGAGCGCCCGGGCGAGTGCCACGCCGTGATCGTGCCCGTCGCGCTGCCACTGCAGATCGCTCATGCACAGGCCGTGGACCAGCACCACGATGCGGGACGCAGGTTCGACGATGCTCGCGCGCAGCATCTCGGGCTCGAGCGTCAGCGGCTTGCCGCCCTGGCGCAACCGCATGCCGATGGCGAGCGGATTGTGCGTGCGCGCGAGATGATCGCCGAGCACGCCGTTGACCGCCGCCACCAGCGCCTCGCGACGTGGCGAGACTTCCGCGCGATCACCTCCGGGCGCAAGCTGCGCGAGCGCGACGTCGAGTCCCGTACCCACCGCACGCGCCACACCGCGCACGCTCCGGTAGACGAAGCCCGTGATGCCGCGCATGGCGCCGTCGCGCGATGCGCCGAGGATGGGGGCGAGCCCGGCGATATTGCGATGCATCGCCTCGACGATGCCGGTCACGCCCACCACGCCGTCCACGACGAGCCGGCTCGCGCCGCGGAGGTCGGCGCCGGCCACGGGAGGGAGTGACATCAGCGGGGCACCACGCGCGGGGGTCTGCCGTCGCCGGCATCGGTGGACGCGGACATCAGCGCGGCACGACGCGCAGCAGCTTCCCGTCGCCGGCATCGGTGAGGAGATACAGGTAGCCGTCCGGCCCCTGCACGACGTCGCGCACACGGCCCACGTCGGGCAGGTAGCGCGTCTCGCTGGTGACGCGGCCGTTGTCGAGCGTGAGGCGCACGAGCGCGCCGGGGGTGAGCGAGCCCACGAAGAGATCGCCCTTCCACGACGGATAGCGATCGCCGGTGTAGAACGTCGCACCCGACGGCGCGATCACCGGATCCCACCAGTACACGGGCTGCTCCATGCCGGGCTTGGCCGTGCCCTCGCCGATCTTCACGCCGGAGTAGTCCACGCCGTAGGTGATCACCGGCCAGCCGTAGTTCTTTCCCGCCTCGGGGTGGTTGAGCTCGTCGCCGCCGCGGGCGCCGTGCTCGACCGTCCACAGCGCGCCCGTGGACGGATGCAGCGCCGCGCCCTGCAGGTTGCGATGGCCATAGGACCATATCTCGGGCTTGGCCCCCGCGCGTGAGACGAACGGATTGTCCCTGGGAACCGTACCGTCGGGATTGATGCGAACGACCTTGCCGACGGTCGTCGACAGGTCCTGGACGTGCGCGCGTCCGCTGTAGCGATCGCCGGTGGTGACGAAGAGCGTGCCGTCGCGCGCGAACACGAGCCGCGAGCCCCAGTGATTGTTGGTGCCGCGCATCTTGGGCACCTGCCGCCAGATGGTTTGCACGTCGGTGAGGCGCGCATCGTCGAGCACGCCACGGGCTACCGCCGTGCCCGCGCCACCGTCGCCTGCTTCGGCGAAGCTCACAAACACGAGACGGTCGCGCGCGAACGTGGGCGAGATCGCGATGCCGAGCAAGCCGCCCTGTCCGGCGGCCTGCACTGCGGGGACTCCACTCACTTCGCGCCGCGATGCACCGTCGCGCTCGAGCAGCCACAGCTTGCCGCGACGCTCGGTCACGAGCATGCGGCCGTCGGGCAGAAAGGCGAGTCCCCACGGATGGTCGAGGCCGCGTGCCACCTCCACGGTGGTGATGGCGGCATCGGTGGTTGCGGGCGTGGGCGAGCGCGGCGCCTGCGCAGCCGCAGGCAGGTTCGCCGTGGCGCCGCATAGCGCGGCCAGCGCGCAGAGCACGCGCGCCGCGCTCACCGCGCGGCGTCCGGCCGTGTCATGGCCGCCGGATCGATCCACTTGTCGAAGTCGGCATCGCTCACGAGGTCGAGCGCGCGCGCCGCCGCGCGCAGCGACGTCCCCTCGCGGTGCGCCTTCAGCGCGATCTTCGCCGAGTTCTCGTAGCCGATGTGCGGATTGAGCGCGGTCACGAGCATCAGCGACTCTTCCACGTTGCGCTTGATGCGGTCGCGATTGGGCTCGATGCCGCGCGCGCAACGTTCGTCGAAGGAGCGGATGCCGTCGGCCAGGAGCTCGATCGACTCCATCACGTTGTGCAGCATCACGGGCTTGTACACGTTGAGCTGGAAGTGGCCCTGCGTGCCGGCGAAGGCCACCGCGGCGTCGTTGCCGAACACCTGCACCGCCACCATCGTGAGCGCCTCGCTCTGCGTGGGATTGATCTTGCCCGGCATGATCGACGAGCCCGGCTCGTTGTCGGGGATCGTGATCTCGCCGAAGCCGGCACGCGGGCCGCTCGCATACAGACGTGTGTCGTTGGCGATCTTCATCGCGATGCCGCCCAGCGTGCGCAGCGCCGCGCTCGCATTCACCATCGCATCGTGCGCGGAAAGTGCGGCGAATTTGTTGTGCGCGGAGGTGAAGGGCAGGCCCGTTGCCTGCGCGATGTGCCTGGCCACCACCTCGCCGAAGCGCGCCGGCGAGTTGATGCCGGTGCCCACCGCGGTGCCGCCGAGGGCCAGCGGATAGAGGCTGTCACGGGCGTGGTGCAGGAAGCGCGTGGCGTCGTCGAGCTGCGCCACCCAGCCCGAGATCACCTGCCCGAGCGTGACGGGGGTCGCGTCCTGGAGGTGCGTGCGGCCCAGCATCACGACGTCGGCGAAGGCATGTGCCTTGGCATCGAGCGTGGCGCGCAGCTGCTTCACCGCCGGCAGCAGCGTGCGCTCGAGTTCCTCCGCCGCGGCGATGTGCATCACGGCCGGGAAGGCATCGTTGGACGACTGGCTGCGATTGACATCGTCGTTGGGATTGATCGGCTTCTTGCTGCCGAGCGTGCCGCCTGCGAGCTGGATCGCGCGATTGGCGATCACCTCGTTGGCGTTCATGTTCGATTGCGTGCCCGAGCCCGTCTGGAATACGACGAGCGGGAATTCGTCGTCCCAGGTGCCGTCGATCACTTCCTGCGCGGCGCGCACGATGAGGTCGGCCTTGTCCGTGGGCAACGTACCGAGCTCGGCATTGGTACGCGCGGCCGCCTGCTTGACGATGCCGAAGGCGCGCACCACGGGCCGATTGAACGCGAAGCGCGTGACGCCGATGGGAAAATTGTCGATGGAGCGCTGCGTCTGCGCGCCCCAGAGGCGATGCGCCGGGACCGGCACTTCACCCAGCGCGTCCTTCTCGATGCGTTTGTCGCTCATGAGTCTCTCCTGCTCCCCGGTGACGCGTTCATGATAATGCCCTGCAAAGCTCGGCCCCGCATGCTCGCGGTGATGGCTCGGGTGGCCCAGGGCGATCTGCGGCCCGGCATCGCCGACGACAATCGTGATGACAGCGCTACGGACCGAAGACGGCGAGCTCGCGCTCCAGTTCACCGGGTTCCAGGCGGATGGTGGCAATTTCGCGCCGGCCCAGCTCGTCGATCATTTCGCTGTACGACCGCCCGGCGATGCGCGCCGCGACACCCAAGCTGATCTGCTGGCTGTCGTAAAGTCGCGCTGATAGTTCAAGGCGAACTTCGCGCGTATCCAGCCCGGCGACCAGCGGCACAGCCAGCAGGACCGGTTTACCGGCGCGGGTGATCAGCGACACCTCGCCGCGCGCTGCACTCGCCAGCAAACGCTGCGGCTCGCGGGCTACGTCATCAGTGGTGAGGGTGTGCATGGCGGACTCCGGGAGGTACGGGCCAGTCGAGCTTAGCCGAATTATCCATCGCGCCCAGCACGTCACGAGTGCCACGAGCCCGTCGATCGACTCCGTGAATTGCTATCCCGGCATCAGCTTCGTTCGCCGCTCGTGCGCCACCAGCTTCATCACCGCCGCCGACGCCAGCCGCGCCCGCACATCGTCCGCGCGCGACGTGAGCACGATCGGCACGCGGGCCCCGAGCACGATCCCAGCCGCTTCCGCCCCCGCGAAATACGTGAGCTGCTTCGCCAGCATGTTGCCCGCCTCGATGTCGGGCACGAGCAGGACGTCGGCCTGCCCCGCCACCGGCGACACGATGCCCTTGCTGCGCGCGGCATCGAGCGAGATGGCATTGTCGAAGGCGAGCGGACCGTCGAGCACGCCCCCCGTGATCTGTCCACGGTCGGCCATCTTGCACAGCGACGCCGCATCCACGCTCGATGGCAGCTTCGCGCTCACCGTCTCCGCGGCCGACATGATCGCGACCTTGGGTGTGTCGATGCCCAGGACCTTGGCGAGCCCGATCACGTTGCGGCAGATGTCGGCCTTGGTGTCGAGGTCGGGCGCGATGTTGATCGCCGCATCGGTGATGAAGAGCAGGCGTGGATACGCCGGCACGCAGATCACGAAGGCGTGGCTGATCCGCCGGTCGGTACGCAGGCCCATGCGTGCTTCCACGACGACGCCCATGAGCTCGTCGGTGTGCAGGCTCCCCTTCATGATCGCCTCGACCTCGCCGCGCACGGCCATGCTCACGGCGCGGTCGGCGGCGGCGTGGCTGTGGCGCTCGTGCACGAGGCGATACGGCGCGAGGTCGATGCCGGCCGCCTCGGCCGTCGCGCGGATCTTCGCCTCCGGCCCCACGAGGATCGGATCGATGAGGCCCGCGCGCGCGGCCTCGATGGCCCCGGCGAGCGACCTCCCGTCGCAGGGATGCACCACCGCGCAGGCCACCGGCGCCAGCGATGCGCAGCGCGCGAAGAGCGGCGCGAAGCCCGCATTGCGGCGCAGGATGATCTCGGGCTCGGTCACCTGCGCCAGCGCGACCGCCGCCTCGGGCGCCACGACCACGCAGATCCCCTCGACGAGCACCTGTCCATCGGCGCGGGTCGCGCGGCACTCGAACTCCAGCTTGCGGTCGGCGTCGTGCTTGCGCAGCACCTTCACCGTGGCCGTGATCGTGTCGCCCGCATGCAGCCGGTCGTGATACTGGAGCCGCGTGGACTCGATCACGCTGCCCGGACCCGGCAACTGGCGATAGAGCACCGCTGCCACGAACGACACGGCGGCCGCACCCGGCGCGATCACGCGGCCCGCGACCGCTCCCCGCGACAGGTCGAGGCTGAACGACTCGATGTTGCCCGCCGCCAATGCCAGCGCCTCGACGTCGGTACCCGTCAGCGTGCGCGTGGCCGTGGCCGTGGCCCCCACGACGATCTCGTCGAAGAGATGGTTCGAGTAGCGGTCGATGGGGGCTCTCCGGTCAGGCGCGCTTGCGTGACGCGGTCTTGCGTCCCCGCGTGCGCCGGGAAGGCGATTCTTCCACACTTCGCGCCGCTCCCACCGGCAGGAGCGCGCGGATCTCCGCGGCCAGGCGCAACTGCCGCTCGTCGAGCTCGCCGTGGCTCTCGTTCCAGGCGAGGAGCGCATGCGCACGGCGGCGATCCGTCGCCGTGCGCAGCAGGCGCGGCAGCGAGCGCCTGGCGCGCTCGGGCTCGAACTCCACGACCATCGTCTCTTCCTGCAGGAGGCGCCGGCGCTCGTCCTCGGACAGGTCGGCGATCTCGTGCTCGGGCGAGAGGAGCTCGCGCGTCTTCTGCATCTGCGAGAGGCTGCGCTTGCCACTGCCCGCCTTCGACAGCAGCATCGCGATGCGCGCGAGGCCCTCGACCACGCTGCCCTCCTCGATCGTGTCGAGCACGTCGCGCACCGCCGGGATCGACCGCGGATCGAACTTGCGATTGCGGCGCAAGGCCACGTCCTCGTCGGCCATCTGCAGCGACATCAGGTTGCCGTATACCTCGAAGAATGCAGCCTCGTTGCGGGCGTCGCGCAGGTCGCGGTACAAGTCGAGGCGCGCGGCGATGAGCGCGGAGGAGAGCTTCTCGACCTTCACGTAGTCGTTGTCCTCGCCGCGCGGCCGGCGCTGTGCCTTGGCCGTCGCGGCCATCTGCGACAGCGGCCACAGCCACGGATTCTTGTCCGAGAACGCCCAGTACTGCATGCGCAGCGGATGGAACTCGCGCGTGGCCTTGGCGAACCACTCGGGCACCGCATCGCGCACGAACGGCCGCACCAGCAGCGAATACGACCGCTCGAGCAACTCGGAAAACGCCGCCACCGCCAGGAAGGGCCGCTCGTCGACGCGATCGTATTTCTGCAGGCGACGCAGGTCCTCGACGGTGCGCTCGGACAGCGTCACGTCGTAGGCCACCTCGCCGTCGACGCCGACCTTCTCGTGGATGCGCATGCCGTACAGGCCCGGCGGCAGCTCCTGGATGTACTTCAGCACCTCCACGATCTGCGCGTGCTCCTTCTTGGCCACCTGCCCCGATACGAAGATGCCGAGGTGCCCGATGTCCTCGTGCAGCAGCGCGACGATCGTCTGCCCGTTGGCCTTGATTTCCTCGCTCGACCGGTACACGTCGGCGATCCAGTTGAACGCCTGCTGCGGCGGCGTGATGTTGTCGCCCATCGAGGCGAACACGATGATCGGCTGCTTGATCGCTTTGAGGTCGAAGTAGCGGCCGGGGCCGAGGCGCGCCTCGCCCGAGGCCAGCTTGTTGCCCACGAAGAGGTTGTTCACGATCCAGCGGATCTCCTCCTCGTTGAAGAGATAGAAGCCGCCCCACCAGCGCTCGAACTCGAGGAAGCGCTCGGGCTCGGTGTCGATGTTCTCGTACAGGTGGTACCACTTCTTCCAGAGCGTGTTGGCGGGGTTCAGGTTCTCGAAGTTCGCCACGAGGTTGGCGCCGTCGAACTTCCCGCCGCCCAGGTCCGCTGCCAATAGCGACAGCCACGCGCCGCCCACGAGACCGCCGGCGTAGCGCATCGGCGACTCGCCGTCGTTGCCCGACCAGTACGACATCGGCGCGCCGTTGATCACCAGTGGTCCGGCGATCTCCGGACGCGCCGCCGCGAGCATCATCACCGCCCAGCCGCCCTGGCAATTGCCCACGATCACCGGCTTCTGGCTCTTGGGGTGCCGCTCGGCCACGATGCGGATGAATTCGGCTTCGGCATCGGTGATGTCGGCGAGCGTCTGCCCCGGGACGGGCTCGGGATAGAAGATCACGAAGTAGACCGGATGCCCGGCACGCAGCGCCACGCCGACTTCCGAGTCGTCCTTGAAGCCGCCGATGCCGGGGCCGTGGCCCGCCCGCGGGTCCACGATCACGAAGGGCCGCTTGGCGTCGTCGATGGTGACGCCACGCGGCGGAATGATCTGCACCAGCGCGTGGTTGGCGGGGCGCTCGAAGTGCCGCGCGTCGGCCACCACCTCGTAGCGGTAGTGCAGCACCGGCGGCTGGCCCTCGGACTCGTGCTGCAGCCATTGGTTGCCGCGCTGGCGCAGCGTGTCCCAGTACAGGGTTTGCCGCTGCACGGCATCGGTCACGTACTCCGACCATTGCCGGGCGAGCTCGAAGGGCGTGCGCGGGGAGGAAAGGCCCTGGCGGCAGGTTTCCTGCGCGGCGCGCACCCGGTTGTGGTAGCGCTCGAGGGCGGTGCGGACGCGGCGCTGGACGAGATCGCCCACCCACCGCGAGATATCCACGGAACTGTCGAACGCCCGGCTCAAATCACTCATCGCTTCTCCCACGCCACCGTTATTGTGCAGTGCAATATTCTACACTGCGGCCCAGACGGGCCAGGCGAGGGGACAGACGCGCTACAGGCCCAGCCAGGCGATGGTCGAGTTCTCGACGTCGGGATTGGGCGCGACGAAGCCCTTGTAGCCGACCGTTTCGAGCGCCTTGGAATCGCGGAGCGTGAGCAGCGCCTCGCGGATCTTCTGCATCTCGTCGGCGGGCACCTTGGTCGAGACGATGAATTGCTTGATGGGGACCGGCCGCGAGCGATAGATCACCCTCCCACCCTTCTCGGTCCAGCCCTTGACGACCGCATTGGAGGCCGTGGCCCCCGCCTGCGCGAAGCCGTTCTCGATGTAGAACGGCACGGCATCCTGGTAGCGGGTGGTGATGACGCGCACCGCGCCTGCAACCGGCTGCTTCTCGGTGGAGAGCGGGATCTTTTCCACCCGGAACATGGCCCGCACCATCACTGCGGTGATCGAGTCGGGATCCGGGGTCACCAGCGTGCGTCCCTTGAGATCCTCCAGGCCCTTCAAGGGCGACTCCTTGGCCGCCAGGACCGAGACCGTGTACTCGGTGAAGCCGCTCGTCCAGGCGACGGCCTTGTAGCGATTGGCCTTGATCTCCGTCATCGAGACGTGCGCCGGATGGATGAAGGCGACATCGAACTCCTGCTTCGCAAGCCCGGCGCGCGCCTCGTCGTAGGCCGGCACCACCTGCATCCGCACGCGACGCCCCGTGACCTTGGCCAGGATCTCCGCGATGGGGGCGAATTTGTCGCGGATCTCCTTGGGCGTGGCCTGGTAGGTCACGCCTTCGGTGATCCCGAAGACGAGCTCGTTGCCCTGGGCGGCAGCGAGCCCCGACACCAGCGCGCAAACCAGGAGCGCGCACGCTTTCCACACTCTCATTGCCATTCCCCTTCTCCCGGGGGCAACCGACGCGGCCGCACCTACCTCGGGAGCAAAGCCCAACCGCATAAGCAAGAGTCGTGCGCTACAGCCCACAACCCACCACAAATACTCTGGAAACCGCTGACGACGCCCGAACCGCACCACGTTGTAGCGAACAGTACATCGGCGACCAAACAAAAGGGCGGCCCCCGCCGCCCTTCCCAACCGCCTGTTCCCGAGCGAATCGTCCGGCTCCGCCGGCAAAGGCCTACCCCGCGCGGTGCCGGAACTTGCGGATGGCTTCGAGCTGCGCCAGTGCCGCCGCCAGCTCTGCCTGCGCCGCCGCGATGTTCCCCGCCGCATCCTTGTTGGCCATCGCCTCTTCCGCCTTCTTCTTGGACTCGAGCACCTTGGCCTCGTCCAGGTCGTGGGCGCGGATGGCGGTATCGGCGAGCACCGTCACCTTCGTGGGCTGCACCTCGAGGAAGCCCCCCTGGACGAAGACGAACTCGTCCTCCGCCTCGCCCGGCCGCTTGATGCGCACCGCACCGGGCCTGATCTGCGTGAACAGCGGCGTGTGCCGCGGGTAGACGCCGAGCTCGCCATCCACGCCGGGGAGGACGACGAACTCCGCCTCGCCCGAGTAGATCTGCTCCTCGGCGCTCACCACGTCGACATGGATGGTATTGGCCATTGCTTTGCGCCTTTGCTGTTTCGAAGTACGCCTACTGCAGCGTCTTGGCCTTCTCGAAGGCTTCCTCGATCGTGCCGACCATGTAGAAGGCCTGCTCGGGGAGCGCGTCGCATTCGCCGTTGACGATCATGTTGAAGCCCTTGATCGTATCCTTGAGCGAGACGTACTTGCCCGGCGACCCCGTGAACACTTCGGCCACCGTGAACGGCTGCGACAGGAAGCGCTGGATCTTGCGCGCGCGCGCCACGGCGAGCTTGTCTTCCGGCGAGAGCTCGTCCATGCCGAGGATGGCGATGATGTCGCGCAACTCCTTGTAGCGCTGCAGCG
>CAZUGY010000143.1:0-9703 GCA_964620265.1 uncultured Alcaligenaceae bacterium
TTTCGGTGACGCGGTGTAGGACGGGGCGCGACAGTGGAATCGGGAGGCAACCGATCCGCGCGCGAGCGCTGCCAAGGCAAAGTTCATCCTGGCAGCACGCCGGTTCACCTTCGCGGTGGCGCGCGGAAACCCGTGCGGGACGCGCAGCTGGCCAGCGCCGACCATCCGGATCCCATACCCACACATCAATCATCAACGGGGACCACATCATGCTTCGCTACGCCGTCATCTTCTTCATTGTCGCGCTGATTGCAGCAGTGTTCGGCTTCGGTGGCATCGCCGCCGGCGCCGTCGAGATCGCCAGGATCCTGTTCTTCGTCTTCCTCGTGCTCTTCGTGGTATCGCTCATTGCCGGCCTGCTGCGCCGGGGCAGCTAGCGAGGCAACGTCCGCCGGGCCGCCGCCCTCGCGCGGCGGCCCGCTCATTCACCAACTCGCTCGAATCCATGCGCTTCAATCCGCAAGAGACCACCGGCAGCCGCGTGCGGCTGCGCTATCGCGTGCACCTGCACTACCAGGTCGCCGCGCGCTCGGAATTCCTCCTCAACGTGCATGCCGCGCAAACGCCGCGGCAGACGGTGCTCGAGGAGTCCTTCGAGGTGCTCCCGCACAGCCCCGCGCGCATCGAGACGGATGCGGCCACCGGCAATCGCATCGCCACCTTCGGCACGGACGCGGCCAACGTGGACGTGCGCTACGAGGCACTCGTCGACCTCGCACACCTCATCGTCGACCCGCAGAGGGTGGTGGCCGAAGCGCCGTCGGAGCTCCCCGTGTCGGCGCTGCGCTATCTCCATGCGAGCCGGTACTGCCAGACGGACCTGGTCCAGCAGCAGGCGTGGGACACGTTCGGCACCGTGCCGCGCGGATATGCGCAGGTGGTGGCCGTGCGCGACTGGGTGCGCAACCACATCGCGTTCCGCATCGGCGCGTCGCACTGCGGGACCACCGCCGTGGAAACGCTGCGCGATCGCGCCGGCGTGTGCCGCGATTTCGCGCACACGATGATCGCCTGCTGCCGCGCGCTCAACTATCCCTCGCGGTTCGTCACCGGGGTCGATTACGGCGCGGATCCCGCGCTGGGCCCGCCCGACTTCCACGCCTACGTCGAGGTGATGCTGGGCGGCACCTGGTTCGTCTTCGATCCCACCGGGATCTCGCCCACCACCGGCTTGATCCGCATCGGCACCGGCCGCGATGCGGCGGACGTGTCCTTCGCCACGATCTTCGGCCCGGTTCGCACCGGCATGCCGACCGTGTCGTTCGAAGCGGTGGAGGATCCCACGGCAGGCCATGTCGCCCCGGCGCCCACCGAGCTCGCGGTGTCCACGGCCTGATTCGTCGAGCGAACCCAACCCGACAGGAGCAACGGCGTGCCCATTCCTGCCAGGCTCAAGTGACCACGCTGCGCTCCGCCTGCCCGGATGGCGGCGCAAGCGCCGGTGGTTCGGCGGGCACCTCTTCCTCGATGGGCACGTTGACCTCGATCATCGTGCCGCCTTCCGGCCGCCGGGAGATCGCGAAGTCGCCATGCAGCGCCCGCACGCGCTGGCGCATGCCGACGATGCCGTGCGAGAGCAGGTTGTTCTGCGCATCCTTGGGAATGCCGATCCCGTCATCCTCGATCAGCAACGTCACATCGTTGCCGGACACGCCGAGGTCCACCGACACCGACGTGGCCTTGGCGTACTTCACGATGTTGGTGAGGGCTTCCTGCAGGATGCGGTAGAGGGCGATGCCCACCTTGGGCGGGATGCGGCTGTCGTCGCTGGGCGTGTCGATGGTGCACGCAAGGCCCGCGCGGTCGCAGATCTCGTGGACCTGCCAGTCGAGCGCGGTCGACAGGCCGAGGTTGTCGAGGAGGGTGGGACGCAACTCCTCGATGATGCGCCGCTTGATCTGCACGCCATCGTCGAGGGCCTGCAATGCGCGCTCGAGCTTGGCCGCGAGCTGCGGCTCGTTGCGCTTCTTGACGTTGTCCTCCACCCAGGCGATGTCCATCTTGGCGCTCACCAGGATGCCGCCCAGCTCGTCGTGGATGTCGCGCGCGAGCTTCGATTTCTCGTCCTCGCGCACGCGCTGCAGGTAGCTCGACAGCTCCGAGAGCTCGGCCGTACGCTGCTCCACTTCGTGCTCGAGGCGCTGCTTGTCCTGCACCATGCTGCGCCGGCGTGCCTCGCGCTGCTGCGCGTCGCGCCGCGCGAGGAACCACACGACGAGCAGGAGCGCGATGGTGAACGCCGTCATGAGCTGCATGCCGAGACGCGCGAAGGCGATGTCGTCGGCCCAGCGGTTGATCGCGGCCGCGAGCTGCTTGCGCTGGGTGAGCGTCATGGCCTCCACCTCGGTACGGATGTCGTCCATGGTCCGCCGGCCGATGCCGGTCTCGAGCAGCGCCTGCGCGGCCTGGTTGCCGTTCGATTGGTAGAGGGCGATGGCCGTCTCGAGCTCCGCGAGCTTCTTGCCGGTGAGCGTGGTGAGCTTGCCCAGGCGCTCGCGCTGCTCGAGCGTGCCATGCGCCACGAGCATCTCGCGCAGCCGGCTGAAGGCGACTTCGATGCGGGGCAGCGCATTCGTGTAGGGCGCGAGGTATTCGTCCTTGCCACTCAGGAGATAGCCCCGCTGGCCGGTCTCAGCATCGACGATGAGTGCCAGGGCTTCATGCAGCGACGATTGCATCTCCTGCGCGGCCGCCATCTCGCGATTGGCCACCTCGAGTCGCCGGTAGCCCAGCTCCGCGTAGAGCGCGATGGCGATCGACGCCGCCATGCCGAGCACGAGCGGGAGTACGAGCTTCAAGGGAAGGATGGGCTTCAAGCGCGGGACGGAAGGCAGCCGAGGCTTCGAAGTCTATACCCAACGCCGCGTGCCACCCCGCAGGGGAAGCCCCTGCGCAACGGCTGTCGGACATCCGCGGACACGGCGTGTTTGCGGCGCCTACATACGCGGCGCGCGGGCGATGGCAACGTGCAGTTGCGAGACTCTCCCCGCCTCGATGGGCGGCTTGCAGGACGCCGTGCCTTTCGGGTTGCGGCGTCCTTTTCCTTTGCGCTTTCAGGCGCGATGGGCAACCTGCGAGGTTTCGAGCGCCGCGTGCTGCGGCGCCAGCGCGCCGCCCTCGTTCTCCCAGTTATCGAGCTGGGGGCGGGGCAGGCGACGTTGTGCGCCGCCGGCATCGAGCCAGCGTCGTACGGCCCAGGCGGTAGCGGTGGTGGCAGCAGCCAGGACGATGGCGCCGAGGATTCGATTCATGGTGGTGTCTCCCTTGCTGGTTGCCGAGGCGACCGGTGAAGTGGTCGTCGCGAAGGGAAATGTAGGACGCCGCGGCGCCTTCCCCTATAAGCCGATGTCGGAACGCGGCGTAGGAAGCACACCGACCGTGGGGCGCGAAAGTGCAAGCGGTCATGCAACATCGTGCCGCTGCCGCAAGCGTTGCGCCTCACGCGGCTCGCCAACGCCTTGAATCGACGGCGATTGCCGCGAAGGTCTTCGCTGGCATCCCGCTTGCGACAGGCATGGGCAGCAGCGCCGCACCGGCTGCGGGGCTTTCCAATCCCTCACTCGTCGGAGGTCGTCATGCTCTATTACGCCGTCGTGTTCTTCGTGATCGCATTGATCGCGGCGCTGTTCGGATTCGGCGGCATCGCCGCCGGTGCCGCAGGCATCGCCAAGATCCTCTTCTTCGCGTTCCTCATCATCGCGATCGTCACCTTCCTGATGTCGCTCGCGCGCCGGTCGTAGGCGCGTCGAAGTCGATCCGCGGGGCGGCCTGTGCTGGCTGCCCCGCATCCCATCCAACACCTACATCGAGGGATTCACCCATGCCGGACGACAAGGCCACCAACGCAACGCCGTTCCTCTCGGACGTCAAGACCCTGCGCGAGCGCGCGCGCCAGCACATCGAGGAAGGCGCCGTCACGCCGTCGTACGGCGCCGACGCCCAGGACGTGTGCAAGGTCCTCAACGACGCGCTCGCGACCGAGATCGTGTGTGTGCTGCGCTACAAGCGCCACTACTTCACCGCCGAAGGCATCCACTCCGAATCGGTGAAGAAGGAGTTTCTCGAGCATGCCCAGGAGGAGCAGGGTCATGCCGACGAAATCGCCGAGCGGATCGTGCAGCTCGGCGGCAAGCCCGACCTCAACCCGGCGGGGCTCGCCTCGCGCAGCCACGCGGAGTACGGCGACAGCGAGAGCCTGCGCGACATGATCAAGGAAGACCTCGTGGCCGAGCGCATCGCCATCGAGAGCTATCGCGAGATCGTGCAATGGCTCCAGGGCAAGGACTCGACCACGCGCCGCATGGTGGAGCGCATCCTCGCGGTGGAGGAGGAGCATGCCGAGGACATGGCGAGCCTGCTGAAGCGCGTGCAGTAATCATGCTGCGACACCGGCGCGGAGCTCGCGGCCGGGGGGGCGCCCGCGAGGTGGCCCGCGCACGTCACCGGTGCCGCGGCAGCCTCGGCGAGGGGCGGCTAGAATGCGGGCATGATGCCCGTTCGTCGTCGCGTTCGCCTTGCCAGCCTCTGCCTCGCGCTGGCGGCGGCCGGGTGCGCCAGCACGCCGGCGGTCGACCCCAAGGCGCTGCCGATCGGCGAGCCGCAGCAGCTCAACCGTGAATGCAAGCTGCTCGGCACGGCCAGCGGACGCAGCATTTTCGGCGGACTGTCCGACGACGCCAAGATCCAGGGTGCCCTGGCCAATGCCCGCGAGAAGGCCGCTGCCATGGGCGCCACGCACATCCTGGTGATGAAGGCCGAGACCTCGGGCGCGATGGGCCTGGGGGAGGCCACGTTGCGCGCCTATCGCTGCGATCCCAAGCCCTGAGGCTCGAGCACGCCGCGCGGCGCGACGGCGGCGGATCTCGCCTACCGTCGCGCGTTCGCGAAGAACGTGAGGATCTCCTCGCCCAGCCACTGCTCGGCCGTGTTGAAGTGCGCCACGATCGACACGTGGTTGTGGTCGGCCAGCGCGATGTGCAGCGGCGCCACGCCGCGGTCGCGCGCGAGGTTCAGCGCGAACTCGAGGCCGTACGAATCGAGGAGGGGATTCTCGTACTGTGCATTGGCCACGAGCACCGGTGCCGGCATGCGCGCGGCGTGCGTGGCCGGCGACCGCGTGTCGTAGCATGACGCATCGGTACCGAAGTACGCGCGCACGCCTTCGGCATTGGGATTGACCGGCGCGGTGTCGGCGCGCAGGCGGCCCGACAGGAGGACGAAGCAGCAGGCGCCATGCGCCGGCAACGCACGCACTTCGGGGGCGGGGTCGCAGGCAAGGGTGGCCACGTGCGTGGCGCCCGCCGAGTGTCCGAAGATGCAGAGCGCGCCGGGATCACCGCCATGCCCGGCGATGTGGGAAGCGATCCACGCGCAGGCATGCGCGACGTCGGCGGCGCCACCCGGATACGGCGCCTCGGGCGCCAGGCGGTACTCGATGTTCACCCCCACCACCCCGTGGCGGGCGAACCAGGTGAGCACGTTGCCGTACATGCCCGTGTCGGCATCCTTGTCGCCGCGGACGAACGCGCCCCCGTGCACGAACGCCAGCACCGGCGCGCGGCGCGCGCCCGCCGGCCGGTACACGTCGAGCACCTGGCGCGGATGCGTCCCGTAGGGCAGGTTGCGCGCAACGGTCACGCCCTCGCGTGGCGCAGCGGCGAGCAGCGGCTTGTAGAGCGCGCGGGTCTCGTCGCCGGCCTTGCGGATGTCGCGCTGCCAGCGCGGGCCGATCTCGCGCAGCGCCGCGGTGATCGCTGCGGGGCGGCGCAGGTCGAGGCCGCGCGCGCTCATGCCGCGAGCCTCCGCGCGTTCGCGCTGCGGGCCCGTACGCGCTGGGGACGGCCCGGCGCGCTCACTGCGCTGCAGGCAGGAACGCCGTCGCCTCGACTTCGAACAGCCACTCGGGCCGCGCGAGCGCTTTGACGACCACGAGCGTGGACGCGGGGCGCGCTTCACCCAGGAAGGCGCCGCGCACCGGCCCCAACCTGCTCATATCGGCGCCGTCGACGAGGTAGGTCGTGACCTTGACCAGATGCGATACGTCCATGCCCGCCGCAGCGAGCACCGCCACGAGGTTGGTCCATGCCTGGCGCGCCTGTGCCTCGAAGCCCTCCTGCAGCACACCCTGTGCATCCACACCGATCTGTCCGGCCACGTGCAGCCACGTTCCCGGACCTTGCACCATGACACCCTGGCTGTAGGGGCCGGCGGGCGCCGCCACCGTGGGCGGATTGACGATCGTGCCCATCGCGCGCGCCTAGTGCGTGGCGCCGTCGAGCTCGGGGATGTGCGGAATCTCCACCCCGTACACGCCGACGTCCTTGCGGATCTGGTTCACGCCGCGGCGGATGATCGCCATTTCCTCGTCCGGATGCGTGGCCCCCAGGCCGTAGTCGGCCGCCAGGGCACGGTTGCGTCCGGAGCGCGCGCGCTCGTCGGGCGGGAGGTTGACCACCGCGTACACGCCGTTCAGGAGGCTCCCGCGCAGCTTCTTGGCCACCTTGTCGCCGATGATGCGCTTCTCCTCGGGCGGGAGCTCGCTGAAGAAACGTCGCATGATGATGCGTCCGAACTGGATGTGCCGCGCCTCGTCGCGCAGGATCAGGCGGCATGCGGTACGGATGGAGTCGAAGCGCGCATTCTCGTAGCGCGCCTGCAGGAGCTCGCCGGAGAGCTGCTCGAACAGCGTGTTCACCGAAAGCCCTGCGAAGAAGCTCATCTGCTTCTCGTCCTTCTCGTCGTGGAAACGCGGGATGATTTCCTTGAAGTAGTCGGCACGCGGCGTGGGCTCGTAGTCGTCGAGCGCATCGGCGATGCGGAAGCTCGCCTCGTGATGGCGCAGCTCCTCGGCGATGAAGTTCGTGATGTGCTGCTTGATCTCGAAGGGCTGGTGGCTGAAGATCGCCTCGCGCAGCCGCTCCGCGCCGTAGGGCGTGGCGCCGTGCTCCATCCAGGCGCGCAGGCTCCACCACTCGGAGCCGGCCTTGCGCACCTCGGGCGGGAGGTCGGCCGACGTGAGGTCGGAGTAGTCGACGTCGCTCACCGGGTCCCACGCGAGCTCGCGTGCCTGCACGCACAGGCGCCAGACGTCGGGGTACTCGACCTTGGAGACGACGGGGTACGGATTCGGGACCTGGGGGATTTCTTCCAGCAGCGAAGGTTGCATGGCGGGAGCCTGGCAGGAGGGGATTGCAAATATCCTAGGCAATCCCTGCTGATACATCCAATACTATTTGCACCGGGGCGTTATTCGTGCCCTGTATATCGGGCGGTCCAACGTTCCCGTCGCCCGAGGCATTCGCTGCGAGATCCCACCGCAAAAGGCAGGCCTCATGCTCGAATTCCGATTGCTGCGACAGTTCGTGGTGCTGGCCGAGGAGCTCAACTTCCGCCGCGCCGCCGCGCGGCTGCACATGTCGCAGCCGCCGCTGTCGGTGGCGCTGCAGAAGCTCGAGGCCGAGGTCGGCACGCCGCTGCTCGATCGCAGCAAGCACCACGTGCGCCTGACGCCCGCGGGGCAGGCGTTCTACAAGGACGCCGTGCGCCTCCTCCAGCAGGCGCAACAGGCGCAGGAGCGCGCGCGGCGCACCGGCGAGGGGCTCGAGGGGTCGCTGCGCCTGTCGTTCGTGCCGAGCGCCGCGCTCGACGTGCTGCCGGCGATCTTCAAGCGCTTCCAGCGCGACTACCCCACGGTCCAGTTGAAGCTCACCGCCGAGACGACCGCGCGCCAGCTCGACGACCTGCACCACCAGCAGGTCGACCTCGCGCTGGTGGTGGGTCCCGTCTACGACGCGCGCGGCTTGCGCCTCGTCGACCTGCAGTCGCAGCAGTTCGTGATCGCCGTGCCGGCGGGGCACGCGCTGGCCGCGCGGCGCCGCGTCAGGATCAGGGAGCTCGCCGCCGAATCGTTCGTGTCCTTCCCCGCGACGGAGGGCGCCGGCTTCGTCGCCGCGCTGCTCGGCGCCTGCCAGGCCGCGGGCTTCCTGCCCAAGGTCGTGCAGGAGGCCTCGCAGATGCAGGCCATCCTGACGCTGGTGGCGGGCGGGCTCGGCATCGCCCTCGTCCCCGCGTCCATGCGGCGGCTGCGCATGGAGGACGTCACCTTCCTCGACGTCGCCGACGCGGGTTCGCCGCCCACCTACCGGCTGGTGTTCGCCTACGATGCCGACAACGACAATCCGGTGGTGCAGGCTTTCGTGGCCAGCGCGCGGCGCACGCTCAAGTCCGGGCCTGCGCGGCGCTCCGCCGCGTGATACGTTGCATGTATCGTCGCGGGCGAGAATCGGTATTGGACAATGCGCGCGTCCGTTCGGACGATGTACCCCCTCGATCCCTCTCCTCCTTCCATCCTGAACCGCCCATGACTTGCTCGACCCGTCTTCCCGCATTCGCTGCCGCGCTCGTAGCACTCGTGCTGGCACTTCCCGTGGCCACGGCGCAAACCTTTCCCACCAAGCCGGTGACGCTGGTGGTGCCGTATCCCCCCGGGGGCTCGGCCGACATCCTCGCCCGCGCCGTGGGCCAGAAGCTCTCCGAGAAGCTCGGGCAGACGGTCGTGGTGGAGAACAAGGCGGGGGCGGGCACCGCCATCGGCGCGCGCCACGTGGCCGAGGCCCCGGCCGACGGCTACACGCTCCTCATGGGCACGGTGAGCTCGCATGCGATCAATCCCGCGATGACCAAGGTGGGCTACGACCCCGTGCGCGATTTCGTCACCGTCGCCCCGCTCGGCGCGATTCCCTTCGTGCTCGTGACGCGGCCGGACTCGCCCTTCCAGTCGCTCGCCGACGTGATCGCGGCCGCGAAGAAGGAGCCGGGCAAGATCGGCTATGCGTCCGCGGGACCCGGCACGTCCAATCACCTCGCGGGCGAGATGCTCGCGTCCGCTGCGGGCGTGCAGTTGCTCCACGTTCCGTACAAGGGGAGCGCGCCCGCGCTCACCGACGTGCTCGCCGGCCACGTGCCGCTCATGTTCGACCTCGTGACGACTGCGGTCCCCAACATCCGCCAGGGCAAGCTCAAGGCGCTCGCGGTCACCGGCGCGCAGCGCAGCCCGCTGTTGCCCGAGGTACCCACCATCGCCGAGAGCGGCCTGCCGAGCTACGAGACGAGCGCCTGGTTCGCGATCTTCGCGCCCGCGAAGATTCCCGCGGCCGCGCACAAGCGTCTGTCCGACGACCTCTACGAGGTCCTCGGCACCGCCGAGATGAAGCAGCGCCTGCGCGACCTCGGCATGGATCCGGACCCGCGCAAGGCGGACGCCTTCGATGCCTACGTGCGCAGCGAGGCCGACAAGTACGGCGCGGTGGTGA
This sequence comes from uncultured Alcaligenaceae bacterium, assembly GCA_964620265.1. GTDB lineage: Bacteria > Pseudomonadota > Gammaproteobacteria > Burkholderiales > Casimicrobiaceae > VBCG01. The sequence goes on from CAZUGY010000143.1 coordinate 9,312, forward strand.
AGAAGGCGGGCCTCGCGCCTTGAGCGTGGGGTCGGCGATCGACCCTCGAGCCCCCAAACTCACTTCATCCCGGCACGCACATCCACCAGCACGGAATCGAAGGCATCCACGCGAATGAGCCCGAACCGCGGATATTCCATGTCCACGATCACGTAGACCGCCGCCGACATCGCAAACGCGTAGAGGAACGCGTGCATCCATGGCCGCCCGTCCTTCGACGCCATCGCGCGTCCGGCGAGCAGGGCGCTCACGAGCGCCAGCGCAAACAGCAGCCAGAAGATGAGGCGGGGCGGATGACTTCGCGTGGCCATCAGACGCGTGGTAGTGATATCGATCATCTCGTTGATCGCCGGCAGCAGAAGCATCCTTGGCGACGACGTTCCCTCGGTGGC
>CAZUGY010000144.1:0-1774 GCA_964620265.1 uncultured Alcaligenaceae bacterium
CTCTACGCGCTGAAGAAGCTGCTGTAGCGCCGGACTCGTGCCACGCGCCGCCGGCGCACGCCGTCCGGAAGCGCCAGGCTAGTGGTGGTGATGCCCGTGCGGCCCGTGCACGTGGCCGTGCGCGATCTCGTCGGGGGTGGCCGGACGCACGTCGAGCACCTTGGCATCGAAGCGCAGGCGCTGGCCCGCGAGCTCGTGATTGCCGTCGAGCACCGCCTTGCCGTCGGCGATGTCGGTCACGCGCCACACGACCTCGTTGCCGTCCTGCTCGGCCACGAGATAGCCGCCCACCGACACGTCGGGCGGGAGATCCCCCACCGCTTCCATGCGGACCATCTTGGCATCGTAGTCGCCGAAGGCATCCTCGGGCTCGAGCGTGACGGAGATCGAGTCGCCCACCTGCTTGTTGTCGAGCGCTTCCTCGATCTTGGGAAAGATCCCCGAGTGGCCGCCATGCAGATAGACGAGCGGCTCCGGCGATTCCTCGATCAGCTTGTTCTCGGTGTCGAAGAGCTTGAACGAGATGGTGACGGCGGTGTTGGCGAAGATGTTCATGGTGGACGGGCTGTCGGGATGAGCCGCGATTGTACCTGCTGCGCACGTCCCCGGCCGGATGCTACGCTTGCCCGATGAGTGGCTCATCCCCGCCGTCCGGACGCGTGGCGATCCCCCTTCTCGGGCAGCGCTCACCGCGCGATTTCCTGCGCCGCTACTGGCAGCGCGAGGCGCTGCTCGTGCGCGCAGCGGTGCCCGGTTTCGCCGGCATCTTCACGCGCAAGGATCTCGTGGCGCTCGCCGCGCGCGACGATGTCGAGTCGCGCCTCGCGGTGCGCGATGGCGCGCGCTACACGCTCCTGCATGGCCCCTTCCGCGCCACCGATTTCAAGGCGCTGCCGGCCAAGGCCTGGACGCTCCTCGTGCAGGGCGTGAACCTGCACGACGATGCGGCCGATGCGCTGCTGCGCCGCTTCGCCTTCATCCCGTATGCGCGCCTGGACGACGTGATGGTGAGCTACGCCGTGCCCGACGGCGGCGTGGGACCGCACTTCGATTCCTACGACGTCTTCTTGCTGCAGGGCTTCGGACGCCGCCGCTGGCGCTACGGACGCCAGCGTGATCTCTCGCTGCGTCCCGGCCTGCCGGTCAAGATCCTGCGCAAGTTCACGCCGCAGCACGACGCGGTGCTCGCCGGCGGCGACATGCTCTACATACCGCCCTCGGTCGCCCACGACGGCGTCGCGGTGGACGAGTGCACCACGTACTCGATCGGCTTTCGCGCCGCGGCGAACGTGGAGCTCGCGCAGGCCTTTCTCGACCACCTGCGCGACCGCATCGAACTGCCGGGACGCTACGCCGATCCCGGCATCGCGCCGGCCGCCGAAGCGGCGCGCATCACGCCGTCGCTGCAGCGCCACGCGCAGGCAACACTCGCGAAGATCGTGTGGGACCGCTCCTTCGTGGCACGCTTCCTCGGCGCGACGCTTTCCGAGCCCAAGGCCGACGTCTATTTCGATGCCCCCGACGCCCCGCTCTCCCCGCGCACCTTTGCCGCCGCCATCCGCAAGCGCGGCCTGCGCCTCGATCGCCGCACGCAGTGGCTCTACGACGACGAGGCGATGTACGTCAACGGCGAGGCGCGCGATTGGCCGCGCGCCGGCCGTACACTCCTCCAAACGCTCGCCAATGCGCGCGCGCTGTCGGCCGCCCAAGCGGCGAGGCTCCCCGCTGGCATCCTGACGCTATTGCACGCAGACTATCGCCATGGCTACCTCCA
>CAZUGY010000144.1:1874-9622 GCA_964620265.1 uncultured Alcaligenaceae bacterium
CGATCCTTGTCGAGCTTCTCGCCGGTCTTCGCATCCCACAGCCTGCAGCCATCCGGCGTGAACTCGTCGCCCAGCACCAGCGGACCATCCGGATCGTCGGTGGGATGGCCGAACTCGAGCTTGTAATCGACCAGGTCGATGCCCGCATCGGCGAAGAGCGGCTTCAGCACGCCGTTGACCTTGTGCGTGATCGCGCGCATCTCGTCGATCTCCTTGCCCGACGCCCAGCCAAGCACGCGGATGTGGTCGTCGTTGCACAGCGGATCATGCAGCGCATCGCTCTTCAGGAAGAACTCGAAGATCGGCTCGGCCAGCTTGCGGCCTTCCTCGATGCCGTAGCGCTTGGCCATCGAGCCCGCGCACACGTTGCGCACCACGCACTCCACCGGGACCATCTTCATCGTCTTCACGAGGGACTCCCGCTCGTTCAGCAGCTCGACGAAGTGCGTGGGCACACCGGCGGCGGCGAGCTTGCCCATCACGAAGGCATTGATCTTGTTGTTGGTCTCGCCCTTCAGGTCCAGCTTGGCGAGCTTGACGCCGTCGAAGGCCGACACGTCGTCGCGATAGTGCATCACCAGGCGATGCGGATCGTCGGTGGAATACACCGTCTTGGCCTTGCCGCGATACAGCTCCTGCCGCTTTTCCATGGGATGCCCGTGTCGTTCGTGGTGATGGGAAGAAAACGTGATGCTACTGCTACGACGGGGCCAGCGCGCGCCAGTCGAAGCCGTCGGCCTGGTCGGCGATGCCGATCCAGTCGGCCGCGCAACCGAGCGCGCCGGCCAGCGCCGCGCGCGCCAAGGCTTGTGTGTTGTTCTGCTGCGAAAGATGGGCCGCGATCACATGCTGCAACTTGCTGCGGTCGAGCGCGGCGAGGAGCGCCGCAGCCGCTTCATTGTGCAGATGCCCGAAGCGCCCGGAGATGCGCTGCTTGAGCGACCGTGGATAGCTGCTCCCGGAGAGGAGATCGAGGTCGTGGTTGCATTCGAGCACGAGTGCATCGCAACCCGACAGGCACGACTGCACGAACGGCGTGGACCCGCCGATGTCGGTGAGCATGCCGAGGCGATACGCGCCGTCGGAGATCACGAACTGCACGGGCTCGCGCGCATCGTGCGGCACGGGGAACGGATGGATGGAGAGGTCGCCGATGGCGAAGGCATCGTGGCTGTCGAAGCCGTAGACCTGCGTGATGCCGTCGAAGCGGTCGCCCATCATCGTGAGCGTGCCGAAGGTGGACCACACGGGAATGCCGTAGCGCGCGGCGAATGCCGGCACGCCGCCCACGTGATCCTGGTGCTCGTGCGTGACGAGGATGGCGGACAGCGACTCCGGCGCGACGCCGATGCGCGCGAGACGCGCGACCGTGTCGCGGATGCCGAAGCCGCAATCGACCAGGACGCGGGTCGTGCCCGCTTCGACGACGAGGCCGTTGCCTTCGCTGCCGCTGCCGATGGAGGCGAAGCGCACCGGTCGTGAACCCGACGCGCCTACTTCAGCTGGTCCTTGAGGAGCGCCAGGATCTTCTCGCTCGTGGGCGTGCGATCGGGGACGCCGCCCGGATCCTGCACGCTCACGACACTCGCTTCCTTGGCCTCGGCCACCACGATCTGGTACTGCTCGGGCTTGTCCTTCTCGTCGGCCTTCCAGAACTTGAGCTTGTCGAGGATGCCCGCCTGGTTGGCCTTGGCGGCGAGCGCGTCGGGATCGCCGTAGCGCACGAAATACACGCCGCGCGAGCGATCGCGGTCCACCACCGTGAAGCCGCCGCGATCGAGCGCGAGGCCCACGCGCCGCCAGGTGCGGTCGAACGGATCCTGCACGGTGAGCTTGTACGAGCCATCCGGATTCTTCGCGATCGTCGCGCGATCGGGCGCGATCGACGCCTGCACCACGGCCGAGCGTGCCTCGGGCTCGGGCAGGCCGAACTTCATCATGAGGCGGGTGAGCATCTCCGACTCGAGCGCCGGATTGGGCGGCATTACCGCCCACGCGAAGGCTGCCGGCGACGAGTTGTCGATCTTGCCGGTGGGCACCTGCTCCATGCCGCGATGCGAGATGAAGATCTCCACCGTGCCGGGCTCGACGCCGCGCTCGATGCGCGTGCGGAACTTGTCCTGCTTGTAGGTCGAGTAGAAGACGTCGAGGACCTTGCCCAACGTTTTGCGCACGACGTCGGTCGGGATTTCGGCGCGGTTCTCCGCGAAGTCGGTCTCCATGAAGCCGATCTGCGGATTCTCCACCGCGAGCACGAAGCCCGACTCCTGCCAGAACTCGCGCGTGGTGTTCCACGCCTGCTCCGGCGTGGCCTTGACCACGAGCCAGCGCTCGTTGCCCGCGCGCATGATCTTGGCGTCGGGCGTCTGCGGGAGCAACGCGGTGCGCGATTCCTTGTTGGTGCCCGCCGCGGCGAGGCCGGTGGCAGTGGTGACCTGGTAGCGGTCGTCGTAGCGCGGGGTGGTGAGGTCGGGCGGCACCTCGAGGGCCGGGCCGCTCGCGGCCGACTTGTAGTCGATGCGCTTGGTGGGGGCGAAGCCGGACATCGTGTCGCAGCCGGCGGTGGCCAGTGCCACGAGGCCGGCGAGTGCGGCGGCCATGACCCGGCCGCGCCGGGAAAGACGATCAGGAAGCGATGCGTTCATGCGTTCGTACCTCTTGGCCTTGCGCGAGGCAGCCCGCTTCGCGCAGCGCGGCGCGGACCGTCTCGTGATACTGCGGCGCGAGCCCCACGAGGGGCAGCCGCAATTCGTTGGCGAGAAGCCCCATCTCGGCCAGCGCCCACTTCACGGGGATCGGATTGGCCTCGACGAAGAGCTTGCGATGGAGCGACAGGAGCCTGTTGTTGAAATTGCGCGCGGCGATCGTGTCGCCGGCGAGCGCCGCCGCGCACATCTGCGCCATGAGCCGCGGCGCGACGTTGGCGGTGACGGAGATGACGCCGTGGCCACCGAGCAGCATGAGCGGGAGGCCGGTGAGGTCGTCGCCGCTGTACACCGCGAAGTCGCCGTGGCCGGCATCGGCCAGTGCCTTCAGCAACTCGCTGCCGCGTCCCATGTCGGCGGTGGCGTCCTTGATGCCCACGATGCCGGGCACGTCGGCCAGGCGCACCGTGGTCTCGGTGGCCATGTCGGCGACCGTGCGACCCGGCACGTTGTAGAGGATCATCGGCAATTCGACGCGCTCCGCGATCGTGCGGAAATGCCGGTACAGCCCTTCCTGCGTGGGCTTGTTGTAGTACGGGACCACGGAGAGCTGGTAATCGGCACCGACCTGCGCCGCATAGGCTGCGAGCTCGGCCGCCTCGTGCGTGGAATTGGCGCCCGTGCCGGCCACCACCGCGACACGACCGGCGATGTGCTCGACCGCGGTCTTGATGAGCAGGCGATGCTCCTCGACGGTCACCGTGGGCGACTCGCCCGTGGTGCCCACGACGACGATCCCCGCGGTGCCGCTGTCGACGTGGAAGTCGATGAGCTTGCGAAAGGCGGGAAGGTCGAGGCCGCCCCCCTCGCGCATGGGGGTGGCGATGGCAACAAGGCTTCCGGTCAGCATGGGTACCGCCACTCGCGTAAAGCGTACATTTTACCCTATCGGGGGGTGGGGAAAGAGGCCGCGGTCGGGCGGTTCGACCATGGCCTGCGACCGGCGTTCCCTGCCGCGGCCTTGGCCTCACGCGCCGGCGACGAGCGGCGGCCAGGCTGCCCCGGGCGCCGCCGCCGCGATCCGCTGCACCACGGCACGCTCCCCTCCCCGCACGACGATCCCCTGCTCGAAGGCCACGACGGTCATCGCCGGCGGGCGCGCTGCAAGGTGCAGGAGCTCGTCCGGTGCGAGCAGGAAGTCCGGATTCGACGGGCGGCCATAGGCTTCGTTGCCGCGGGCGAACGTCTCGTAGAGCAGCACGCCGCCCTCGCGCAAGCTCGCGCGCAGGTGGTCGAGGCGAGGCCGGTGCAGGTAGTTGACCACGACGATCGCATCGAAACGCTCACCCGCGAGCGGCCACGCGCCGGCCTCCAGGTCGAGCACGCGGACCTCGACGCCGTCCACGTGCGCCAGCGCCGCGAGAGCGGTGGCATCGCGGTCGACCGCGACCACGCGCGCGCCGCGCGCAGCGAAGAAGCGCGCGTGCCGGCCGGACCCGGCGGCGAGGTCGAGCACGCGTGCGCCGGCAGGCACGAGATGCGCGAAGCGCGCGATCCATGGTGAAGGGGCATCGCTATGCACGTGCATCGGCGCCACCTCGCTTGCGCGCGGCACGTGGCCTGGCCTCGACCTGTGCCGCCGCCTCGCTGCGCAGCCACGCGAGAAAGGCCGCGACGTCGGGCCGCGCCATCGCATGCGGTGCGGGAATCGCGTAATAGCCGCGGGGCGAGTCGTAGCGCTTGCCGAAGGGCATCACGAGCGCGCCGCGCGCGATGAGGTCGGCGATGAGCGGAAGGCGCCCGAGGGCCACGCCCTCGCCCGCCTGCGCCGCCTGGATCACCTGGTCGTAGAGCGAGAAACGGATCGAGCCCGCGGTTTCGATGCCGGGCGCGCCGTTGGCGGCGAGCCACGCCGACCAGTTGAGCCAGGGCAGCGCGCCGGTCGTGTCGTCATAGTGCAGCAGCACGTGGCGCGCGAGGTCGCCGGGGCGCACGAGCGGCGGGCCGCGACGCACGAGCGCAGGGCTCGCCACCGGCGTCAACCGCTCGCCGAACAGATGTACCGCCCCGCGCCAGCCACCGGCATCGGCCAGGTAGCGCACGGCCACGTCGACGTCGCCGCGGGCGAGATCCACCACGCGGTCGTCGGCGGAGACGTACACGTCCGTATTGGGAAACGCCTTGCGGAATGCCGCGAGCCGCGGGATGAGCCAGAGCGAGGCGAACGAGACGGTCGTGGACACCGTGAGCCCGGGCGCGCGTTGCGGGGCGCGCAGCGCATCGGCCGCCGTGGCAAGTCCGCGCAGCGCATCGGTCACCGTGCGGTGGAACGACTCGCCCGCGCGCGTCAGCACGAGCGCGCGATGGCGACGCTCGAACAGCGGCATGCCGAGCGCGTCCTCGAGCGCCTTGACCTGCCGCGAGAGCGCCGACTGCGTCACGAAGAGCTCCTCGGCGGCGAGCGTGAACGACAGGCGCCGCCCCGCGGCCTCGAAGCCGCGGAGGAAGTCGAGCGACGGCAGGCGGCGCAGCGTCCTGTGCATCGATTACGCATTCCCTGAATGCATGCAAGCCATGCGAAATGGCCGTTTGTGGCGGAAGACGCCTTCCACTGACAATTTGCCTCACGCGGACACCCGGGGGCGATCCCGGCGATCCACCCCTCACCTGCATGATACGCATGCGAAAGGAGATCTGTCATGGCCTGCTTCGAAACCGGAACCAGCGTCGACCTGGCGGAGCACGAGAGTCTCGTGCTGGCCGACATCGCCGGTACCCTCCTGCGCGTGAACCGCGGGACGCTGTGGATCACGCAGGAGAACGACCGGCGCGATGTGGTGCTCTGCGCGGGCGATGTGTGGCAGGTGGAGCGCGATGGCGACACGATCATCGAGGCGCAGACGCCCTCCGTCGTGTGGGCATCGGGTACGCGCGTGGACCGCGCGCTGCGGCCGTGGCGACCCATGCAATGGCGACGGCAGCGCGTCCTCGCGCGACTGCGTGAGGGCTTCGCGGCGTGGTGGTCGCTCACGCCGCAGCGGCACGTGCCTCACGTGTAGGCGTGCGGCGCACCTGCGGCGCCCGCTGCCGCCTGCCGCGCAGACGTGCAGCCTCGGAACGAGCTGGTCGACGCGCGTCGGGTTACGAGCGGGCGCGGGCGCGCTGCCGGTGCTCGATGGCCAGCGCCCCTGCCGCGAGCCGCAGCTCGGGCGCCACGTCGGGATGGGCCGCGAGCGCCGTGAGATGGGCCGCCAGCGCGCAGCCCAGGTCGCTCGTGACGGCCGCGTCGTCGTTGCCACGCGCGAGGCGCGTCAACAACCACAGCATCGGCCCGAGCAGCGTCTCCGGATCGCGCTCGGCGAGTGCCTCGCGCAGGTCCACCACGTCAGTGCAGGGGACGCTCATCGATGGCTCGCTCTCCCGCGATCGCGCGCGTGTGGGCATCCTGGCGGATGACTTCCCAGCGGTCGGCGAGCCGCCGGCAGATCGTGCGCAGCTCGGGGGACAGGCTGTCGTAGCGCGAGATGCGCTGGAGGTTGCCGGCCACGCGGTCGGCGTAGATCGCCACCGGGTGCTGCACGTAGCAGCTCATGAGGCAGAGCGTCCCGGCCACGATGGCGGCGGCGCCGGCCTCGGATTCGCCGCCCTGGACGAGGTGGTGGCGTGACGCTTGGATGGTCATGGTTCATCTCCTGGCTGGGCCATCCGGTAGATGATAATGATTCTTATTCACTAGTCAAGCGGAACCGCTGCGGCACCCGGCTCCCAGACAAAAACGCGGCACGCATGCCCATCCGGCATGTCGTACCGCGCCGTGGAACGGGGATCTCCCCCGCCCCACGTATCCCACGCTACCGCGGGAGTGTTACTTCTTCGCGAAAACGATCTGTCCGTTCTTCTCGCGGACGTGGATCGTGTCGCCCTGCGCGTAGTGCCCCGAGAGGATCTCCTTCGACAGCGGGTTCTCGATCTGCTGCTGGATCGCCCGCTTCAACGGCCGCGCGCCGTAGACCGGATCGAAGCCTTCCGCTGCCACGACTTTCAGCGCGTCCTCGGTCACGGCGAGCTTCATCTCGAGCTTGCGCAGGCGCGCTTCCAGCGCCTTCAGCTGGATCCGCGCGATGTTGGTGATGTTGGCCTCGTCGAGCGGGTGGAACACCACGATCTCATCGATGCGGTTCACGAACTCGGGGCGGAAATGCTGCTTGACCTCGGCCATCACCGCGATCTTGATCACGCCCAGGTCCTTGCCCTCGTCGGTGAGCTGCTGGATCTTGTGCGAGCCCAGGTTGCTCGTCATCACGATGACCGTGTTCTTGAAGTCGACCGTGCGGCCCTGGCCGTCGGTCATGCGGCCGTCGTCGAGCACCTGCAACAGCACGTTGAACACATCCGGGTGCGCCTTCTCGATCTCGTCGAGGAGGATCACCGAATACGGCTTGCGCCGCACGGCCTCGGTGAGGTAACCGCCCTCCTCGTACCCGACGTAGCCCGGCGGCGCGCCGATCAAGCGCGCGACCGAGTGCTTCTCCATGAACTCCGACATGTCGATGCGGATCAACATGTGGTCGGAATCGAAGAGGAACTCGGCGAGCGCCTTGGTGAGCTCGGTCTTGCCCACCCCCGTGGGCCCGAGGAAGAGGAACGAGCCGTAGGGGCGGTTGGGGTCGGACAGGCCCGAGCGCGAGCGGCGGATCGCATCGGACACGAGGCGCACCGCCTCGTCCTGGCCGATCACGCGCGTGTGCAGCTTGTCTTCCATGTGGAGGAGCTTGTCGCGCTCGCCCTGCATCATCTTCGACACGGGGATGCCCGTGGCGCGCGAGACGACCTCGGCGATCTCTTCCGCCCCCACCTGCGTGCGCACCAGACGCGGCGCCTTCTTCTGCTCGCTGGCGAGGTCGGCGTCGACCTTCTTCAGCTGCGCCTCGAGCTGCGGCAACTTGCCATATTGCAGCTCGCTCATCTTCTGCCAGTCGCCCTTGCGCTTGGCCTCGTCCATCTCGGTACGGACCTTGTCGATCGCTTCCTTGATGTGCTGGGTGCCGGCGACGTCGGCCTTCTCGGCCTTCCAGATCTCCTCGAGGTCGGCGTATTCGCGCT
>CAZUGY010000145.1:0-2830 GCA_964620265.1 uncultured Alcaligenaceae bacterium
GAAGCCGACGCAGGGGTGGTGCCGCCGCACTCCGGCTCCGACGGCTGTCCTTTCCAGCCCGCGAGCCGATACGGATACTCGGTCGTCGGATTGCGATCGAGCGCCTCGACGACCGCTCCCGCGGGACGCCCCCCTTCGCCAGCCGCCATGAACGCGAGCTGGTTGGCGCCCTGGATCGGCGGCTGCACGTACGCCGGATTCGTTTCGTAGATCGTCTTGCCGGGCGCCGTGCACGCCGACGGCGCCGGCTCGTAGTCCGGATCGTCGAGGCGCACCGTGTACGACAGGCAGCCTTCCGCCGGGCACGCGTAGTAGCTCTCCGGGAACGGATGACCCTTGGGGTTGGGACAATAGTCCGGCGGGCTGTCCACGTCGCAGGCGCCGAGCGGGGACGTGAAGACCACGTTCGGCCGGTCCTGCATGACGTAGAAGAACAGCATGCCCGTGGCCTCGTCGTAGAAGTAGTTGTTCTTCGACAGGTCGACAGGCTTGCCGGTCTTGGGATCGGTCAGGTCCGCGAGCGAGCGCACGGGAACATAGTCATCGGCCTTGGGATAGATGCAGATCGGCTGCCGCGTGACCCCGGCGAGCTCGGGCTTCGAGCCTTCCGGACACGTGGAGTCCGGCGTATCGCGGCCCACCACGCCGTGCGCCGGGCAGCCCTTGTACGTCGACGGGTCGGCGAACGTGAAGCCGTTGAGATTGAGCGGATTCTGCGCCGACAGGTTGAAGCACACCTCGCGGTCGTAGCTGTTCTGGCCATCGATCGGCACGAAGAGCTTGCGGATCTTGGGCTCCGCGAAGTTCACCGGTCCCGCGCCCCATGAGCGGTAGCCGCGCGTGATCTTGAACTTGCCGTTCGGACGCGTGTGTCCCGCCTTGGCGCCCGTGTAGCACACGCCCACGCGCACGTAGAACGGATCGGTCTTCGACATGTTGGGCTTGACGATGTCGTTCAGGCCCACGCTGATCACGTTCGGAATGCCGGGCGTCGTCGTGGCCGCCTCGTCGAGGCCCTTCGAGCCCACGGCGGTGCGCACTGCAACGGTGTAACCGTGGCCGTGCGCGACCTTGGGCTCCCAGATGCCCTGGTTGTTGCGGCTGTGCAGGTCCATGGTCTGGTGCGCCTTGTAATCCACCACGTCCTTGCTGAACGTCATCCACTGCGTGATCTTCTGCTGCTTCTCCTTGGGCGCAGGCGGCGGCGGGACGACACCGGGCTTGCCCGCCTGCATGAACGCCTCGAACTCGAGCGTTCCGTAGTTGCCCGGCGAGATCAGCGAGGTCGAGCGCAATTCCCCGAAGCCGGGCGCCGCATCCTGGGCGCCGGTGGCATGGCACTCGTCCACGGCGTTGATCGCCGCGTTGAAAGGGAGGTTGTTGAGCGAGATCGGATACTCGTCGGCCACCGGCGAGCCCGTGCCCGAGACGACCTTGAAGCCCGTCAGCGAGCCGTCGCGGTCGATCACCGCGGTGTTCTTGTCGCCGTCGTCGAAGTTGCCGAAGTTGACCTTCTCCGTGAACACCTGGTGGCGCAGGTCGGTGTTGTCGAACTCGAGGCCGCGCACGTCGGTGGCCGTGGGATAGGCGCTCTGGTTGTTCTGGAACCAGCCCAGTGCCGCGTCGCCTTCGTAGACCTTCGCGCCGTTGAAGTAGCCCGTGAAGGTCTTCTGGATCGCGACGTCCGCGTTGGTGAGGAGCTGGTTCTTGGGGTCGGCCGGATCGACGCGGAAGTTGACGAAGCGCACGTCGTGGATGCGCGCCGGGCCGTCGTAGATGTAGAAGCCCGCGAAGTTCCACGCCGGGCTCGGATAGCTCTTGGGGACGTAGGTCGCGGCGTCCTTGTTCTTGTCCACGCAACCCGGCCCCTCGACCTCCTGGCTGGTGCCGGCGCACGGCCCCCAGCGGTCGACGTTGTTGGTCGACACGCCGACGATCGTGGAGCTCTTGAGCAGTCCCCACACGCCGGGCGCATTGCCGTCGAGGCCACCGGAGGTCACCAGCGTGACACCCTCGCGCGACGTCGCCACGCGGGCGTGGTCGAACACGAACCAGGTCGGGCGCATCCACACGCCGCGGTTGCGGATGCGCGATGCGGTGAAGCCCGTGAACTTTGCCACGAGGTTCTGCTTGTTGTTGTCGCCGTCGATCTTGGGCTGCAACTGGTTCACGCCCGCGATGCCTGCTTCCCCTTCGCCGAACACGCCGTCGTAACAGGCGTGCGCACGGTTGTTCACAAAGTCGCCCAGCGGGATGTTGACCATCTGGAAGTTGTTCTTCGTGGGGTCCATCCATTGCTGCGTGGTCGGCGGCACGTACCAGTACGCCTTGCCCGTGCTCTGGCAGCCGCCGATGGAATTGCCGAGGAGCTCCGTGCCGGGGTTCACGATCCAGAATCCGGTGGGACCCTCGTAGTAGTGGATCTTGTCCGGCGGGCAGGTGGGCGGGTTGCCCGGCACGACCTCGGCAGCGCCGTCGAGGAGCCCGTTGGCCTGCAGCGCAAAGCACTGCCCGTGCACGGCGAGGCTCTTGTCGTCGGTGTTCAGGATGTACAGGCCGTAGTAGCCGTCACCGGTGCGAGAGAGGTAGTCGCCCTCCCAGTAGCCCTTGAAGACGCCATTGACGGCCGGCGGCGTGATGCCGAACTGCTGCACCATGGCGCCGAGTCCCAGGTTGTCGTGGTACTTGATGCCGGTGTCGAAGATCACGCTCCCGGTGTGGTGATCGTGGCCTGCCGGGACCTCCTCGTAGAAGAGATGGCCGATGGCACGCGCGCACACGTTGTTGGAGAACGTGACGTTGTTCGTCATGTGCACCGCGATGCAGTGGT
>CAZUGY010000145.1:2930-6952 GCA_964620265.1 uncultured Alcaligenaceae bacterium
CACACGTTGTTGGAGAACGTGACGTTGTTCGTCATGTGCACCGCGATGCAGTGGTTGTAGCTGTGGTGGATGCTGTTGCTGTTGAACTCGAGCGTGCCGTTGGCGTGGTCGCCCACCATGTGCAGGTGGAACGGGTAGCTGCCGAGGTTCTCCTTGCCGAAGCGCTCGATCTCCACACCTTCGATCTCGACCTTCCTGAAGCCTTCGCAGACCTTGATCTCGCCGCCCCACGCGTAGTCCTTCTTCGTGTCGCCGCTGGCCTTGTCCCAGGGCGTGACCTTGGCGGTGAGCTTCACGTTGCGGCTCACGAGGCCGACTTCGGCGCGCTCGTCGACACCGAAGTTCCGGTCCGCGCCGGCGCTCGCGTTCGACGGTCCCGGCCAGCCCGGGTCCTTGCCGCCGAAGTGGTAGTGGACGAGCGGCGTGGTGGAGTCGAGCACGACCTTGGTCACCGCGCCGCTCGGGCGCTTCTCGGCGGCCACATTCCTGATGTCCGCGATCTTCACGAATTCGGATTCGAACGGGCTGAAGCTCGAGGTGGCGATCACGATCCAGTCACCGACCTTCCAGTTCGTGGAAACATCCACCGGAAGGTAGATCGTGAGATGTCCGTCCTTTTCGACGGGCGCACCGATCTTCGCGGTGGTGGTCTGGTACTGCACGGGGCCCGCAGGCTCCGCCAGGTAGCTCCAGCTCGCCGTGCCGGGGTTGTTCCCACCGACGGTGGCGCTGCGCCGGTCGGCCACCGCCACGCCCTTGCCACCGAGAAGGCTCAGCGTGCCGCCCGCCTGCACGCCGATGCCCTTGGTCATCGTCGTGCACGTGTCGTCGGAGATGGGGACGTAGGGGCTCTTGCCGTCGGGGCGATCGCCCACGAGGCGGATGACGAGCTGGCTCTTGCTGATCGCGGCAGGCGTCCCGAGCGTGGTGCCCGTCTGCATCGTCCCACCGGACTGGACGACGATCGACTCCGCCTCGAGCTCGATGGCGGCATCGTCGAAGACGAGCGCACCCTTGTCGACGATCCGCACGTTCTTGAAGGCGTACTTGCCGGCGCCGGACACCACGCACGTCCCCGGGCCTACTTCGAGGTCCTTGCCGGGCGAGCCGCCGACCGGCAGCACGTCGCGGCCGTTGAGGGGACACGACGTCGCGTCGTTGCGCTGGGCGAGCGCGCCGCCATGGCCGCCGAAGAGCCCGGCGATGGCGACGACGAAGGGGAGGGCGGTGCGAAATGAGGTCATGGGGATGGGCATTTCAAGGAGTATTCGGGCGACGCAGCGGCGCGGAGTCGAGCCGGTTCGTGGCAGGTGGGGGGCGGCGAAGGGTGACCACGCAACGATCGTGGCGCGATGCGGCTAGAAGCTCAGGACGAGCCCGATCGATACCGTCTGTGCCCAGAAGTCGGACGTATTGAAGCTGAACGACGGTTGCGCGGGTCCCGTGGGGCTCAAGGCGGTGTCGCCGACCCACGCGACGTTCTGCGTGGTGTTGATCGTGCGGCTCACCTGGTCGCCCGGCCGCGCGACGCTGCTCGCATACAGGAACGAATAGCCAAGGAACGCGGTGAGCTGCGGCGTGAGGCGGTAGCCGACGTTGATCCCGATCTCCGGAACCACGGCGAACTCGTTGCGCGAATGGTCGCCGCTGTTGGAGGGCAGCGCGTAGTAGCCGCCGGGGAAATATTGCACGGCGCCGAAGTTGTTGAAGTCGTTCGTCTCGAGGAAGCCGTTGATCGACATCCGCTGCTGCATCGTTCCCAACGCCACCTTGCCCATCAGTCCCACGGTCCACGGTCCGGAATCGTAGGCGCTCCGCGCGCCGACCTGCAGGCCGTAGAAGCGATTGCGCGCATCGAAGTTGTCGGTGGTGTTCCAGACGTCGGCCGGGTTCGGCGCGTTGTAGGGGCTCGCGGTCGTGATCGTGTACGACTCGCGCAGTTGCAGGAAACGGAAGCCGCCGAGGAACGACGTGCGCCACGCGCCGTGGGTGCCCAGCGACCAGGTCCCGTTGAGCTCGAATCCGCCGAGGTCGTTGTCGAGCGTGGTGTGCGCGCTGCCCGAATACGTGGGCGCGTTGGAGATGAAGCTCACATCCTCGCGGCCGGTGGAAGCGTCGATGTACGGCATGAGCAGGTCGAGGGACCCCTCCTGGCCGGTGGAGCTGACGCTGCTGGTCGTGCTGCGCGAAGGGATGTAGAAGCCGGAGAGCTCGACGCCCCACTGGTTGTCGATGCGGTAGGCGCCCGTGATGCGGAAGCCGGCATTGGGGTTCGTGTTGACCGAGCCGCCGCCGAGCAGGACGCTGGTATCGGGGACGCCGGCGTAACCGAGGTAATAGTCCGTGATGATGGGGACCGGCGTGGGACTGTCCTTGAACCAGGCCATCAGCATCTCGGCCGTCACCGTCCAGCGCGTATCGGTGCCGCTGCCCTGGGCGGCTACGGTGCCGCTCACACCTGCGGCCACGGCCGCGACGATCCACGCCATACCCGTTGTCACACGCATCGCGTCAAGATCTCCTGGGAGGTGGGTTCATGCTGGCACTACCTGCGACCGGCGCAAGTGAATGCGCAGGTCGTGGCGCCTCGTGGCATGCAAAAGTCGCGCCACGCGCCGGCGAAGGATACGGTCGGCGCGTGGGGTTGGCAACGTGGGCGTGATGAGCGGGCGATCAGGCAGGCAGTTTGCAGCCGCCTGGCAGGTGGGGAACCGCCTCAGCGCGGGGTTTGACGGTTCGGCGGCAGCGTTACCGCGGGGCCGGCGGGACTCTCTCCCCCAACACGCGGGATTCATACGTGGGGTAGCGCAACCACCCCACGAAGCGGTCGCCCTCCACATTGCCGCGGACCTGCAACGACTGGCCGTCGGGACCGCGGAAGAAGAACGACAGCGTGTCGCCGGACAACGTGGGCGAGAGCAGGGGCTGCGACTGGTTGGCCAGCGATACGGTACCCCCCACGCGCTGGTGGAGCTGGGAGAGGTCCACGGTGGCGGCCCATTCGCCGCTTTGCTCCGTGAGGCTCCAGCGGCCGGCGGCGTTGGCGGGCACGATCCACAGGAAGCCGTCGCGATCGGATTCGCCGATCGTCTCGTCGGGCTCCCAATCCGCCATCTTGAAGGCATGCGACACCACGCGCGTCCCGGGCTTGAGCTTCAGCAACTGCGGCATGAGGCGGCGGTTGAGGTCCGGGAGGAGATAAAGCGTGACGACCGTGGCATCCGTGAAGTCGTTGGCGAAGATGTCGCCGGTGATGATGCGCACGCGATCGGCCACACCTGCGCGCTGGGCGTTGCGCCGTGCGAGCTCGGCGAGCTCCGGGTTGTACTCGATGCCGACTGCCTTTGCCTTGAAGTCGCGCGCGGCCGCGATGGGAATCTTGCCGTCGCCGGCGCCGAGGTCGTACACGATGTCACGATCGGTGACCTTGGCCGCCTGCAGCATGCGCTGCACGAGCGCATCGGGTGTGGGAATCCACACGACGTCCTTGCCGGATTGGCCGAAGCGCGGACGGTAGTTGTCGTCACCCGGCAGAGGCGGCGGCGCGGTGGTTTGCGCGGTGGCCAGCGAGGCGGCCAGGACGAGACCGAGGCAGGCTAGACGAAGGGATCGAGATGACATGGCGCGCTTCCGCTTCGCCGCGCGAGGGGCGGCGCGGAAGGCAGTTTAAGCCCGGATTGCGCGGACGACCGCAAGGGCGACTCCTTCCTCCGGCCGGCCAATGCAGCGTATTGTCGCTTTGGGATCGTATGAATTCATTTCCCGGTGGAACCGACCTGGCGGAATTTCTGAAGACGGAGGCCCGCAATGGGGACCGGAGGGTGGCAGATCGTGTTCCTCGTGCTGGCGGTCGGCATTCCCGCCGTCATCTGTCTTTATGTCGTCACCATGCTCGTACGCGCCGTGTTGCGCGCCGATCCTTCTGCCGCCTTCCTGGAACATCTCGCCACGCTGGTCGACACGATTGCGCGGCGTTGGCGCCGGCCGCCGGGATCCGGCGATCGCTGATTTCCAATCGGCTC
>CAZUGY010000145.1:7052-9388 GCA_964620265.1 uncultured Alcaligenaceae bacterium
CTCACCGTCTATGTCGCATAATTTATATTATGTAAAATAATACCGACCGTCAACATGATCGTGGATCCCGAAAACACGCCGAGCATGAGCCTACCTCCCCTGCGTACTACATCACCACAAGCGCATAGCTGCCGAGTTGCCGGCAGCGATCGAACCGGTGCTGGAGCGCTTGGAGTCCAGATCGCTTCCGTCGTGATCGGTGCCGTATAGAACGGAACCAAACACTTGTTTACGCCGCGAGCCGTCAGTGAGATCATTGGACCCATTGATCTCACGGAGTCAGACATGGCAGGAAACCTGCATGTGCGTAATCTGGATGACGAGTTGATTGCCAAACTGAAGCGCCGAGCTGCACGGCATGGACGTTCGACCGAAGCTGAGCACAGGGAAATACTTCGCCAAGCGCTCGCTACCGACGCCGATCCTGACTTCGAAAAACTGGCTGCGGAATTGCGCAAACTCACGAGCGGTAGAAAGCAGACGCCCTCCGAACGTCTGCTGCGTGAAGGGCGCGACGAACGGTGAGCGCGTTGTGCATCGACGCCAGCGTCGCCATCAAATGGGTAGTCAAAGAGGCCGGTACGCAGGAGGCACTTGCACTGAGGAACAACGCGTTGATCGCTCCGGATTTGCTGACTTCGGAGTGCG
This sequence comes from uncultured Alcaligenaceae bacterium, assembly GCA_964620265.1. Lineage (GTDB taxonomy): Bacteria > Pseudomonadota > Gammaproteobacteria > Burkholderiales > Casimicrobiaceae > VBCG01. The sequence continues at coordinate 7,701 of CAZUGY010000145.1, forward strand.
CCAACATCCTTTGGAAGAAAGTGCAGCGCAAGGAACTCCACAAGAACGAAGCGTTGCTCGCCGCGCGCCTGCTGCAGGGCGCCGAGATCGAGTTGGTGCCAACCCGGTCGCTGCTGGAGGCAACAGCGCAACTCGCTATCGAACTGGCCCATCCCGCATATGACTGCGTATATCTCGCGTTGGCGATGGAGCGCGGCTGTCGCTTCGTCACTGCCGATGATCGGCTATTGCGAAAGATTGCCGAATCGCGGCGAAAGCTGCTCCGCGACACTATTGCACCATTGGTCTCCGCGCCGAATTAGGATGCGGCCCACGCTGATCCCGTTCGAAGCCGAGACCCGAGCTCCCTTGGTATTTACGGCGTGGCAGAGGTATGGTGGTTGACCCCAGCACCTATAACGACTAATATATTCGGCATTATTGCGCTAATGACCATCTTATGCCGAATATATTGGACTTGTCTCTTGCCTCGAATGCCGAGGTGGCGCTCGAGCTCGGTCGCCGCCTCAAAGCTCAGCGTCTCGCCCGGAACCTGCCGCAAATCGAGCTCGCTGCGCGCGCCGGAGTGTCGCGCGGCACCGTGCAAAACCTCGAAGCCAAGGGGCAGTGCTCACTCGAATCGCTGGTGCGGATCGTCCGGGCCTTGGGACTCGTCGATGATCTCGCCACCCTGTTCGAGCTCAAAGCTGCGCAATCCATCGCCGACCTCGCGCGCATTGAGCAAAGCCAACGGCAGCGCGCCTCGCCCCGTGGTGAGCCATGAAGACCCTCGATGTCCACTACTGCGGCTGGGGCGAGCAGTGGCCATTGGGCACCCTCGCCCACAGCGAAGGCACTGTGCTCTTCGAGTACTCGCTGGAGGCACTCACGCAACGCCTCGAACTGTCCCCGCGTAACCTGCGCCTGCGCCGCGAGGCCTACACGGGCTTTGCCTCCCATCAGCACCGCCTGCCGGGACTCATCGCCGATGCACTCCCCGATGGCTGGGGAATGCTCGTGATGGACAGGCTCTTTCGTCGCGAGGGACGCAATGTCGGCACCGTCTCCCCGCTCGAGCGCCTCGCATTCATCGGCAAGCGCGCCATTGGTGCGCTCACATTCGAGCCCGCCTCGCGAGACAACCTTGCCGCCGAGGACGTGCGGTTGCTCACGCTAGCCAAGGAGGTGCGCGAGGTCCTAGGCAATGGCGATGTCGCCACATTACGCCAGCTCGCGCTGTTGGGCGGCTCACCGCACGGTGCGCGGCCCAAGGCCCTGGTGCAGTACGACGCGGCAAGCGGTGCCATGTCGACCGACCCGGCCGCCGCCGGCACCCCTTGGCTCGTCAAATTCCAGTCCGAACGCGAGCACAAGGAGGTGTGCGCCATCGAGCACGCCTACACCGAGCTTGGCCGCCGCTGCGGCCTGCCCGTGCCCGCCACCCGGCACTTTGACCTCGACCGCACGCTCGCAGCCTTCGCCATCGAGCGCTTCGACCGCGAGGCGGGGCTACGTGTGCCCGTGCTCACGCTGGCTGGATTGCTCGATGCCGATTTCCGGATTCCCCAGGTCGACTACCTTACGTTCCTGCGTGCCACTTCGCTCGTCACCGGCGACCAGCGCGAGGTGCTCGCCGCCTTCGCGCGCTGTGCTTTCAACGTGCTCTTCCACAATCGCGATGACCACAGCAAGAACTTCAGCTATCGCCT